>JALUUO010000068.1 GCA_027021335.1 Nitrospirota bacterium
CCCGTACTACCGATACTTAAACATACCGATTGTATTAATTAGTTGGCTATATTCAAAAACGATTAAAGCAGGGTTTAAAAGGAGTGTAAGCCATCATGAAAAACGATTATAAGTCTTTTTTAAAAAAAGTTAATTTTGGAACAAAAATCATCACTGTTGTGGTGATTAGCTTTGTACTGAGCTATGTTGTAAATTTTTTCTTTATAAAAAAACAGATCGAAGAGAATGCTATTAACTCTCTTATCTCAAAATCCAGAGCGATCACCATTCAGGCTGAAAATGCTAGAAATTATGTATCACAACAAAGAAAACTCAAGGTGTTTGACGAAAAAAGATTAATGAAAGAGGTAAAGAGAAAAATTGCTGGAGCTAAAACGCCTGAGGAAATAATTAAAAGAGTTAGGACAACTGCTTACTACAACATAATACCTATTGTGGCAGGATGGACTGTTGGCCAGACAAATGCCGAAAAAAGTGGTTACACATTCAGAGTTACAAAAATTCAGGCAAGAAATAAAGATAACGAGGCTATCCCCATCGAAAGGGAAATGATTAAAAAAATGTCGGCATCTAACCTGGAAGAGTACTGGGTTGTAGACGAAAATATAAATTCACTTCGCTATATGAGAGCTATCGTTCTCCAGAAGGAGTGCCTGGTCTGTCATGGTACGGAAAAAGATTATCCCGCAGGTAAAGGTTATGATCCACTTGGGCTCAAGATGGAAGGATGGGCTGAAGGTGAACAGCATGGAGCTTTCGAAATATTGGCAGACCTGGGACCTATGCAGGAGGTAGTGGCCTCCACCTTAAACAGAACAGTTATACTTGGGGCTGTTATCCTGTCAACTCTTGTCGCCATCTTGTTTACTCTCATGAAAAAGCTTGCCATAACACCTGTAAGAGATCTCAGAAAATTGCTCGATAATGTTGCTGAGGGAAACCTTAATATTCAAGGAACAACAAAAACTGAGGATGATATCGGGCAGGCTATTTTCAGTATCAACAACATGGTCGAAAAACTCAGCAGTGTTGTAGGTCATGTAAGATCTGCAACCAATCAGGTAGTCTCTAACAGCCAGGAATTAAGCAACAGCTCCGAAACTATGTCGCAAGGTGCAACAGAGCAGGCGGCAGCTGCCGAGGAGGCATCTGCGTCGATGGAGGAGATGACATCCAGCATAAAACAGAACGCCGATAACGCTATTCAGACCGAAAAGATAGCTGTGAAAACAGCCGTGGATGCCAGGGAAGGTGGCAAAGCCGTTTCAGAAGCTGTAAGCGCCATGAAGGATATTGCCAACAAAATTTCGATAGTTGAAGAGATTGCCCGCCAAACAAACTTACTGGCCTTGAATGCCGCTATAGAGGCGGCACGGGCAGGTGAGCACGGCAAAGGCTTTGCCGTGGTGGCTTCTGAGGTGAGAAAACTTGCGGAACGCAGCCAGATAGCAGCATCCGAGATCAGCCAGCTATCAATATCCAGTGTAGAAGTAGCAGAAAAAGCCGGCAGTATGCTGGCAAAAATCGTTCCTGACATACAGAAAACAGCAGAATTAGTTCAGGAAATTAGCGCTGCAAGCAACGAACAGAACGCTGGGGCGGAGCAGATAAACAAGGCGATACAGCAATTGGATCAAGTTACACAGCAGAACGCATCCGCATCAGAACAAATAGCCTCTACGGCCGTAGAGTTGTCCGCTCAAGCTAAAGACCTGGAAGACACAATATCTTTTTTTAAAACCGGCTAATAGACGATTGCCATAGAAAGCTTCCTCATGATCTTTTCAGCAGGCGTGGCTGGCCGGAATCTATTACGAATCCGCCTGGAAAACCTCGACCGTACATATTTTACGCTTGGAAATTCCAAGAAAGGTGTAACGTTCCGGCGTATTTATAATTTCAGCTTCCTTAATACTGAGAAATAACCGATCGTCGTTAACTATGTCCATGGGCATCTCACCGTTACTCGGCACAAAAAGTCCGCCTTGAATCTCAAAATTCAGAGTTTTAACCCTGATTTTGTAGAAACTCCCAGGTATTTTATTTGCTACAATAAGGGGTGTTTCCTCAAGAACTTGAACATAATCAATATGTTCCTTATTGATAATAAACTCTGAGTCTTTACGGATTGGTTCATAAGAACTTACGTTTTTAATTTTCAGAAAAGGTTTCTTGTCATTTAAAAGATCCGACATACGGTCCACGTTATCAGGCAGTTGAACGTGGCCTATATACTTATTGCCATCTACACTGACACGAAGCTTTATAACACGTCTTCTGTTTACAGAATCCATAATACGTTTCTCCTTAAGTAGAGAGGTGATCTTGTGTACAGAATAAATTCTACAGAATGTACCGGCTTAAATCTTTATCTTCAACTATATCGTTTAGAACCTTTTCTACATGGGCAGCGTCTATAGAAATCTCTGTTCCAGCCATTTCCGGAGCATTGAACGAGATATCCTCAAGCAGGCGTTCCAGTACTGTCTGAAGTCTTCTGGCACCGATATTTTCGGTTTGTTCATTTACATACTCTGAAATCTGGGCAATCTTATCGATGGCATCATCCTGGAAGGAAAGGGTTACGGATTCGGTTGCCAGCAGGGCACAATACTGTTTAATTAGTGCATTTCTGGGTTCCGTTAAAATGCGTATAAACTCATTCTTACCAAGCGAATCAAGCTCTACACGTATAGGAAAACGGCCTTGCAACTCAGGTATAAGATCCGAAGGTTTAGCCACATGGAAAGCACCTGCGGCTACAAACAGGATGTGATCCGTATGTACCGGTCCGTACTTTGTCGATACGGTAGACCCCTCAACTATAGGTAAAAGGTCCCTCTGAACGCCCTCACGCGATATATCCGGCCCATGTGACGCCTTGCCGGCAACCTTATCCACCTCGTCAATAAAGACAATGCCAGCCTGCTCAGTCCTTGTGACGGCTTCCTGAGTGACTTTCTCAATGTCGATCATCTTGGCTGCCTCCTCCCGTGTAAGAAGACGAAGAGCCTCCGGAACCTTTACCTTGCGGTGTTTCTTTTTCTCAGGAAGCATGCTGCCAAGCATTTCTTTTAAGTTTTTCTCAAGATCTTCCATACCCATATTGGAAACCACACCAAAAGGCATGATTTTTTCTTTTACTTTAATATCAACATAGCGGGTATCCAGTTTCCCCTGGCGCAGCAATTCCCGTAATTTTTCACGTGTTTCTACTGCTGCCGATGTTGACGTATCGCCACTTTCCAACACATCTACGGCAGAAGAAGCAGAAGGGGCTGAAGCTCTGCGTGGTTTTGGAAGCAGAAGGTCCAGAAGCCTCTCTTCCGCCTGAGCCTTAGCTTTTTCGTTAACCTGCTCAAACAACTCCGACTTTATCATATTCACCGCAAGTTCTGTGAGGTCACGAATCATTGACTCCACATCACGCCCCACGTAACCGACCTCTGTGAACTTCGATGCCTCAACCTTAATAAACGGGGCGTTTGTGAGGCGGGCCAGGCGGCGGGCTATTTCCGTCTTGCCGACGCCTGTCGGTCCGATCATAAGTATATTTTTGGGCAAAACCTCATCACGAAGCTCATCCGGCAGGCGTTTGCGTCGCCACCGGTTTCTAAGAGCAATCGCTACAGCCCTCTTGGCATCTCCCTGACCAATTATGTACTTATCAAGCTCTTCAACAATTTTTCTTGGTGTAAGATCATCCATCAAACAGTTTCCTTTCATCCATATTGACAATTAGGCAAGCCACAGGGTACTTGTGACCTCCTACAACTCCTCCACATGTATTTGTGTATTTGTATAAATACATATATCAGCCGCTATCCGCAACGACTCTTTCACCATGCCGGCGGCATCAAGGCCGGAATGCAAAAACAAGGCCTTTGCCGCAGCCTGGGCATAGGCTCCTCCTGAGCCGATGGCCGCTATGCCGTCCTCAGGCCCGATAACATCGCCTGTACCTGATATGATAAGAGTATTTTCCTTGTCGGCAACAATCAACAGAGCTTCAAGCCGCCGGAGCATTCTGTCTGTGCGCCAATCCTTTGCCAGCTCCACAGCAGCCCTCATAAGATTGCCGTGATAACTTTCAAGCTTGGCCTCAAACTTCTCAAACAGGGTAAATGCATCGGCTGTAGCTCCGGCAAAGCCGGCCAGTACTTTGTCGTTATACATTCGGCGTACTTTTCTTGCATTATGCTTCATCACGGTTTGTCCAAGAGTTACCTGACCGTCACCGCCCAAAGCTACCTTGTCACCGCGTCGAACACTTATTACGGTAGTTGCATGAAACATAAACCTAGTTCCTCCTTATAATGTGCTCATTCTTTTGATGCCCGTGGATGCGCCCGGTCGTAAACATCCATCAAATGCGCAACATCCAGATGCGTATACACCTGAGTGGATGAAAGCGATGCGTGTCCCAGCAACTCCTGAATAACCCTAAGATCGGCTCCTGACTGAAGCATGTGTGAAGCAAAGCTATGCCTAAGCATGTGTGGTCCAAGCCCGGCTTTGAGCAATACTTTACGACCATACTTTACAACTATACGCCTAATGCCGCGATCGCTGAACCTGGTTCCACGGTTGTTTAAAAAAAGCGCACTATTGACCATCTTACTTTTCTGATTTCGAAGTCGGATATATAACTTAAGGCTTTTTTGGGCCTTTTCCCCCACCGGTAGAATTCTCTCCTTACGTCCCTTGCCCAACACCCTTACCATGCATTCAGTTAAATTGAGATCCTCCATATTCAGAGCCGACATCTCGGCTACTCTGAGGCCGGAAGAATAAAACAACTCCAGTATCGCCTTATCGCGCCTGCACAGAAAGTCATCTCCTTCCGGGGCCTCCATAAGACTGAACACCTCGTCTACTGTAAGCAATCCTGGAAGCGACTTAGGCACCTTAGGGGACGCCGTAAGCCGTGCCGGGTTTTTCTTTACAACTCCCTCCCTGTGGAGATAACCGTAGAATGAACGAACTGCTGAAAGCTTTCTAGCAATAGAGGTTCTGCTCAACTCCCGCCTGTTTAGGAACGCCAGGTAGCCACGAATATCTATGTGATCACAAGTATCCGGTTTTTTCTTCACTACCTGAAAAAATTCTTCCAGGTCGGTCATATAGGCCCGTAGTGTATGCTCAGAAACATTTCTCTCGGACTTCAAGTATTTAATAAACAAAGCATAGTGATTCATGGCCTGTTTTACTATCGTAAGCTTACGGTAATTTAATCAGTCCTGACAGGTCTGATAAGTCTTGCTTATTAATATAACCAATAAAACCAAATAGAACCAGAAATTAAAGAGCTGCAAGAAACGCCTCCCAGGCTTTTAAGGCACGAGCCGAGATGCATTCGTAGCGTTCTTTTTTGTTTCGTATTTTTCTCTCAAAAGCAGGCAACAGGCCGAAATTGATGTTAGACGGCTGAAACCTTTCAGGTTTCGAAGCCGTAATATGCCCCACAAGTCCGCCATGAGCGGTTTCTTCTGGTGGAATTACCGGTGCTTCGCCCCTTAACAACCTTGCTGAGTTCACCCCTGCAAGCCAACCCATGGCAGTGGATTCCACATACCCTTCTACTCCTGAAATCTGTCCGGCTAGTATTATATCGGGCCTGGCGCGAAACCGGAGCGTATTATCCAGAAGTTCGGGTGAACAAAGATATGTATTCCTGTGCAGGCTGCCGAAACGCAGGAACTCTGCCTGCTCAAGCCCTGGAATCATCCGGAATACTCTTACCTGCTCCGCCTGCTTAAGCTTTGTTTGAAATCCAACCATGTTGTAAGCTGTTTTGTGCCGATTTTCCGTCCGCAACTGAACCACAGCATACGGCTCTCTACCGGTTTTCGGATCCGAAAGGCCAACCGGTTTCATAGGCCCGAAGCATAGGGTCTTCCTGCCGCGGGCGGCCAGCACCTCGATTGGCATACAGCCTTCAAAAACCTTTTCCTCTTCAAATAAATGGGTTGCGGTTTTTTCTGCAGTTGTAAGCGCATCATAAAATCTGTCGTACTCCTCGCGCTGCATCGGGCAATTCACATAGTCATCACCACGGCCGTACCTGGAAGCTTTGTAAACACGGGACCAGTTTATACTTTCCGCATCCAAAATAGGAGCTATTGCATCGTAGAAATATAGCTGGCCAGCACCTGTAAGTTCTTGAATAGAGGCGGTCATGGAACTCGATGTAAGAGGACCGGAGGCAAGCACAGTAAGACCGTCATCAGGAAGACCGGTCACCTCTTGCCTTATCACTTCCACGAGCGGCTCATTTTCCAGGCGGCGGGTTATAAAATCTGCAAACATAAGCCTGTCCACAGCCAAGGCTCCTCCGGCCGGTACTCTGGTCTCATCCGCAGCCTGCATAATCAGGGAACCCGCTCTTCGTAACTCTTCCTTTAAAAGGCCGACTGCATTATGGATGGAGTCCGAACGAAGAGAGTTTGAACAGACAAGTTCGGCCAAACGGTCGGTCTTATGAGCAGGAGTATGTGTTACAGGCCGCATTTCGTAAAGCCGTACATGCACTCCACGCCTGGCCGCTTGCCATGCTGCCTCAGAACCAGCCAGTCCGCCGCCGATAACAGTTAGATTATACATTCAATTACAAAAAACAAGGCACGGACAATTAACGCCCGTGCCTTACATAAAACTTCAGTTTGGAAATTGACCTGATCCGTCCGGCTTAGGCCGTCTTGTTTTTAAGAAATGCAGGAAGACCGTTTGCTTCTCTTGGACCCACCGTAATTTTCCATCCTGGAAGCTTGTCTTCAAGCGCGCCGCTAAGAATTGCCACCTGTCCCGGAATAACCAGTTCTTTATGGGAAACAGCGTTGAAGTCTTCAGTTTCATTAATAAACTGCGCAATTTTATTGGCGGTGAATTTCCCGGCAGCCCATGCGGTAAGAACCGACAATCCTTCACAGTCCATAACTGCAAGCCTGGTCGGCACCTTGGAATTCTCTACTTCGCCGGCCACTATAAAATAGGTTAATGAAAAATTGGTTGTAATCAAAAGTGGCGCATCCGCTGCCGGATCACTTATTTCATAAACTTTCTGAGGTACCTGCATCGGCACCTGAGGATCTGTATAAATGTTTTGGCGTAAAGTAAAAAGCGCAAGGTTTTTCCAGCGCTCTATATGGTTCAATAGTATTATAGATGCATACTTTGCAATCGCGACAGCGGCAACGTTGGCCTCTACCATGGTATCATCGCGCATGCAATTATTAATCACAGGATAACCCAACTCTTTTACCCCTTTCTTTATTGCCGAGCGACGGATCTGAGTATTATGCTCTATAATATCTTTAGCCGTTTTTGCTCCGGTATCAATTACAATATCATCGACACCAGCCTCCTTGGCCTTTCTGGTAAGATCCATAACCGCCTCAATTCCATCCGCACTAACACCGAGTATTAACTTGTGCTCTTTAGCCAGGGCAACCATCGCATCCAGGTTTCCCTCATCAGCACCATATATCATGGGTTTTCTGGCGGCAACAACCTTAACGGCCGCTTCAACCGCCTGAGGGTCGGTACAATTGAGAATAATAGCAGCTTCAGGAGCCTTATCAGCCACAAGTTTTACGGCATCTGCATATTTACCTGCGTCACCTGATGCAAACTCCACCGAGACGGCATCAACACGAAGTTTCTGCCCCACACGGTCTATTTCTGAAGCCGCAACTTCAACGGCTCTTGCAGCAAGATCATCATCAGATAACGTATCAGAAAGATTTAACGCTATAGCACAAGGATTTACGAATTTTTTTTCATGCCGGAACATTACGTTCTCTTCGCCCATTTTTACGGATTTGTCACCTGTTCCAAGCATGATTCCACGAACAGGCGGCGCCGAAGCATCGCCAAGAGTTGCCTTGGCTTCTTCGGAAACATCCGGACACGCGCTTATCTCCGCTTGTCTCTGTGCAAGTTTCATTGCAAAAGCCAGGCAGGTTGGAAAACCACACTTCTTACAATTTGTTTTTGGAAGAAGTTTGAATATTTGAACTCCAGTTAATGCCATATCAGTTCCCTCCTAGGTAAGCTCATCAAGGGTTTTGTTTACCCCTTCCACCGCCTTAGGGTGGCGCATTATAAGTAGGTTGACTCCAGCCACCATAAGAGACGTGGCTGTTATGGATTCCCACGCAATACCGCGTTCTTCGATCGCCCCCCACTCCGGAAGATCCGTCTCAGGTGCCATTACTTCCTTTATCTTCCAGACGTACATTCCTACATCACCTACAATTGGTGGTTGCATTGTCGTATCGTTTTGTGCAAGCGCTGCCAGGCGAATTCGTTCCATAACCGAATAAGTATACTCCAAGCCGTAACCAAGAGCCGAGCACATGGGATCGGTTAGAACCCTGTCTGAGCTAAACCCCATCTGGCCTATAAGAATGTTAAGCTGCTTTGCCAGGTTTATATCCAATTCGCTCATTGCTATCAACTTGTGATTATTCGCAAGAGCTGCAGCCACGATAGTTTTATAGTTAGCCTCTTGCGCTTTGCCTATAACACAATTCTTTCCAGAGGCCGCCTCAGCCGCTGCCACAAGAACCTGGGAGTCCTTTTCAACATGGTTTGAACCAAGAATTATAAGCGGAACATCCACCGCATCCAGCACAGCTTTTACCGTACCGACCGCATCCTCGACGCTACGGTTTTCGCGATCAGGGTGTGTACCTACCAACCTTAGGGCAACTGCCTTGGCTCCCAGATCATTCTGACAGTACTTAGCCCATCCGGCAGGATCATCCGAAACCGATGAGTACTGTTTTTTAACCTCGTCAGGCCAGTCAGACGGCGGAACATCCTGGATCTCAAGAGCGATCAACGGCCTCGTAGAGCCTTCGCCCTCGAACGAATGAAACGGAAGTGCGCTGCCTCCGCCCACAACCGCAGCCTTGTCTCCAGCTCCGAGTGTCATCTCGAGAACTTTCCCACTAAAGTTTTCTTTTGGAATAACGTAAGCCATATCTCTAGAAATCCCTCCTTTACATCTCCAGATAGGAATGTGCGTAAAGTGTTTTATTCATTATAATATCAGTGGTTTTCATAGCGGTCATAACCTCTTTTTCGAGCGGATCGGCAATTGCAGCAGAAAGCCCTGCATAGATCAGAAATGACAGAAAATAACTGTTCAGTATCGGCCTTATATGCTTTGGACATCCGTTTGATATATTGCTGAGACCAACCACCGTCTTCATAGGTGGATCGTTTAAGTCCTGAAACATCTTGATTGTTTCTATAACCTTTATTGCCTGATCCTGTGTTGTCGCTATCTGCAGCACAAGCGGATCAAGGAATATATTCTCCATCGGGACACCATACTCCATACCCCTTGCCATTATCTCGGCAGCAATACCGGCCCTTTCCTCGGCATCAGCCGGAAGACCGCCCTTGCCCACTGTAAGACCGATCACCTGGCAGTTATACTTTGCCGCAAGCTCAAGCACCGGAAATCTTTCCGGGTCGTTCGAAGTGGAGTTAAGAAGAGGCGCCCCCCACTCATTATTGTGGACTTTAAGCCCGGCCTCAAGAGCACTAATGTTTGTAGTGTCTAGACAGACAGGAGCCGGAACTTTCTCTTGAATGGTTGTTATCATCCACTCCATAAGTCCTTCTCCATTGTCCTCGGCAGGCCCGATATTGGCATCTATCATGCCGGCACCGGCTTTCCATTGGGATTCAGCTATCTCCTGAATAGGGTTCTTATCCCTGTTCATCATAGCTTCACGAACTCGCTTGGCGATAATGCTTAGTTTTTCACCTATAATCAGCATCTTTAAAATTCCTCTCCTTTCTTTCTAATATTATATGGTAAGGTAATTCGGCACATCACCACTCCACTACCGCCGAACTTATTGCTGTAAAAGCAAATTCAGATATATTAGCATAACAGATATTATTAGGTAAAGAGTTTTGCAGAGCCCTACTACTACATTACTAAAACACTATAAACAATTAAGGAATGACCGGTTAACCGCTCAGTTTGGGTTTGACAAAAGCCTGCTAATGGTGCTATTTTGCATAGAACCTTTAATATTATTGTGCAATAGAGTACAAAAAAACCTGTGAAAAATATTTAAAATATTTTTTTAAAGTATTTTTGGAGGCAGAAAACATGAAAGCAAAGATATTTATACTATTTTTAGGCGTTTTTATCCTCGGTATAATAAGCCTTGGGAACGCCGAAGATAAAGCGGTAGAAACAGAGCAGTCAGGTATCCAGGCAAATTATGTCTGTATGGTGAATGATAAATACATGGGAAAGGAACAGATCCCGGTTGAGTACGAAGGGAAGATATACTATGGCTGCTGCAAGGGCTGTGTTGGCAACTTGCGAAACAACCGCGCCGTCAGATATTCGGTAGATCCCGCCACCGGCAAAGAAGTGGATAAGGCCACCGCCTATATTGTTATGAAACCTAATGGAACAAGTGAGGTTCTTTATTTTGAGTCGGAAGAAAGTTATAAAAAATACAAAAAAAGCCACTCTACTCAGAAATAGTGCGGTATCTACAAATATAAAAAAATAATTTTTAAAAATATAGTTTTCGAGAAAACCCAAAAATAACAAACGATTAAAACACTGTTTTTAAGTCCTTAATCTATTTGCAAAAAACTATTTACTTGATAACGTAAAGTAAAACGTCGCGCCTTTATTGACCTCACCTTCGGCCCACACCCTTCCCCTGTGACGGTGTATAATGCGCTGTACAGTTGCCAGGCCGATACCGGTACCTTCGAACTCCTTGCCATGCAACCGCTGAAAGGGGCCGAAAAGTTTGCCTGAGTAGTTCATATCAAAACCAGCCCCGTTATCGCAGATAAAATAGATCTCTTCCTCTTCCTTTATAATATGGCCGAACTCTATATGTGCCTGCGGCTGCTTACCAGAGAACTTCCAGGCGTTTTCAAGCAGATTTTTAAGAGCTACGCGCAATAACCCAGGGTCACCTTTGGCTACAAGCCCTTTACTTATGATAAACTCCACCCGGCGTTCCACCTGAATCTGCTTTAATTCTGCGGCAATTTCCTCTGCCAAAACACTTAAGTCAACGGTTCGGCAATGCATTTCGCTGCGTGTAACACGAGACAACGTCAGCATGTCATCAATCAACTCACCCATACGTTGACTGGCAGCACGTATACGCCTGAGATAGTCTCTGCCTTGCTCATCCAAGCTTTCACTGTAGTCCTCCAACAGCGCCTGGCTGAAACCGTCAATACATCGAAGCGGTGCGCGCAGATCGTGAGAGACCGAATAGTTGAACGCCTCAAGTTCTTTATTGGCAACCTCAAGCTCCGTGGTTCGTTCCGCTACCAGTTCTTCCAAGTGATCACGGTGTTTTTTAAGTTCATCTTGCACCCGTTTGCGCTCAATCACTTCAGCCAATACATTGGCAATCGATTGAAAGAAATTAACATCATCCTTACTAAACATCCTACGGCTGTTTGTATGCACACCCATCACACCAAAAGGCCGCTCCTTGCCCCTGATAAGAACGCTGATACCGCTTATAACCCCATGGTCATAAAGCAACTGAGGACCGCTGAATCGTTTTTCCGTTCTAAGGTCTTCAACAATAATCGGCTCATCAGACAGCAAGCTATAGCCGGCTTGTGACTGCTTCCCTGAATCCACAGTTGCACTGCCTACAAGACCATCCTTCCAGCCAACCCCAGAAATCAGAAGAAATGCCTTACCATCAGGAAGCAGCTCCAGGACCTTACAATGATCAGCGCCTAAGATCACTGATACCAAGGTCACAGCCTGGTCAAACAGTGCATATAAAGGCGGATCGGACAAGGCATACTGGCCCAGTTCAGCCACAGCCGCCTGCTGCTGTGCACGCTTTGCCAGCTCATCCTCAAGATTCTTATTCACCTTAAATTTTCGTATCTAAAAAAAGCCTGTACGGCCGGTTCAGGTATAAATAAATAAGTTCAGGGCCCATATCACCTGCAGACGGATTATGAGCCCTGAACCTTAGAGTGCCGGGCCTTAGTTATAAGCTCCGCTGTTGTTTATTCCGTCATTGTCATTATCAGTGTCGTAATCATCACGAATGCCATCATCGTCTGAATCATTAATTTCATCATCGTCATTGGCGTCACTTATTCCGTCGTTATCATCATCGTCATCCTGATCGTCATTTATTCCGTCATTATCATCATCAGGGTCGTCTTTATCCGGCAGACCGTCGTTGTCGTCATCCTTGTCTTGGCCATTGCTTATACCATCATGGTCAAGATCGTTATCGTTTATTCCATCTCCATCATTATCATTATCGTCAATATCCTTTATTCCGTCATTATCGTCGTCGTCGTCATCCCGGTTGGATATGCCGTCGCCGTCGTCATCCTCATAAACATTAATAATTCCATCGTTGTCGTCATCCATCGGATCATCGGTTTTTAGAACGATCACAATGGCGGAATCCGTAACAGTAACCTCCAGGGGAAAGTCTTCCACTCCATCCCCGTTGCTGTCTGAAGACATATCACTACGACTCAAAGGAAGATCTACAAAACCAAGGTCTATATCTTCTCCGCTACTTGTAAATACGATGCTTGTATTGCCGTCCTTGTCCGTCAGTTTTATAGACGTTACGACTTTAGTTGTTTCATTCTCTTCATTAGTGATAAGCACCACACGGCATGACAGGTTTTTGGGTAACTCCAGGTCAAATGGATGCCTGTCGGTCCCATTGTCCGTGGATTTTACCGAGTAATAACTTCCATCATCGCAATATGCCTCGATAAGTGTACCCGGCACAGTACCCGTTAAAGAGTAGGTTGAACTGCTGGTCCCTCCCCCATCGCTGCTACTACCACCACATGCGGCAATCAATACGATCAGAAATAAAATACCGTAAAGTGCTTTCGTTTTCATACAGACCTCCTCGTTCTGAGTGTTAAATATTACTTCCGACAAAACCGGTAGTTTGCATGATGCTGACTGTTACTCTGACTTACAACTGCGTTATTAAGTGTTGCATCGGGTATACAAAAAAAAACAAAAAACCCGAGCCCCCTATTTAAAATACAAAGACCCGGATTTTCTGTTGTTTTTACTAAAGACACCTGCTATATAACCAGTTCAACATTTGCATGTGCCGCAACTATTTTCCGCAGACTGACCCCCTAATGGATTTTCTGAGGTTATTGCAAGCCCTGAACGGTGACCATCATCTACATGATCAATTGTGAGCTTTCCCAGGGAGGTCAACAACTTTTCATCGACCACAAACTTTAGACTGTCAAACTCAAACACCTTGTCGTTGTTCTTTGGCTCATCCAGAGCCAGGCCCAAAGAGGGGCCGCCTCAGCCACCGGAAAGATACACCCTAAGCGGTGACGACTGGTTTTGCTCTTTTAGATAGCCGGTCAACATATCCTGTGCTATTTTAGTTACTTCCAGCATAACATTTTCTCCTTCAAAGAAATATCGTACTATTCTACTTACTAGTATCGACCAAAGGGAGACTTTTTTTAACTTAGGGGTTAAAACAGCCTCGTTATCCCTGTGTCAACATGACAGTATGAAAGATAAAATCTATCCATGCTATCTATACTAATTATCCGACAGTTATACTCAAACTGTCAAATGAACAAATGAAGAGACTCCGGTATATTAAGGCAGAAAGATTAAAAAATTAAAAAATAAGTGCAGAGTTCTTTGCCATGGCAAGAAGAGCCTCAGGGTAAACCCCTATCAACAACACTGCCAAAGCTGTTACGGCAAGAACAATTGTTATGGATACCGGCGCAGTCGACATGGAAGCAGCAGGTATTTCTCCTTCCTCAGGCTCTTCCATATACATAAACTTAACTACGCGCAGGTAAAAATACGCTGATATCACGCTGAAAAACACGGCAGCCAGCACTACAAAAGTATACCCGGCTTCCACCGCATTCATAAACAGGTAGAATTTACCCATAAAACCGGCTGTAGGCGGAATACCGGTAAGAGAAAACATGAATATCAGCATTAAAAACGCCGGAACAGGATGGGTTTTGGCCAAACCCTTGAAATTGTCCAGCCGGTCGGATGATGCCGGGACTCTGCCCTTGTCAAGAATGATCACGATCGAGAAAGCTCCTATGTTCATAAAAGCGTATATAATAAGATAGTTCATCATAGCACTGATACCGGCTGATGTTCCGGTAATCAGACCGATCAGGGCATAGCCGGCATGGGCAATGGATGAATATGCCAACATGCGTTTTATGTTTTGCTGGCTCAAGGCTATGATATTTCCAACAGCCATGGTAAGTATCGCTATTGGAACAAGTACCGTTGTCCAGTCAGCCTGCAGTGAATGCAGTGCCACCAGAAAAACACGGGCCATAACGGCAAAACCGGCAGCTTTCGGCCCCACAGACATAAAGGCGGTCACCGGAGTTGGAGCACCTTCGTAAACATCTGGGGCCCACATATGAAATGGCGCTGCTGCAACTTTAAAGCCGAACGCCACAACAAACATAAGCAGTGCCATGAATAAAACCGGATTATCTACCAGCCCGCTTTCTGAAATTGCAGATGCCACAAGGTTTAACCGGGTGATGCCTGTTAAACCATATATCAGAGAGATTCCATACAGCAGAAACGCCGATGAGAATGCGCCAAGCAAAAAATACTTCAGGGCCGATTCGTTCGATTTTACCTCACCCCTTATAAAGCCTGCCAGCACATAAGTCGACAGCGCCATAAGCTCCAGACCCAGGTAAATCGTTATAAGGTCTGCAGCCGAAGCCATAATCATCATACCGGCGGTGGATAAAAGAATAAGCGTGTAGTATTCGCCATGTTCTTCGTTTCGCCACCGCAGGTACCTACCGGAAACAAGAATCGCCATGGCAGCGCTTAGAATAAAAATATACTTAAAAAACGAACTATACGCGTCCACTGAAAACATACCGCCGAATGTAACACCACTGGGTGTGGAGTAAACCGTAAATCCCGTTACCATTAAAAGAACAAGGCTTATAAAAGCGGTTGCATTTTTGTTTTTTATAGACAGATCAATTAACAACAACAGAAGCGCACCTAAAACCAAAAAGGCTTCCGGCAGCACAGGAGTCAGGTCAGGAAACTGAAAGTTCATTTTTTTATTCTTTATCCTTAATGATTTTCATGGTTAGTTAATTAGTAGTAATTACCTCTCCAGAAGGAGTTGGGCCAGGCTCATACCCCCGGTTCCATTGCTCACCTGCTCTATAAGATGCTCAACTGAAGCGTGCATAAAACCCAGAAAAACATTCGGATACAACCCTATCCAGAAAACAAGTACAAACATTGGTATAAGGGTTAATGTCTCGCGCAGGTTTAGATCAACCAGAGCCTTTACATTATCTGATAGCTGTTGGAAGAACATACGCCGGTAGAGACCCAACATATAACCGGCGCCCAGTATGACGCCGGTAGCTGCTAAAACGCCAAGAGTTCTGTTTTTGGTAAAGCCGCCAAGCAGTACAAGAAACTCACCGATAAAACCGTTTGTCGCAGGAAAACCGATTGCCGAAAGCGTAAAAATCAGAAAAAAGACGGCATAGACGGGAACCTTCTGTGCTATTCCTCCGTAGTAGGCGATCTCGCGGCTGTGAGTACGCTCGTATATTATACCGATCATAAGAAACAGTCCACCGGTCACTACGCCGTGGTTGATCATCTGCAGAATTCCGCCTTCAAGCCCATTAGTGTTAAGAGCGAATATTCCCAGGGTGATAAAACCCATGTGGCTTACCGAGCTATAGGCGATAAGCCGCTTCATATCGGTCTGTGCAAAGCATATGACGGCGCCATAGATTATGGCCGCAACCGAAAGTACCATCATCGGAACCGCCAGCAACTTTGTGGCTTCTGGAAAAAATGGAATCGAAAACCTCAAGAAACCGTAAGCTCCCATTTTAATCAAGACTGCGGCCAGAATCACAGAGCCGGCTGCCGGAGCTTCCGTATGAGCGTCAGGAAGCCAGGTATGCACAGGCAGCATGGGGACCTTTACTGCAAACGCCGCAAAAAACGCAAACCACAAAAGAAGTTGTAACTTCAAAGGATACGAGCCGCTTAATGACATGAGTTCAGGAATAAAAAAGACTCCGCCTGATTTCAGATATAAGATAATAATACCCACAAGCATAAGAAGACTTCCGGCCAAGGTGAAAAGAAAGAATTTGATAGTGGCATAGAGTCTGCCAGGGCCGCCCCATATGCCGATAAGAAGGTACATGGGAATCAGCATCGCCTCCCAGAAGATATAAAAAAGGAAGAAGTCAAGAGCGCAGAAAACTCCTATCATGGCTCCTTCTATAAAAAGAATCGCAACGTAGAACTCTTTAATCTTTGTGGTAACCGCGTTCCATGAGACAAGTACGCATAGAATCCCCACAAGAGCTGAAAGCATCACAAATAAGATACTTATTCCATCTATGCCAAGGGCGTAGTTTATATTCCAGGCCGATATCCAGGCCTTGTACTCGGCAAATTGCCACTTCCAGGTCGTCTTGTCAAAGTTCGTTAAAAGCGGAATGGAAAGGGTAAAGTTCAAAAGAGTGACTGCAAGAGCCCAGAACTTTATACCCGCATTTGACGCACGCGGCGCCAGCATAAGCAGCACCCCTCCCAGTATCGGAAGAAATATCAGCACTGTTAGCACCGGGTAAGACAGGCTGTTTAATATAATCGAATTCACCCTAGTTTCCCCCTGCCCATATCAGGGATGCCGCAATCATGATAAAGAATCCGAAAACAATCACTGCTGCGTAATGATGAAGCACTCCGCTTTGCGCTTTCCGTATCCACTGGCTGATCCTGCCTATCGATCTTGGTATTCCGTTTACGATCCCCTCGATTATTAGTCCGTCGGTTACAGTCACCAGTATGTTTTTAGCCACCCATACAGTGGGGCGGATAATAAGGTAATCGTAAATTTCATCCACATAATATTTATTAAAAAACAATCTATAGGGCACGCCTGACATTGCTCCGGCCGCCCGCTCCGGCAAGTCGGTCTTTCTGGCGTACATAGCCCAGGCAAGGCCAAGGCCCAAAAGACCGGCTGCAACTGATATCGCCATGATCATCCATTCTTCGCTGTGGCTGTAATTTCCGTGCTCTGCCGCCACATGCCCGACCACCGGTTTCAAAAACTCGGCAAAGTGGTTTTCAAATCCCCATAGTGCCGGAAGACCGATCCATCCTGCGCCGACCGCTCCGGCACAAAGCAACATGAGAGGTATGGTCATCGATGCCGGAGATTCGTGCAGGTGATCTTTCTTCTCCACCTCTCCACGGAATTCGCCGTGGAAAGTACGGAAAATAACCCTGAAAGAATAGAAGGCGGTCAGAAACGCCACAAGGGTTCCTGTAGCCCAAAGCATCTTTCCGAAGCTTCCGCCCGAGGAGTAGGCCAGCCATAGAATCTCGTCCTTACTGAAAAATCCGGCCAGAGGTGGCAGACCTGATATACTTAGAGATGCTATCCAAAAGGTTATTGCCGTGATCTTCATATGCTTGAAAAGTCCACCCATGTTTCGGATGTCCTGGTCATGAACAGCATGTATTACGCTGCCGGCCCCGAGAAAAAGAAGGGCCTTGAAAAACGCATGAGTATAAAGATGGAAAACTCCTGCGGAATAAGCTCCTACACCGCAGGCCAGCACCATATAGCCGAGCTGGCTGATAGTGGAGTAGGCTATTACCCGCTTTATATCGTTTTGCACAAGAGCAATCGTCGCTGCAAACAGGGATGTTAAGGCCCCTGTCACCGCCACAACAGCCATGGCGGCAGGAGATAAGTTGAATATCGCGTTACAGCGGGCCAGAAGGAACACACCTGCCGTCACCATTGTGGCTGCATGAATAAGAGCGCTGACCGGAGTCGGTCCCTCCATTGCATCAGGAAGCCATACGTGCAGGGGCACCTGGGCGGATTTGCCAACTGCACCGCAAAACAGCAGAAGAGCTATCACTGTTGCCAGATCGGTTTCAAGGCCCAGAAGACTTATAGCAGGACTTTGCCAGCCGTCAATGGCGGAAAATACCGTCTGGTAGTCAAGGCTGCCGAATGTAAGGTAGATAAGAAAAAGCCCGAGTGCAAAGCCAAAATCGCCGAATCTGTTGACGATAAAGGCCTTCATTCCCGCCCTGGCCGCTGATTCCTTCTGATGATAGAACCCTATCAACAGGTAAGAGCAAAGACCCACCGCCTCCCAACCGAAATAGAGCTGGAGAAAATTATTCGACATAATAAGCATGAGCATAGAGAAGGTAAAAAGGCTCAGGTATGCATAAAACCTCGAGTACCCCTCTTCGCCGTGCATATAACCCACAGAGTAGAGATGAACAAGGGTAGACACGGTCGTCACCACTATCAGCATCACCGCTGTTAACTCATCTATACTGAATCCTACGGAAACCCTCAGCCCTCCGGAAGATATCCATGTATAAATATCTCCGTAGTACGTATGCCCCTGCATAACCTTAAGAAGCGTCATAACAGAAAGAACCCAGGAGACCGCAACCGCCAATGCGGCAATCCAGTGGGCCTCCTGCTTAATCCACCTGGCTCCGAAAAGACCGTTGATCAGAAAAGCCAGAAGTGGAAGGCCGGGGATTAACATATGCATGTTTGTTATTTCCATAGTCATCCCTCCATCTCCTTGATTTCATCAACATGCACCGTGGCCCGGTTTCTGAAAAGAGATATTATTATTGCAAGACCTATGGCTGCTTCAGCCGCTGCAACCGCGATGATAAAAAAGACCAAAATCTGTCCGCGCATATCTTGAAGGTAGTGGCTCATCGCCACCAGGTTGATGTTTACGGCATTTAGCATCAGTTCTATAGAAATAAACATAATAATCACGTTTCGCCTGGCGATAAATCCGAATATTCCTATACAGAAAATAGCTGCCGACAGCATCATATACCATGTAACGGGAATCATCTTGTTATTCCTTCAGCTTTCTTTTAGCAAGAACTATTGCACCAATAATAGCTACAAGCAGAATCACCGACGTAATCTCGAACGGAAACAGATACTCTGTATACAACATCCGGCCGATGGCATCCGGCTGACCAAGATCACTGAGCATGACCGGCTCGGAATCTGCGATCTCAAAAGCTTGAAACGTTATTATTACCAGCAGAAACAGCCCGGCAACCAAAGACACGGCTATTGACCAGATGTCCGTGTACTGCTCGCCCGCGATCTCTTTCTTTAAGTCAAGAAGCAGAACCACAAACAAAAACAGCACAAGAATCGCCCCTGCGTACACTATAACCTGGATTATGGCGATCATTTCCGCATTTAAAAACAGGTACAAACCGGCTATATTGAAGAAAAGAAGCAGCATCCAAAGCACGCTGTGCACCGGGTTTTTTCTGGTCACCACCAGAACCGAAAGGCCGGTTATCATTGCGGCAAAATAAAAGAAGAACAGTTTAGGAAGCAATGTTATCTCCACCCTTGAAATTTTTCTTTTTCGGTGTCCAGAAGCGCTCGAAATACCTGCCGCCGTCTTTGCCTGCCATGTATTTGTCCCAGTTTTCGAGCAGCCGGGGCATATCGTACACAAAATCCTCCCTGCTGAAACCAGAGTATTCGTAATGACCAGTTAAAACCACCGCACCGTATGGACATGCCTCAACACAGAGAGCGCAGTACAAACATCTTAAAACATCTACACGATAACCGGTGACGGTTTTTTTAAAGTCCGCACCTTCGGATGTATGAATATGAATACATTTAGACGGACACATAGCCGAGCACATACCGCAACCCACGCACTTCATTTTTCCGTTTTCATCCTTGGCAAGCGCATGAAGACCGCGAAAACCCGGCGCCGCCGGCCTTTTCTCCTTGGGATAGCGACGTGTGACAATGGTTTTATTGGTTTTCTTTTTAAACGGATCAAAAAGACCGCTGATCCAGACCCTCAGTGTAAGGGCCAGGCCCTGAACAATTTCATAAAGGAATATTTTTTTAAGTAGTGAGATCATTAAAAACCTTAAAAAACAACCTTCCAGAGCCCTGTGAGAATAATATTAGCCAGCGAAATAGGTATCATAAATTTCCAGCCCAATGCCATGAGTTGATCGTACCGATACCTGGGCAGCGTAGAGCGTACCCAGAAATAGATAAAGAACAAAACATAAACTTTCACCAGGAACCACCATACCCCCGGAGGAAAAATCCAGCCGAGCCCTGGAACCGGATTCCAGCCGCCCAGAAAACATGCCACGGCCACGGCCGCCATAATGAACATACCCATGTACTCAGCCATAAAGAAAAGAGCAAAGCGAAAGCCGGAGTACTCAGCAAAGTAGCCAGCAACCAGTTCGCTTTCCGCCTCCGGAAGATCAAAAGGCGTACGGTTAGTCTCAGCCAAGGCCGCTATACAGAAGATCGCAAAGCCCGGAAATTGAGGCACAGCGTACCAGCCCAAAGGCCATGCTGACGCCTGTGCTTCGACAATGTCAGAAAGGTTCAGTGAGCCGGAAAGCATAATTACGCCGATCAGGGAAAGTCCCATCGCGACCTCATAACTTATTACCTGGGCAGATGAACGCAGGCTGCCCAGAAAAGCATACTTAGAGTTTGACGCCCATCCGGATAGTATTACACCGTAGGCACCAAGCGAAGACATGGCTAGTATAAACAGAAGCCCTATGTTAAGATCGGCCAATGAGCCTCCCACAGTATAAGCTCCTATCTTAAAGCTGCCAAAAAAGGGCACCACCACTATAGAGCTCATTGCCCCGAAAAAGCATATCATCGGGGCTATCATAAAGACGTGCCTGTCCGCATTAGCCGGAATAATATCCTCTTTAAACAGGAGTTTTATTCCGTCGGCTATTGGCTGCAGCAATCCGTGCCACCCGACTTCCATCGGTCCCATACGCACCTGCATATGTCCGATCACCTTGCGTTCGAAATAGCTGGCGTAAGCTACGTGCAGCAGGGCAATAGAGATCACAACGGCTATCTTGACAAGTATAATGATCAAATTCAGCATAGTATCTATAATCCCGGCGGTTTTTCCCTTGTTAAAAGTTTTCCTTAAAGTTGCCTAAATCAGACCGATTAAACCAAAAAAAATAAAAAACTAAAAACTAAAAACTAAAAAAATTAAACGGCTTCCACAGTTACTCTGCATTCTTCAAACGCCGGAGCTTTTGTTACAGGATCAACCGGCAGATTGGTGATCAGGCTGAGCGCCCCTACTCCAAGGTCTTCCAGGTACTCCGGAATCTTGACGGCTCCACGGGGTACTGAACTATCAAAAACCGTCTCAAGTTCGAGCGTTTCTTCAGAACTCGGCGACGAGACCCTGACACGTCCGCCCTCAACAAGACCGGGTGCAGCATCTTCAGGATGCATCCTGAGTACTGCCGCATCCGGGCGTATCCGTGATAATGCAGGAGTTTTTCGGCTTGTAACTCCTGAGTAAAACAGGGAGCGCTCTAAAAGCAAGACAAAATCACGGTGCATGCTTTTTTTATCATCAAGGCTCCCGCCGGGCCGATCACAGGTTTTGATTAGGTCTTTAAAGCCTTCTCCATGGACAACACCGCCGGCCTGGCTTTTTGATGGTTGCCCCTTGTAAGGCCGGCAGAGCATTGTTCCTTTTTCGATATCAGGATAGCGTAAGTCACGGTGAACAGGAGAGACCCGCACTATCTCAGCCATAATATCCGCCGGCGATGAGAACTTCATGGCAGTACCCATACGGCTTGAGATTTCGGCTATTATACGCCAGTCATCCCTGCCATACGTCATGTTTTTCACAGCACGGCGCAGCACCTGAATTCTGTGTTCGAGGTTTGTATAAGTACCCTCGCGTTCAGCCCATGAAAGCGCTGGAAGCACCACATCAGCCATGGCCGATGTTTCCGTAGGAAAGATATCCTGAACAACAAGAAGTTCCAGGCTCTTGATTTTAGATTTCCGGGTATCTCCGGCCGGCCAGTTTGGCAGATTCAGTGCAGGGTTTTCACCCATAACGTAAAGCCCCTTAATCTCTCCCTCACTAATAGCCTTCAACATAGGAAACAGGGTAAGCCCTTTGTCAGGCGGTGCGGTAAGCCCGGATATTTCCTCATACTTTTTTCTGAATCCATCGATGGCAAGTGACTGTCCGCCCGGCAGTCTGTCCGGCAGACATCCCATGTCAATAAGTCCCTGCTCATTCGGCCGGTCGGAAAGAAGAAATATACGGCCCGAAGCCAGGTAAGAAATACCGGCAAGGCAGAAAAGTCCGCAGTGTCCGGCAGCACGCTGAACTATATCACTGCCGATAACCACGGCAAAAGATTCAGCAGAGGCAACGATTTCAGATATTTCAGCCATCTCGGCCTCAGTGACTCCGGTGACTTCTGTTGTTTTCTCTGCCGGCGGGGCGGCTGCGGCAGCTTTCAATTTTTCTTCAAACGCTGGAAGCTCGCCTGTCATCTCTTTTTTCGAAAACAGAAGGGCAAGAAGCCTTTCCAGAACTTTGTTCTCGGTAAAAAGATTCGCGGTGATTTCTTTCGGCTTAGAGCGACCAAGCCCTGCTGCCCGGCCCAGGGTTATTATCTTTGCACCCTTGGCCGCGGCTGCCCGAATATTTAAACCCAGAACAGGTGTTGCTATTGTGGGATCTCCGCCCACAACAAATATCACATCTGCATCCTCCAGATCTGAAATCGGGTTGGCTGTAATTCCCTGCCCCATCAAATTCTCCAGATAAGCCTGAGCACCTGCAAAACCCAACCTTGCCGTGGAATCTATGTTGTTAGTTCCCAGAACTCCACGCATGAATTTCTGAAATATATAATTGTCCTCGTTCGTACACCGGGGCGAAGCTATGCCGGCCAGGGCAGAACCGCCACTGGAGTTCTTAATTTCATTTAGTTTTAAGGCCACAAAATCCAGAGCTTCATCCCATGATGTCTCGACCAGTTTTCCGTTTTTCCGAACCATTGGCGAGGTCAGGCGCTCTCTGCTGTCAACATACTCGTGGCCGAAGCGGCCCAGGGCGCATAAAAGTCCGCGATTTAGACTCTTACGGTTTTCGACAGAATTTTCATACAAATTTTTCTCTGTATTTTTCTCTGCAACGCCGGGCCCGAAGCGCTCGAAAGAACTGCGCAGGGCAGCGTCTTCCACCGGTATAACCTTTTTTATCGACTCGTCCCGCACCTGAAGGTTCAACAGGCAGCCAACCCCACAGTAACTGCATACAGTCGCTATGTTGGCGTCCATCTGCCACGGGCGGTAACTTGATTTAGACGGACGGGAAAGAATCGAACCAACCGGGCAGACCGTGAGGCAGTTGCCGCAGTACTCACAATCAAAACGGTTTCCGGAAAACGGCTCCATCAGTGTGCGGTCTCCCCGGTTGGTCATGGCTATGGCGTATGCTCCTTGAACATCTTCACACATACGAACACAACGTGTGCAGGCTATACATCTCTCCATATTTCTTGCAAGCAGCGGATCCGTATTGTTTTCCGGATGTTTGATCTTTTGCTCTTTAAACCGTCCGCTGCTTGGACCGTAAATGTAAACCGCATCTTGAAGCTCACACTCACCGGCCTTATCGCAGAAAGGACAGTCCAGGGGATGGTTGATAAGTATGAACTCAAGTACGCCACGCCGGACAGCGGATATCTGCTCGCTTTCGGTCGTAACCACCATTCCGTCACTAACCAAAAAGGAGCAGGCAGGTTGAAGACGTGGCATTTTTTCGATCTCAACCAGGCAGAGACGGCAACCTCCATACATCTTGAGCCAGTCGTGATGACAGAGGGTCGGAATTTTTATCCCTGCCTTTCTTGCCGCCTTTAAAATTGTTTCCGGCTGCTCGAGCTCGATTTCTTTGCCGTTTATAGTGACCTTTATCATTTCAGTAATTGCCTGCAGGGTGCGGAATTACGCATCCGGCTTTTCCCGCATCCTGATATCTGCCTCATGTGAACTATTAAAAAGGGCATCCTCTGCCTGTTATATGACTTTCAAACTCTGCCCTGAAGTGCTTTACAAAGTTCTGTACCACAGAGGCTGTTCCATCGCCCAGAGGACAGAAAGTTTTTCCTGCAATGTTGCCCGCTATTGAGACAAGAAGATCTATATCATCTTTATGACCTTCACCCTGTTCAATACGGGCCAGAATACGGCGAAGCCATCCTGTGCCGTCTTTGCATGGAGTACATTTGCCGCATGATTCGTGTTCGAAAAATTTAATAGCTCTAAGACAAACCTTTACCATGCATACGGATTCATCCATTACTATTACAGCGCCTGACCCCAGCATGCTTCCGTGCTTTGGCATATTTACAAAATCCATCGGGCAGTCTATCTTGTCATGCGGAAGCACAGGAGTTGATATACCGCCTGGAATAACAGCCTTAAGAGTTTTTCCTCCCTTTATTCCTCCGCAATGCTCGTAAATAATCTCTTTAAGAGAAGTTCCCATCGGCAGTTCCAGAACTCCGGGCCGTTCTACATGTCCGCTTACCGAGTAAAGCTTGGGTCCCGGGCACTCGGGCGAACCGATGGCTGCGTACTGCTCCGGTCCGATGCGAATGAGCAGCGGAAGATTAGAAAGAGTTTCTACGTTGTTGACAATGGTCGGCAACCCCCACGCTCCTACGCTGACGGGAAAAGGAGGTTTAAGGCGGGGTTGTCCCTTTTTGCCCTCCAGTGACTCGATAAGCGCTGTTTCCTCTCCACAGATATACGCTCCGGCGCCTACGTGGACAGAAAGGTGAAATTTTTTCCCGCTTCCCATTACGTTATCGCCCAGGTATTTTTTTTCGTAAGCCTGATCAATAGCCTGCTCAAGTATTACTCTGGCATCTGGATATTCACCCCTAAGATAGATATAACCGTAATCCGACTTGAGCGCATGTGCTGAAATCGCCATGCCTTCGATCAGTATGTGAGGATTTTTTTCAAGGATAGGCCGGTCTTTAAATGTGCCTGGCTCACCTTCGTCAGCATTACATACGAGGTACTTGGGAAATTTCGGATCTCCAGAAGCAAAGGTCCACTTCATACCGGTCGGAAAACCAGCACCGCCCCGGCCGCGAAGGTTGGCATTTTTCACATTTTCGATGATAACGCCCGGGTCCATGGGAAGAGCTTTGCGAAGACTTTCGTAGCCTCCGTTTTGCTCGTAAAAATCTAGATCAGCCGACCGGGGATCATCTATGTTTGCTAACAGTGTTTTGTTCAATTTTTTACTTTTTTTTTTACTTTAAATTAAAAGTTTTTTACTTTTTTTATTTTCCGATTAGATACGAATTTCCCAACAGGTAAGCAAACAGAACAGGTGTTTGCAACTGTGCCTATTTATATTCATCCAGAATCTTAATGATGTTTTCCTCTGTAAGATTCTCGTGAAAATCCGTGTTTACCAGCATAGCCGGAGCTGTGCCGCAGGCGCCTATGCACTCCATAATCACCAGCGAAAAACGACCGTCGTCGCTTGTTTTTCCGGCCTCTACACCGTAATGTTTTTTTATGATGTCCACCAGCCGTTCTGCGCCGAACAACATGCAGGAGATGTTTGTGCATAGCTGTATCAAGTGCCGGCCCATCGGGTGTTTTTTATACATAGAGTAAAAAGTCGCCACACCGCGCACAGTCGCCTTTGGAACATCGAGTTCTTTTGACACCGCCTCCAGAGCCTCAAGGCTGAGCCATTCAAACCGTTTCTGAGCTTCATAAAGCGCCGGAAGAAGAGTGGCTTGCAACGTGGGATAACGCTTTCTTAAAGAGACCGGACTAAAAAGGCTTTTATTATCAAGATCATTTTGCATAACTTCTTTTTTCACCGGTCACACTCTCCCAGCACTATGTCTATGGTTCCGATGTTTGCTATTACATCAGCCACCATATGTCCTTTGCTTAGCCTGCCCAGCACTGAAGCATGGACAAAAGACGGCGAGCGGACATGCATTCTGTAGGGTTTTCCGGTTCCGTCGCTTACGATATAAAATCCGAGTTCGCCTTTGGGCACCTCGGTAGAAACGTATAGTTCACCTACAGGCGCCTTTGGTCCTTCCGCGACAAGCACGAAGTGATGAATAAGGTGCTCCATGTCGCTAAGGACATCTTCTTTTGCCGGAAGTATGTACTTCATCTCTTCCGCAAGAATCGGCCCTGACGGCATTTTATCAATGCATTGCCGGATTATTCTGTTAGACTGCTCCAGTTCGATCATCCTGCACCTGTATCTGTCATAGACATCGCCTTCTTTACCCACAGGCACCTCGAACTCAACTTGATCGTAGGCGTCATAAGGCATGTACTTTCTTACGTCATAGTCTATCCCCGATCCCCGCAGAGTTGCACCAGACAGACCCCGGTTAATTGCCTCCTCGCGGCCTATAACTCCTATGCCTTTTGTCCGCTTAATCCAGATACGGTTCTGGTTTATAAGTGTTTCATATTCTTTGATCCTGCCCGGAAACTCATCAGTGAAACTCTTGAGTTCATCCAGCCAATCTTGGTCGGGTATATCGTTTCTTACACCGCCTATTCTTGGATAGCTTACGGTAAGGCGTGCTCCGCATAGACGTTCGAAAAGACCGAGTATTGTTTCGCGTTCACGAAATGTATAGAGAAATACCGTCATCGCCCCTATATCCAGAGCGTGTGTAGCCAGCCAGAGCAGGTGACTTGATATTCTGGACATCTCACCGGCCATAGTTCGAATGAACTTGGCACGCTCCGGAGCCTCAATGCCCAGCAACTTTTCTACGGCCAGGCAGTACCCGATATTGTTCGACATGGAAGAGATATAGTCGAGCCTGTCTGTAAGTGGGATTATCTGCAAGTAAGTCCGGTGCTCCGAGAGCTTTTCGATGCCACGATGAAGGTAGCCCACATGTGGCGTGCATTCGACCACTGTCTCACCATCAAGTTCAAGAACCAGCCTGAGCACACCATGAGTTGCCGGGTGCTGTGGCCCCATGCTTACGGTAAGTGTTCTTGTTTCAAGAGGCTTTGCTACTGTTTCCACTGAAACTCCCTGAAACTACGGCTCTTTTCTTTAACATTCCTGTAACCCCGCCACTCTTTTTCAGGACCTTTAAGCGGGTAGTCTTTTCTCAATGGATTTCCCTCCCAGTCTTCCGGCATCAATATCCGGCGCATATCAGGATGTCCCTTAAAGGTTATACCGAACATGTCGTAGGTTTCCCTCTCATGCCAGTTCATGCCGCTCCAGATCAAAGTAACAGAATCAATAACAGGATCGGATTCCGGCACCTGGGCTTTAAGTATTATCCGGTGGCGGTATTTAGTTGAATAAAGATTATAGATAACTTCAAATCGTGTCCGGCCGCGCCCAAGGTTATCCACTGCGCAAAGATCGGTTGGATAGTCGAAGCTCATATCAGGACTGTCGTGAAGGTACCTGCATATATCGACTATCCTGTCCTTACTTAGACTTACGGTAACCTGTCCACGAAATTCGGTGAAACCTATCACCTCATCAGGAAAAGTCTTCTTTATCTCTTCTGCTATTTCCAGCGACCCCACCGGTGTTTTTCTCCTCTTATTTTTTCCTGAAGTTTGCCAAGCCCTTCCATTAAAGCTTCAGGCCTTGGCGGACAACCGGGTATGTAGACATCCACGGGCACAAACTCGTCAACTCCCTGCACAACAGAATAGGTATCGAAAACATTACCGGAACAGGCGCATGATCCCATAGATATAACATACCTTGGCTCTGGAAGCTGGTCGTAAACCTTCCTTACAATAGGCGCCATTTTCTTACAAACCGTGCCGGCAACAATCATGAAGTCCGCCTGCCGGGGAGAACCACGGAAGATTATGCCGAGTCTGTCCAGATCGTAGTGCGATGATCCGGTTGTCATCATCTCGATAGCACAACAGGCCAAACCAAAGGTGACCGGCCACATAGAGCTTAAACGGGCACGGTTTACAAACCAATCAATCAGCTTTTCACCAGAAGCCACCATTACATTCTGAGAATAGATACGTATGCCCTCAGGCGTTTCGGTTGGTTCAACAGCCAGGTTGTTCATTCCCAATTAAAAGCCTCCCTTTTCCAGGCGTAGGCATATCCAACCAGTAAAACAGATATGAAAAGAAACATCTCCACTATAGCGAAGAGGCCGATTTTATCATAGGCAACAGCCCATGGATAAAGAAATACCGTCTCAACGTCGAATACCACAAATAGCATAGCGATGACGTAGAATTTTACATCAAAACGATAACGCGGCTCGCCTACAGGCGGCATGCCGGATTCGTAAGGAGAAAGTTTTTCAGGGTAGGGTCGCCGGAGCCTTAAAAAATTACCGATGGTAAGCATCACCAATCCAAAGCAGGAGGCGATGATAAATATAATAAGAACCGGAAGATAGTTGGTTGGTATATAGCTTCCTGGCATGATAGTCAGATTTTATAACCAATGACGATCAAAATTGTCAATACAAGCTTTGCACATGTTAGGATATTCATCATGACGTTTTAAAGTCTGCAATACTTATGCCAAAGCCAGGGGCAAGGTACTACCTATAAAACAATATAAGGTTAAAAAGGTTAAATACGATTCTGTGGTTATTTATCATTGAATGAAATAAGACAGCAAAATGAAGGATATGCTACATGCTGAGTAAAAACCCTAAATCTCTAATGAACGACAGATTGAAAAGTAAGGAGAAAAAAACAGTGAGGACAGACGGACGAAAGAATGACCAGCTTAGAAAGGTAAAAATCATCAAAAACTATATAAAAGCAGCAGATGGATCGGCTCTTATCGAGATGGGAAAAACAAGAGTTATTTGTAACGCTACCATTGAAGAGCATGTACCGCCTTTTCTCAGGGGAAAAGGACAGGGTTGGATAACCGCTGAGTACGCAATGCTTCCCCGGGCCACTCAGCAGCGTACTCCCAGAGAATCATCAAAAGGTAAAGTGGGCGGCAGAACGCATGAGATCCAGCGTCTTATAGGCCGTTCCGTCAGAGCGGTTGTAGATCTCGAAATGCTGGGTGAACGAACAATTTGGCTGGACTGTGATGTGATCGAGGCGGACGGCGGCACCAGAACGGCCTCAATTACCGGTGCTTACGTAGCACTTGCATTGGCCTTAAAGCGTGCTGTAATGATAGGAACAATTCCGGAAAACCCCATTAAAGATCACCTGGCGGCTGTAAGTGTGGGAATAGTCGGCGACACACCTCTTCTAGACCTGGCTTACGACGAAGATTTCAAAGCAGAGGTTGATATGAATATTGTTATGACAGGCAACGGCAGATTTGTAGAGGTGCAGGGTACGGCCGAAGGTGAGCCTTTTACAAAAACGCATATGGGTAAACTTCTCACACTTGCCCAGGCAGGAGTACAGGAACTTATCGAAATTCAGAAAAAAACGCTAGAAAAAAAGACTGTAAAAAAGAAAGTAACCGGGTAAGGCATGAAAAAACTACTTATAGCCACACGCAATGAAAACAAGGTGCGGGAGATGAGGGCGGTTCTGGGTGACAGCGTAGAACTTGTTCCACTTCCGGATAATGCTCCGGAAGTTGTGGAGGATGGAAAAACATTCTATGAAAATGCACTTAAAAAAGCACGTCAGTACTCTCAATACTCAAACCTGCCTACTATTGCTGAAGACTCCGGCCTGGAGGTTGAAGCTCTTGGAGGAGCTCCTGGAATATATTCTGCCAGATTTGCCGGCGCCTCAGCCGGTTCGAAAGAAAACAACCGCCTTCTTCTGGAAAAACTTGCCGGGATTTCAGCTGAAAATCGTAGAGCGAGATTTGTTTGCTGTATTGTATACAAAGACGGTGATGTCGAGAAGTCCTTTGAAGGGGAAGTATGGGGCACAATCGCACTTGAGGAGGCAGGAGAAACTGGTTTCGGCTACGATCCTCTTTTTATTCCAGAGGGATTCAACCGAACGTTTGCGCAATTACCGATAGAGGTCAAAAACTCTATGAGTCACCGTTTTAATGCGATAAAAAAACTCTGCAAATACATCGGATAAGCAGCTTCTCATATTTATTCTATATTGAATAAATCTGAAAGTTCTGAAATTCATTGACATTTTACAGTAATTTTACTAACATCCATGTTATGACTTAGAAGCAGTGCTGCTTTACCAACCAAACAATAAGGGAGGATAAAAAATGCCACTGAAACGCAACCTACATACTGTAGACAGAATTGCACGTTTTATTATTGGTTTAGCCTGTATTTACATTGGTTTTATTGATCACTCCATCATTAACAATACCATAGTTTCAATATTGGTTGGATTGTTTGGTCTTCTTAATCTGGGTGTAGTAATCTTTGCACACTGTCCTGTCTATAGCATTGCTGGTATTAGCACCTATTCTGATAAAAAAGATACAGCAGATCCTAAATAATCTTCGTCCCCATTATTAATGAGTCTACGAACCAAGCTTATATTAACTATTTCCAGCATAGGTTTGGGGGGGCTGCTCTTCATTAGTTATATCGCCTATCAAAGCGTTAGTGAATTAAGCGCTATAAAACAGCAGGAATTGTTAAAGGTTTTCTCCGAACAAATTCTGCTTAATCGTCCGGATAGCGATGCCAAGCCATCGGTTTGGAAAAGCTGGATTAAAAACAGTCAGCTTCTTAGCTCCTCCAAGTTCTCGGTTGTTACCTATAAGGGTGATAGCGGTTTGTTAATCATTAATGCCGGTGATCAATCCAGCGTTAACATTTCCTATGTCAAGTCTTTATCTAAGACTTTGTTGGATAAAAAGTTTCGAAAACACTATGTCTTGAACCAGGGATTACAGTATGTGTGGTATCGTTCCGATATTTCGGGAACACCTTATACTCTGTTCGTATTTTATGCCTCTCCCCCTGAAGGATTGTCCTTCTATTTTAGGTACATGGGGATTCCTTTGCTTATCGCAACAATACTAGTCTTATGGTTTTCAATCTGGGCGGCTGTCATTTTGGCCAACTTATTTCAGCGTTTAGCCGAACAAAAAAAAATCATGGAACACCAGGCCATGCACGATCCTTTAACTGGATTGCCCAACCGTAACTTGCTGGCTAACCGCCTCGATCATACGCTAAGCGTTGCAAAACGTGAGGGCATTTGTTTTGCGTTTTGCATACTGGACCTAAACCGATTCAAAGAAATCAATGATGTTTTGGGACATGCATATGGAGATAAGTTGCTCATAGAAGTAGCCAAACGCAGCAAATGTATCTTACGCGAGGCCGATACCGTAGCGCGTCTTGGTGGAGATGAATTTGCAATTATTCTGCGTCACGCTGACAGCCAGAGAGCTACCAAGATTGTAAATAGAATCTCTAACGCATTAAAAACGGAGTTTATAATCGAGGATAAAGAATTCCAGATCTCCGGAAGCTTTGGAATCGCAATATATCCTGAGCATGGTGTTTCGTCACAAACTTTAATGAAACATGCCGACCTTGCCATGTATCGGGCAAAACAGAAAAATAATGATTTTGCCTTTTACAACCCTGATCAGGTGAATATTATCAACAAAACTTTACTTTGATCTTGATTCAGTGATCTTGTTGAAGCGGTTAACAACTAATGATTAGGAATATTAGATTGACAAAAAAACCGAATAAAAAACCTGCTGTTTTTCTTGACCGTGATGGAACGGTTATCAAAGAGGTTGAATATCTTTCGAATATGCGTGACCTGAAACCTTTTACAGGTGTCGGAAAATCTCTCCGGATGCTTCGTAACTCCGGATTCGCTGTTGTGCTTATTACCAACCAGTCTGGCGTGGCCAGGGGGTATTTCACAATGGATTTTGTAGAGAGTGTTCATGCCAAGCTCGAAGAGATGCTATCGTTTAAATTTGATGGAATTTATTACTGTCCTCATGGTCCGGACGATGGTTGTGACTGCCGAAAACCCAAAGCCGGCATGATAAGAAAAGCAGTGGAAGAAATAGGAATTGATCTAAACAACTCGTATATGATTGGAGATAAGAGTATAGATATTGAACTTGCAAACAGCTTAGGATTTCCGGGCCTGCTCGTCCTGACCGGCTACGGATTTGATCAGCAAAATAACCGGAATGCGGTGGAAACCGCATACGTGGCAGCAGATCTTAATGATGCATGCAGATGGATTCTTGTAAGAGCCGCGGATAATCCATAGCCCCCCCCAGGTTCTTTAAAAACTCAACCTGGGTTTCTGAATTTATATTTTGTTTTCCGGTATACGCTTCCAGCGCCTGTGTATCCAGAGCCATTCCTCTGGGTACTTACCTACATACTCAGCTATTTTTTTGGAGAAGTTCATGGTATTAACTTCCAGATCCTTATCATGATTTCCGGTATGTACTATTGGCATCACCTCGTTGAAAACAATTCTATGGCTGTTTTTAGTGCGATGAATAAATACCGGGATAACAGCCGCATCGGTTTTAAGCGCCATAAGGGCCGGCATCTTGGTGCTATAAGCGCGCCTCCCCAGAAAGTCGGTAATAATTCCCTCTGAAGGTTTTACTCCCTGATCGATCAGGATTGCTACGGAACCTTTTTTGCGGAGAGTTTTAAGTACATCTCTAAGCGCTCCGTGCTTTGAAATAGAACGGTTTCCAAACATATGGCGAACCCGCTCGATCATACGGTTTAAATAGGGGTTATCCAGTGGACGGACAACAACCGAAAAGATACATCCCTTCCTTGCTACGGCGTTACCGATAAGCTCCCAGTTGCCAAGATGCCCGGTAATAAGCATCACAGGCCGGCCCGCAGCTTTTGACTCGAAGTAGTGCCTTAGTCCTTCGTACTCCACACCTCGAAAAACACTTTTGCGGCCAAGCCATACCTGCGATATCTCAACTATGGACATTCCCAGGCTATTAAAAGACGCCCGTACAATATCATCGCGTTCATGCCCGAACACAAGTTTAGTATTATTAAGAGCGACTTTCCGTCTTCTACCAAAGATGTGATAGAAGAACCATCCAAGAGCCTTACCGGTGGGCTTCACAAGGTATTGCGGAAGAACAGAAAGAGGAAGGATGACAATGACAGCCGCAGCAAACTCTGCGACTTGAAAAAACAACTTATACATTCAACTAACCCTTTTTATCATTTTGGCGGGCGAGTTTTTCTAACTTAACCGATTCTTTGTCTTCTTCTGAATTTTCTTTCTTTTTTTCCTTATGGGCATCGGCAAGCTCAATTAATCTTTTCATAACAGCATGATTAACTGTTGCTTCCGGATATTCTCCGTTTTCATTCATCTCTCCGGCAGGCATATCTGTAAGTACCTGCAAAGCATCCTCCGCCTTGTCTATGGCATAGATATGGAAGTTGCCTTTTTTCACCGCATCAACAACATCTGATCTAAGCATCAGATTTCGTATGTTTCTTGCCGGTATAATCACACCTTGGCTTTTATCAAGCCCTCTTGCCGCACAGATATCGAAGAATCCCTCGATTTTTTCGTTTACTCCTCCTACCGGCTGCACCTCGCCATGCTGATCCATAGAACCGGTAACAGCTATATTCTGTTTCAACGCAATACCGGTAATACTGCTTAAAAGAACATAGAGTTCGGCGCATGTGGCGCTGTCTCCCTCAACTCCTTCGTATAGCTGCTCAAATCCTATAGAAGCAGAAAGGCTTATGGGTTTTTTATGGGCATACTTTCCACCAATATATGACGAAAGAATAACGATAGCTTTTTCATGAACCTTACCGCTCATCTTTGTCTCTCGTTCGATGTTTACAACTCCTGCCTTGCCGGCAAAAACTCTTGAAGTTATCCTGGAGGGCCTGCCGAACATATAGTCTCCGGTTCCGATAACCGTTAGAGCATTGATCTGCCCCACTTTGCTTCCGGATGTTTCTATAATAAGGGTATCTTCAAGAGTAGCCTCTTTCATAAGGTCCTCTATGCGACTGTTTCTGTAGATTTTTTCCTTTCGGGCTTTCTCTACATGCAGAGCACTTACAACCTTGCTTCCGTCCTTGCCTGCCCAGTAATCCGCTTCCATTATCAAGTCCGCCACATTACCGAACCTTGCAGATAGTTTTTCCTGGTGATCGGCCAGGCGGGAACCATATTCCACCACTTTGGCCACACCGGTTCTATCAAAAGGCTTAAGCCCGTTATTTCTACAGCTGTTTGCAATAAAAGATGCATATTTTTGCAGGGTTCCCTCGTTTCGCTCCATCCTTCCATCGAAGTCCGCCTTCACCTTAAAAAGTTTTTTGTAGTCCTCGTCAAGATTATATAAAAGGTAGTAGATATACGGGCTGCCCACAAGAACAACCTTAACGTTAAGCGGTATGGGTTCGGGACGCATTGTGGCTATCGAAACCATACGATACTGCTCCCATACGTCGTCCATACTTATACAGCGGTTTTTCAAGGCACGTTTCAGGCCATCGTAGGCGAAGATGTTTTTAAGAAGGTCCAACGCGTCTATAACAATATAACCGCCGTTTGCCCTATGCATACTTCCGGCTTTTATCATGGTAAAATCCGTAAAGGCCATTCCGTTTTGCACCCTATGCTCCACACGGCCGAACAGATTGAAGTAGGTAGGATTTTCTTCTATCACGACTGGTGCACCGGTTATGCCTTTATTGTCAACCATAACGTTAACCTTATACCTGGTGAAATCTTTATCAGGCTTCATACCCATGCCCACTATCATCATAGCCGGTTGCTGGCCTTCCTCCTGCGCCTTGAAGTCCGAAAGATTGTCAAGGACATCCTCGTACACCTCTTCCAGGTACTTCAGCACCGTTTCGCTTTCCCGGTATTTGCTCTGGAGCTCGGCGATCCACTGCCTGACCTCTTCCTGCGCGATCTCGCGTTCTAATATCCGTACCCTTTTCTTGGCTTCCTTCTCCCCCTGACGCACCTGCCGTACCACATCGTCCAGTTGCTCCTGAAGTCTTTTCCCCATCTTTTCTATGTTTTTTTTAGTATCTGCATCAAGGGCTGCAAACTCTTCATCCGTAAGGGCTTCACCATCTTTTTTTACAGGCGCTACCACCAGGCCGTGTGTCAACTTACGAATAGAGAAGCTGTTGTTTTTTGCCTCATCCTCCAACTCGGAAAACAGGTCTCTTTGCTTTATCTGTAACGCCTCAAAAATTTTGTTCTTCTGTTTTTCGTACTCCTTTGATTCAAAGACCTTTGTAATTTCAGCCCTCAGAACTTTTGTGAGTTCCACCATATCTTTCTGGAAGATCACACCTTCTCCAGGATGAAGTTCCAGAGTGCGTGGATAGTCGGGCTTTGCGAAATTATATACATAACACTGATCAGGAGGAACCGTCTCACTTGCGGCTTTTTTCAGGATAAGATTTTTGACGGTGGTCATCTTTCCCGTCCCCTGTTGCCCCAGTGCATAGATATTAAATCCCTGCACACTGTTGCTAACATCAAGACCGAATTCCAGGGCGCTTTGAGCCCGCGTCTGGCCAATAGTTCCCTCAAACTCCGGCAGGTCACTTGTGGTCTCGAACCCGAATACGTCAGGAGCACAAAAATTATTTAATTCCTCAGCAATCAATTTCTTATACATAATTTTTTATACATCTCCGTTTCTTCTATCGCCCTTCTCAATTCACTCTTCATAAGTTCATAACTCTCATCCTCTTGGATGAAACTCCTTGTGCACCTTTTTCAACCTGCCCGAGGTAACTTTGGTATATACCTGTGTCGTACTGATATCGCAATGGCCGAGCATCTTCTGGATCGATCTTAGGTCTGCTCCGCCTTCAAGTAAATGGGTGGCAAACGAATGGCGCACAACATGCGGTGAAAGGTCAAGCGAAAGCTCTTTTCCGTACTTTTTTATACACTGCCAAAACCTTTGACGAGTGATACGTCTGCCACCCTGGGATACAAATATATACGGAGATATTTTTCCCTTAAGAATCATAGGCCTTCCATTTACAAGATAGTTGTTAACCGCCATAAGCGCGCGTGAATTGACAGGCGTAACACGGCTTTTATTCCCTTTGCCGGTAAGCTGGATAAATCCTGCCTCGAAGTTTATATCTCCCAGCTTCAATGATATGAGTTCACTTACACGGAGGCCTGAGGAATACATCAGTTCCATCATGGCAGTGTCGCGAAGTCCCATATGGCCTTTTCTGGGGGTATCAAGCAGTCTCTGTATCTCGTCCGAACTTAATGCTTTTGGAAGCCTGCGCCATCCCTTCAAATTCTTAAGAGCTTCGGTAGGATCGTTATCCATAACCTTTTCGGCAACCAGAAACCTGGCATACCCGCGGATGGTTGAAAGCGCTCTGGAGACGGTAGCAGGAGATTTTCCCTCGTCAAGCTGTTTGAGGCAGAAAGAGCCTATGGTCTCCCTGGAAAAAGATGTCATATCTTCATTGCACGACAAAACAAAGCATGCAAACCGCTTAAGATCATTACGGTAAGATTCCAGTGTATTTCCGGAAAGGCCTTTTTCCACAATAAGGAAATCAAGAAATGTCTCTACCATGCAGGTTATCCTAAACGTTCTTAATCATTCATCGCAGTTTAGCTTAAATTTAGCTGAAATATTGCTTTACTGGAATTTACAAGTAATTTCCGGAAAACCTTTACTAAGCTAAACAACATTTATATAGCACAACAAGTTGATCGGTCTTTCTGCTTAATATGCGCATCTCTTTGCGACAGACGGCTCAACCCGGGCGGAGAAAAAAGCTTTGCCGCTAATTACACCAGGTCTTTGTACTTAAGGCCGCAGCCTCCAAAAATATCAAGTGCGCTGCCCACTGTAAAATCCAGCTTTCCGCCTCCGAGCCTCTGAATGCTGGAGATATCCTCCATGGATCTGATGCCGCCTGCATAGGTGGTCGGCAGCATGGTCCACCTGCCAAGGTTTTCGACAAGTTCCGCCTCTATTCCTGAACACTTACCCTCGACATCAACGGCATGAACCAGGAACTCTGAACAATACTTAGAAAAGAACTCCAGTGTTTCCGGAGAAATCTCAACATCTGTAAAATTCCGCCACAACTCGGTAACTATATAGTATCTTCCATCTTTTTTTCTGCAGCTAAGATCGAGAACCAGTCTTTCCCTTCCAACCGCACGAACGATGTTTTGCAGGTGCTCATTATTCACACGGCCGTTGCTAAAGACATAAGATGTAACTATCACACGTTCAGCGCCCGCGTCAAGCCAGTAACCGGCATTGGTGTTATTGACGCCACCTCCAAGCTGAAGTCCGCCGGGATAGGCATGTAAAGCATCAAGCGCAGCCTTATCGTTTCCAGGTCCAAGTTTGATGACATGCCCGCCCTTAAGTCCGTCTTTACGGTAAAGAGATGCATAATACGAGGCCGGCCGGCCGGATTGAAAGTTTGTGTCCGGTCCTGCTGCTTCACTGTTTTGAAGTGTGCCGCCGACTATCTGTTTTACAAGCCCGTTATGCAGGTCAATACACGGTCTAAAACGCATTTTCAGGTTTTTTGTTTTTTAGACTTTTTGATTTTAGGTTCACTAGACAAGTCTTTCGGGATCCAGAAGTTTATCTGCATCACCTTCAGAAAGCAGCCCTTCCTGTATCACAACTTCCTTAACGGTTTTTCCCTGGATATACGCCTTTTCAGAAACTTCTGCCGCCTTATGGTAACCGATGATGGGGTTAAGAGCAGTTGCCATGGCAAGACTTTGCTCCACACGGCGTTCGCATTCCTTACGGTCCGCTTTTATACCGCTGAGGCAGAGATCGTTAAATGTCCGCAAGCCATTGGATAATATTTCGATCGACATCAGGGTGTTATACGCGATTAGCGGCATCATAACATTAAGTTCAAGCTGACCAGCCTGAGCGGCATACGTGATCGTAGCATCGTTGCCTATTACCTGGAAACAGACCATGTTCATCATTTCCGCCATGACCGGATTTACCTTGCCGGGCATTATCGAAGAGCCGGGCTGAACTGCGGGGAGCTTAAGTTCGGCCAGGCCGGTCCTTGGCCCGGAGGACAGAAGCCGTATATCATTGGCGATTCTGGATACCGTAACGGCCAGCCCCCTTAAAGCGGCCGAAAGCTCCAGCGCGCCAACCACGTTCTGAATTCCCTCAAAAGTATTGTCCATGGGCCTGAACTTCATCCGGGTTATCCGTGCTATTTCACGAACGACTTCCGGCCGGTAACGTGGATGCGCGTTTATACCGGTACCCACCGCATTTCCGCCAAGGGGCAGCTCAAGAAGGGTTTGCGCAGTATGTTCGATCCTCAGTTTTTCCCGCTCCAGAGCTGATGCATAGCCTGAAAACTCCTGCCCAAGCCGCATCGGCACCGCGTCTTGAAGGTGAGTACGGCCGGATTTTACTATGGGCATGAATGCCTTTACCTTTCGTGCAAGGGTTTTGCTCAAAGAATTGAGAACCGGTCTCAGGTCATACTTTAATGCCTCTAGAGCGGATATATGTATTGCTGTCGGCATTGTATCGTTTGTGGACTGCGCCATGTTTACATGATCGTTAGGGTTGCAGAGCGAAGTATCTCCTTTTTGTCCGCCAAGAATCTCATTTGCCCGGTTTGCAATTACCTCATTGGCATTCATATTTTGGGATGTTCCGGCCCCGGCCTGGTAAACATCGACACAAAACTGGTTATCATGCCTGCCTTCCACGACCTCTTGGGCTGCCTGTTCAATCGCGGAGGCGAGCTTTTTATCCAGCTTTCCCAGGCGGCCGTTTGTGCGGGCTGCGGCAAGTTTAATTATTCCCTGGGCATGTACAAATCGCCGGGGCAGACGAAGTCCGCTTACCGGAAAATTCTGAATGGCTCGCTGGGTCTGTGCCCCGTAAAGTGCTTTTGCGGGCACCTTAACCTCTCCCAGCGTATCTGTTTCTATTCTGTATTTCATCGAATAACCTCTCCGTAGAGGCGGAGTTGAAACCCTTCCCTACAATATCTATTCCCCTGCAGCATTAATCGCATCGATCAGGTTTCGCAACCTGCCAAAATCCTTGCGATTGAAATCAATAACAAGCCTTGTAAGATAAGCCAACCCAGGTTCATCTGCCTCCTCAGGCAGAGCCCCGCATATGCGCATGCCCTTCCCTCCCGGTGTTAGTATGTCGCCAAAAAGGCTCTCCAGTTCCAGAAGCAGACTTTGTTTTATGCCTGATACAAGCCGGATCACCAATAAACCGTTTACATATCTCAGGCTATGGTAACGGCTGTAGAAACGGTTTATAATTTCGACAACTGCATCAACGGAATCGACACACTCAAACAGTGAAAAATCGGAATCGCTTATATATCCCTGCTTAAGGAGTTCATCCTCGAAAAACTTCAGCCACCGGTGCCAGTATGTTCCGCCCGGCTCATCCACAAGTATAAGAGGCAAAGGATCGCGTTTTCCTGTCTGAAGCAGGGTCAGGGTTTCCATGGCTTCGTCAAGGGTACCAAACCCGCCTGGAAACAGGGCAATAGCATGGGCTTCTTTAATAAAAGCCACCTTACGGTTAAAAAAATACTTATACGTGATAAGACGAGGGTTGCCTTCAAGCACAGTATTGGCCTTTTGCTCAAATGGAAGCCGGATATTGACCCCAAAGGAGTTTTCCGGACCTGCACCTTCGTTAACCGACTGCATGATTCCAGGCCCGGCACCGGTTATAACCATGTATCCGGCTTCCACCAGTTTTTTCCCCAGTGTTCTGGCTGTAAGGTAGACTGGTTCGGACGGATCGGTTCTTGCCGAACCGAAAACAGTCACTTTTTTCATATGCCGGTAAGGAGAGAACACCTTGGAAGTAAAACGCATCTCTTTCAAGGTAGAGTTCATCTGCTTAAGATCCGCGCGGTCCCGCCCTTCCTGGCCGGCTTTGAGAGCCGCAAGTATCATCTCACGAACCAGCCCCGGATGCTGGATATCCTCCACAAGTTCTATCAGGTTGTCTATAGCTTCGTCCGCCGGCCCGTTTGTTTTGGTAAAATGTAGTTCCATAAGCTGGTAAAAGATGTTTTTAGGCTAATTTTCTCCTGTAGTTATTTATAACCATAATAGCTTTTTTTAGCCGTTTCAGAGTTTTTTCTTTGCCCATAACTTCTATCAGTTCGTAAATGCCCGGGCTTGCCGTGCCTCCGGTAAGCGCGACCCTGACAGGCTGAGCAAGTTTCTTAAGCTTGATCTCTGCCTTTTCGCAAATTTCCTTAAAGACTGCTTCCAACGTGTCGTGAGTAAAATCATTGAGGTTTTCTATATGTTCCGTCAATGTCTCAAGAAGTGGAAGAGATTCATCCACAAGAAATTTTTCACGGGCTTTTTTATCATACTCCACCTCGTCGGCAATGTAGTAACGCATAGAGTCCGCCATTTCCACCAGGGTTCTGCTTCGCTCCTTAAGTGTATCAACGGCCCTGGCAAGCCATTTAGAATCAAGGACAGTATCCTCACTGATTAAGCCGTTTTTCGAAAGAAACGGTTTAAGAAGCTCAGAGAGTTTCTCCGAAGACATGCTTTTTATATAATGGGCGTTCAGCCATAGAAGTTTTTCGGGATTAAATACAGCCGCAGCTTTGCCAATACTTTTGAAGGAGAATTTCTCTATCATCTCCTGCATAGAAAAAACCTCCTGGTCGCCGCTTGACCAGCCCAGACGCACAAGGTAATTATTAAGAGCCTCAGGCAGGTATCCCATCTCCTTGTATGCCATAACTGAAGTGGCCCCATGACGCTTTGACAGCCGAGCCTTATCCGCTCCTAGGATCATAGGCAGATGAGCAAATTTGGGTGGTTCCTTCAGGCTGAGCGCTCTGTAGAGCTGAATCTGCTTTGGAGTGTTGTTTATGTGATCGTCACCCCGGATTATATGAGAAATATTCATATCCAGGTCGTCTATTACAACAACAAAATTATAAACAGGCGTTCCGTCTGAACGCGCAATTATAAAATCATCAAGCTGACTGTTTTCAAATACCATACGGCCTCTTATCAAATCATCCACAACCGTGGTTCCAGGCGGCATTTTAAAACGGACGACAGGATCTACACCTTCACGGGGCTTTTTGCGCTGCCGGCAGGTTCCATCATATTTATATAGTTTTTTAGCGGCTACCGCCGCTGCTTTTTTTACTTCCAGCTCCTCTTTTGTACAGTAACAGTAATAGGCTTTTTCTTCGGCCAGTATCCTGTCTATATACTGTTTGTATACGCCAAGCCTATCTGTCTGGCGATACGGTCCTTCATCGGCCTTTAAGCCAAGCCATTGCATGCCGGCCAGGATCGCCTGTATGTACTCATCAGTTGAACGGTCCCTGTCCGTATCTTCAATCCTAAGTATGAATATACCACCGCAGGATTTCGCATAAAGCCAGTTAAAAAGTGCAGTACGCGCTCCACCGATATGCAGGTAACCGGTAGGGCTTGGCGCAAAGCGCACTCGAACCTTTTCATGCTCCGACATTAATTTCTCCTTTTTACTCGGTCATTGCCCGATATAATAAACATAATCCAGCTGCCGCAGATAATCATTAAGCTACTTAAAAGCTGTCCCATGGTTATAAAACCAAACAGAAAGCCGAGCTGAGGATCAGGTTCCCTGAAGAACTCAGCTATTATCCGGAAAAAACCGTAACATATCAAAAACAAGGCGGTCATCTGTCCAGGCTTTTTAAGCCTATGTCTTGCAGACCACATAACTATAAATAATATAATACCTTCCAGCCCCAGCTCATATAGTTGAGACGGATGCCTCGGCAGCGAACCGGCATGCGGAAATACCATGCCCCATGGAAGACCGGTGATTCTTCCCCACAACTCCCCGTTTATAAAATTGCCCAGGCGTCCAAAGCCCAGCCCGATAGGAGCCGTAATCATCACAATATCGGCAAGAGCCAGCGCCGGAACTCCATGCTTGCGGCAGAACCATATGCCTGCTGCCGAAGCGCCAAGCAGGCCGCCATGAAAGGACATCCCGCCTTTCCATACAGCAACAATACTAAGTGGATTGGAAACGGCTTCCTCAAAATCATAAAAAAGCATGTAACCAATCCTGGCCCCCAGTATAAGACCCAGAACCAGGAGAAAAAAGAGATCTTCTATCTGTTCATCCTTGAGCACCTTCCTTTCCAGGTTCAAACGGTATTTTATAAGCAGAAATGATGAGCCGAAACCAAACAGGTACATCATCCCGTACCATCTGAAGACCAGCGGACCTATTCGAAAAATAACAGGATCGATATTTGGAAAGGGAATCATTATTGGAAAATCATCAGAAAGTAACCGGAAATTAAAAAAGGGGCTGAAACCATGTCCTGGGGGACTGGCACTGCCCCTGTGAAAATATTACGTTATAATTTTTTCTGCTTCTACAGCCCTGTCAGTTTTTACCACTTAACAAACAAGATAATCAGTGAAACCACCAAGGCGTAAATGGCAAGCGACTCGATCATTGCAAGACCGATAATAAGTACTGTCTGGATCTTGCTGACCGCGCCCGGATTGCGGGCAATACCTTCCACTGCTTTGCCGACACCAAGACCCTGTCCAATGCCGGCTCCGAACGCAGCCAAACCGATCGAAATAGCAGAAGCCAGGTAAGCCATTGAGTGAAGACTTGTTTCGCCGTCTTCTGCCGCAAAAGCGGTTGAAGCTACCAGCACAAGCAGGGTTACAATAAACAATACACCTGAATGCTTTTTCATAGCATGTCCTCCTTTCTTTAAAAATTTATACGAAAATATATTGGCTCAATGCGCGTGTTCAACAGCGCCTGCCAAGTAAAGAGTGCTTAGCAAAACAAAAACAAATGCCTGAATCACACTCACAAGTGTACCTAATGCTAAAACTGCGCTAGGTATAATCCAAGGAGAAAGTAAGCCCAGAATCGCAAGAATATAATGTTTGGCAATCATGTTGCCGAAAAGACGTACGGAAAGCGTGACAGGCCGGGCTAGATGTCCGATCAACTCTATTGGCAACATCAGAGGAGCCAGCGCCAGCATAGGGCCGGTAAAATGCTTTATATAGCCGGCGCCATGATGTTTAAGACCCAAGTAATGAGTATAAAAGAAGACAGGAAGTGCCAGTGCCAGTGTTGTATTTATGTTTGATGTAGGGGCCCCGAAACCAGGAACAAGGCCGAGAAAGTTTCCAAACAGGATAAACAGGCCAAGAGAAGCTATCAGCGGAAAAACATTACGTCCATATTTCCCCATGGCATCCTCAATGATTTCAAGAAAGAAGTCAAGAAATGACTCAACAAGATTCTGAAGCCCGCCAGGCTTCAACGCCATAGCACCACGCACTGTGACGGCAATGGCCAGTATGAACCCCATTACCAGCCAGCCATGCGTTACGTAAAGCGGTATGGCATGTATGCTGTGGAAAAACTCGAACGGTTCCTTCATGATGGTAAACTCACTCCTTAGGATTTTCTATATAATTTATGAATTTTCGTATAAATATAATAACAATAAAACTGGCTGATAGGGTAAGACGTTAATTTTTTATTCTTCTAAAAAGCCTTTAAAACTTTTTATTAAATAAATTTTAAAAACTTAATATACTACAAACGCCCTATTTAGCATGTCAAGCTCGCTAAGTAACAATATGCGCATTTTTAGACTCTTCTCCACTTTTTTCAGTTTTACATTTTGCACGCTTTGCAACATGGCTCTTGACAGAACAAAAACATAAATGGTAGAAAATACAGGCTTACGTCGTTGGAATTTGGAACTGTTTTTCTATTGAGGTTCCTAATTAAATGCATCTCCTAACGTCTGCTATAGCCCTGATATTTAAAACCTTTTGGAGATACTTTACTGTTGAATACAGGTACGTTCGAAAGAGGTACGCATCCACCGGACAATAAAGAGTTCACATCTGGCAGGGCTATATGTGATGCAAAAATCCCCAAACGTGTAATTATCCCGCTCAGTCAACATATAGGCGCTCCATGTGAGGCTACCGTAAGTATCGGAGACAGCGTAAAGAAAGGTCAGGTTGTGGGCATGGCAAACGCATTTGTCTCTGCACCGGTTCATGCAACTGTTTCCGGCAAAGTTGTGGCCATAGCACCTTTTCCTCACACCATGGGCCGTGATGTCCTCTCGGTGGTTATAGAAAACAACGGCAAGGAAGAATGGGTTGACAACATTTCAGAACATCAAAACTACCTTTCACTCGACGCTGAAACCCTTAAAAAGCTTGTAAAAGACGCCGGTATTGTCGGTATGGGCGGAGCCACGTTTCCCACGCACGTAAAGCTTTCTCCGCCAAAAGAAAAAAATATAGACTGTGTAATCTTAAACGGCGCCGAGTGCGAACCATACCTGACAGCCGATCACCGGGTAATGCTGGAGCAGACAGAAGCCGTTGTTGAAGGCCTGAAAATCCTTATGAAGATTGTGGGCGTAAACAAGGGATACATAGGCATTGAAGACAACAAGCCGGACGCAATATCCGCAATGAATGCCGCTGTTGGAAACGATGGCTCTATTCAGGTCTATTCATTAAAGGTTAAATATCCTCAAGGGGCCGAAAAAATGTTGATCAAGGCTGTAGTCAACCGTGAGGTACCGGCCGGAGGACTACCTATGGATGTGGGTGTTGTTGTCCAGAATATCGGTACAGCTGTCGCTATTTACGATGCTGTGCGTTACGGACGGCCGCTGCTACAGAGAGTTGTCTCAGTAACAGGACGGGGCATTAACGAGCCTAAAAACCTGATGGTGAGAATCGGCACTCCTCTTTCTCAACTGGTGGAGGAATGCGGAGGTTTTAAGTACGATTCCGGCAAGGTAATTGCCGGCGGTCCGATGATGGGCATGGCCCAGTCAACCCTTGACGCACCGGTGATTAAAGGCACATCAGGTCTCTTGGTGCTTACTCCTGAGGAATCCGAGGTGAGCACACACGGGCCTTGCATACGTTGCGGCAGATGCATTGACGCATGTCCTATGGGACTTCAACCCGCCATGTTAAGCCTGCTGGTGGAACACGGTTTTTATGAAGATACAAAAGAATATGATTTAATGAACTGCTTTGAATGCGGTACATGCGCATATATTTGTCCGTCAAAACGGCCGATCGTACAGTGGATCAAACTTGCAAAGATGAACTTAGCGCAGAAGAAGTGAGATAGAACAAGCTTTCTTTCAGGTATAAAAACAGAAATGGGTGAAGAACAACATAAGCTGGTAGTTTCGGTAAGTCCTCATATAAAATGCGAGGTAACAGTCGCGCGCATAATGTGGCTGGTAACCTTGGCTCTTGTTCCGGCTTTTGCCGCGTCAGTCTATTTTTTTGGTATGCGTTCGCTGATAGTGCAGGCGGTAACAATAATATCCTGTCTCGGGTTTGAGGCTATGACCCTAAAGATGGTAAACAGACCGATTAACCTGGCAGACGGCAGCGCCTTTCTTACCGGTCTTTTATTAGGATTCAATTTACCGTCAAATATTCCACTATATATACCTGTCATAGGTTCATTTGTCGCTATCACCATAACAAAACATATCTTTGGCGGCCTTGGATACAATATTTTCAATCCCGCCCTGATCGGCAGAGCTTTTGTTTTAATCTCATGGCCCAAACAGATGACAAGCTGGATGGCACCGGTTAAGTCGATTACAGACATGGATGTGGTTTCGGCAGCCACGCCTCTAAACGTGGTAAAACTTGGCGAAACAACATCTCAAGGCATGCAAACACTTCTTGAACAGTTTGGAGGAAGCGCTACCGCACTCTACAAAAGCCTTCTCTTTGGAGGTGTCTCAGGTTCACTAGGTGAAACATCCGCTTTACTGATACTTATAGGTGGAGTGTTCCTGTTGATAAGAGGATACATCACCTGGCACATACCTATTTCCTTTATCGCTACCGTGGCCATAGTTGCACAAGTCACGGGCAACGATCCGGTATTTCACGTGCTGGCCGGCGGCTTGATGCTTGGAGCATTTTTTATGGCTACGGATTATGTGACATCTCCATCCGTAAGATCCGCTCAAATTGTCTTTGGTATTTGCTGCGGGCTGCTTACAATGCTGATTCGCCTAAAGGGAGGTTACCCCGAAGGCGTCATGTTCGCAATTCTTATCATGAACTGTTTTGCTCCGCTTCTCGATCGTGGAATGCGGACCAAGACATTCGGTGCAGCCGGTAAGAAGAAAGAGGTTGCGGCATGAGCCGGCAAAACACAGATAGCATGACAGGTATGGACATGTTCAAAATAGTTGCCAACCTGATGCTCATCTATATTGCAGGCGGCTTGATACTTGCGAGTGTTTATGCAAAGACATCACCTATCATCTTTAAGAAAGCCAAGCAGGAAAAGGAAAATGCATTAAAAGAGATGATCGAGGCTGACAGTATAAAAGAAATGGGGGAATGGTATCCATATCCGAGAAAACACGCCGAATACTATAAGGCTACAACAGACGGCAAAACAGTTGGTTATATAATCGAAACATTCGGCAAGGGATATTCAAGTTATATAAATATACTGGTTTCCGTAAATACCGATCTTGTAGTACAGAAGATTAATGTGCTGCATCATGCAGAAACTCCGGGTTTGGGTGACGAGATTGAGAAAGATTACTTTAAAGACCAGTTTAAGGGCAAAACTATTGAAACGCTCAAAGTGGTAAAGGACGGCGACCTTACATACGTGCAGGCAATTTCAGGCGCAACCATCTCCAGCCGGGCTGTTACTGAAGCCGGAGTAAGGCCGGCGGTACAGATGCTTTCCGACATACTATCCGGAAAGATCAAAGCCGAAACCGGAAAACATGGAGAGGAAGGGCACTAGTATGACCAATTGGGAGTTAATAAAAAACGGAATATTCACTGAAAATACTATCTTTAGGCTTGCTATCAGTCTTTGTCCATCTATTGCCGTTACAAACAGTGTAAAAAACGGTTTTCTAATGGGAGTGGCTGTTATGTTTGTGCAGGTTATGGTAAATGTAACCGTTTCTATGATGAGAAACGTTATACATCCCAAAATCAGGATTCCGGTTTTCATGCTGATTATCTCCGGATGGGTCTCAGTTGTTGACATGACAATGGCTGCCTTTGCGCGTGAGGCATATGCCCAGATGGGGCTTTACATTCAACTTATAGTTGCATTTGCCTCGATCCTGGCCAGAGCCGAGCTTTTTGCAAGCAAGAATACGTTTGTCCCATCTATGTTCGATGGTATCGGAATGGGAATCGGCTTTCTCGTGGCCTTGGTAATTCTGAGCTTTTTCCGCGAACTGCTTGGCAGAGGAAGTGTCTGGGGCTATGCACTGCTGGATTTCAAGCCTCTTCTTATTATGATTATGCCAACAGGAGGTTTTTTTGCTGTTGGAATTCTGATGGCGTTTTTTAACTGGATGGAACAACGCAGTAAAATAGCCAGCGATAAGGCGGCGGCGCACCAGCATCACTGATCTTAAAACTACAAATTGAGTGGTAATTGGGCGATAAAATTGCTCAACTTGAATAAAACTCTTCTACTCATCCTATTTTTGAATCTGAATAGTTATTATTGCCTATGCTTATAGGAGTTCTTTCTATGGATATTCACATTCCGGAGTCAGGATCTCTTAAGTCAAAGCGTTTTGTTCTGAAAAGCCTTAAAGACAGGGTACATAACAAGTTTAATGTTTCGATAGCCGAGGTGGACTCTAATGATCTATGGCAGCGAAGCAGTCTGGGTGTGGCTATTGTGGCAAATGATTCGAGCCACGCGCATAAGGTGCTGGAAAAAGTGGTCTCTTTTACTGAAAATACACCTGAAATAGAATTGCTTGATTATGAAATAGAGGTATTGTGATGGAATTACTTGTTGTTGGCTCCGTAGCATTTGATTCTGTAAAAACCCCATTTGGGGAGGTGAAAGAAGTTCTGGGAGGCTCTGCCACATATTTTTCCACAGCAGCCAGTTTTTTTACGAATGTTTCCCTTGTGGCTGTGGTGGGTGAAGATTTTCCGAAAGAGCATGTTGACTTTTTAAAAAGCAGAAACATAGATACCACCGGTCTGGTCCGGAGTGCGGGTAAAACCTTCAGATGGAAAGGCGAATACACATATGAGTTAAATGAAGCGCACACGCTGGATACACAACTTAACGTGTTCGAAAAGTTCAGACCCAGTCTTCCCCAAAGTTACAAGGATCATAAAGTAGTATTTCTCGCAAATATTGATCCTGACCTCCAAAGAGATGTCCTTAGACAGATAAACGCTCCAAAACTTGTCGCCTGTGACACAATGAACTTTTGGATAGAAGGCAAGAGAGAATCGCTCATCAAAACCCTTAAGCTTGTTGATATTTTAATTATCAACGATGGTGAAGCCCGTGAACTATCAAGAGAGCCCAACCTTGTTAAGGCTGCTTCTAAAATACGAGAACTGGGGCCAAAAACTTTGATCATTAAACAGGGTGAATATGGTGCTCTGCTCTTTACAAACAACAACGTGTTTTCCGCTCCTGGCTACCCCCTGGAATCCGTATTTGACCCTACTGGTGCGGGCGACTCTTTTGCAGGTGGTTTCATGGGTTACCTGGCCAACAGCATGAATCTAGACGACGACAACATCCGGAGGGCGGTTATTTTCGGAAGTGTCATGGCATCTTTCAACGTAGAAGACTTTTCACTAAACCGCCTTAAGAGCCTTGATTATCAGGAGATAGAAAACCGTTTCAGAGATTTTCGGCGTTTGACACATTTCGACGATATATAAGGTTAATTCTTCCATGAAGATTGTCGTTGGTATGAGTGGCGGAGTGGATTCGTCTGTTACCGCCTTGTTGCTTTCAGAGGCAGGTCATGAAGTCCTCGGACTTTCTCTTCAGATATGGGATCAGCGTTACAGAACAGATCCTAAAACATGCTGCTCCAGGGAAGCTGTTTTATCTGCCGAAACAGCCTGTAAGCGTCTGGGTATCGAACATATATCTATGGATACGCGCCAGGTATTTCTGGAGCAGGTAATAGAACCATTTTGTAAATCATACATTGCCGGTGAAACACCCAATCCCTGTGTTTTATGTAACCGCTTTATTAAATTCAGTTTTCTTCTAAGTAAGGCGGCCGATCTTGGGGCTGACGCCGTGGCCACGGGGCACTATGCCCAGATAGAAAGAGTTAAAACAGGCACCAGGTTCGCTTTGTTAAAGGGAATCGATCCACAGAAAGATCAGTCTTATTTTCTCTACGTGATGAAGCAAAACGAACTTTCCCGCACTATCTTGCCACTTGGAATTCTTCATAAAAAAGAAGTCAGGGAGATAGCAAAACGCGCGGGTCTTCCTGCAGCCGACAGACCCGAAAGCCAGGAGATATGTTTTGTAGGAACCGGCGGTTACACCGATTTTATAAGCGGAGTCTCTCCGGAAGCTGTTAAGCCCGGCCCGATAGTTGATTCATCGGGACGTATCCTTGGAGAACACCGCGGAATCGCTTTTTACACTGTAGGGCAGAGGCGGGGCCTTGGAGTGGCAGCCGGTGCACGGCTTTACGTTATAAGAATAGACCGTGATTCCAACACGGTGGTCCTCGGCCCCCGCCAAGAGGGTATGAGGAGCAAATACCTGGTTTGCGATATAAATTGGATAGCTTCTATACCCGAAAACGGAAATTTCGAGGCTGCCGTAAAAATACGATCAACAATGAAAGAGGCACCGGCCGGAATCAAGATACTGGGAAGAAACAGAGCCGAGATCAATTTCAAACAACCCCAGTGGGCACCTGCTCCTGGCCAGGCGGCTGTGTTTTACAGAGGGAACGAAGTGCTTGGAGGCGGAATAATTTCAACCGCCTGATCCTGTTCAACTATATGCATAAGATTGTCATAGCCATAGGATTTATTAATCTTATGTTCTCAGTGGTAGAATTTTTCAGGCCGGATCTATGGGAGAGTTTCTGGAGGGCATGGTCTTGCCACAGGCTGTTTCGTTTTCACGGGGCTTTACTTATTATAATCGCAGCCGTTCTTGTTGCCGCAATGCCAGTGCCAAGAATGCAGTGGTTTATCTGGATTGCTATTTTCTTCCTGTCACTGGTTGGAGTTGCTATCCTGACAAATCCGGAGCGAACTGCAAAATCTATTATAGAGTTTTACCTTAGCCGCTCTGAGAATGAAATTCACCAGTTCACGTACATGGATGCAGGACTGCGTGTAACCATCTCGCTCTGCCTGATTTTCTCGGTTATAGAGTGATGTTTTCCATTATTTCAGAAACCCCCTACTCTTCTTACTTGTCAATCCTGACATTTTTGCTTCTTTCCTCCGTCACAAGGTCCATTTTTATGTTATGCAGCCGGCTCTCGAGTCCGACAGGATAAACATGTGGATTAACAAACCTCTTTATTGCCGGATGGAAAAGCTCGAGCTGCTGCTTAGTGCGGATTTGAATCAGCGTGATTTCCGGAAGATCATAAACAGGCTTTCCCTGCCTTAAAACCGGAACAAGAAGATCTTCATATTCAAGTGCGGAAGCAACATCTTTTTTATGCATAGGGGTTACGGGATCCACGATTATCCATGACTGACTTTCGTGCTCCTCAATATCGTATATAGCATCGGCCACTGCAAGTCCGTTCTTGTCAAAAAAGCGGCGTACATTAAGAATCCCCGGGTTATTCACCTTTATCACCTGCTCTGAAAGCTTAAGCTTGCGCTGCCAAACCTCGTTTTTTTTGATAGCGGCAAGTTTATAAACCCCTCCAAGTGCAGGCTGGCCATGCCCTGTTACCAGTTTGGTTCCAACCCCCCAGACTGTAATGGCCGCGCCTTGAAGATTTAAGCTTTCGATTATGGTTTCGTCGAGTTCGTTACTGGCCACAATCATAGTATTTCGAAATCCGGCTTCATCAAGCATACGCCGGGCCTCAATACTAAGGTAGGCAAGATCACCGGAGTCCAGGCGGATACCGATCATTTCGTGTCCTTCCTGACGCAGCTTGATTCCGATCTTTATGGCATTTTTTACGCCGTTTAGGCTGTTATAGGTGTCAACGAGAAATATACAGTTATTCGGCATAGCTGCGGCATAGGCTGCAAATGACTCAAGCTCCGAGTCAAAAAACATAACCCAGCTATGGGCATGCGTTCCTTTTACCGGAATGCCGAAAAGCTTGCCGGCAAGAGTGTTGGATGTTCCGACACAGCCCCCGATAAATGCAGCCCGTGAGGCTGCAAGTCCCCCGTCTATGCCCTGAGCGCGCCGCAACCCGAACTCTATTACCGGTGTGGAACCTGCTGCCATGCAGACCCTGGCGGCTTTGGTTGCAATCAGTGACTGGAAATTGATTATATTTAGCAATAGGCTTTCAACAAGTTGTGCCTGTATAATAGGCCCTGTCACACGAACAAGCGGCTCATGGGGAAAAACCACTGTTCCCTCTGGTACAGCATCTATATCACAGCAGAACTCCATACGGCCCAGGTAGTCCAGAAACTCTTTTTCAAACAAAGGCTTTCCATCGCTGCCTGTGAGAGACTCCAGGTACTCCAGGTCTGAGCTATCAAAGCGGAAGTTTTTGAGCAGATCTATAGCGTATTCAAGCCCTGCGGCCACTGTGTAACCGCCCTTGAACGGATTTCGTCTGAAAAAGTGATGAAAAACGACAAGGTCTTCCCCGGTTCCGGTCTTCCAGTAACCATAGGCCATGGTAAGCTCGTAGAGATCGGTAAGAAGGGTAAGCGAGGTGCCGTACGGCAGGGTTGAATAAGAATAAGAGCTCACAGAAACCAGCGATCAGACTGTTAGATTCAAAAGTTCTAAAAGTTCCGGGGGTCGGCGATTTTACCCTCGACAGCTGTGGCTGCGGCTGTAGCCGGGCTCATAAGGTGCACCATGCCGCCCGAACCCATGCGGCCGTTGAAATTCCGGTTGGTTGTCGATGCGCATACCTCACCCGGGGCCAAAACACCATTGCTCATACCTAAGCATGCTCCACAAGTAGGGTTTGTTACACAAAAACCGGCATCCATGAATACTTTGATTATGCCCTCGTCATCAGCGTCACGAAAGACCTTGGGTGTGGCAGGAGATACGATACCACGCACTGTGGAAGCGATTTTTCTGCCTTTAAGTATACCGGCAGCAGCTCTTAAGTCTTCCAGGCGGCCGTTGGTGCAGGAGCCTATGTAAACCTGGTCAACAGGTGTTCCCGCCATCTCCGAGACCCCTTTAACCTGGTCCGGCTTGTACCCAAAGGTCACAAGAGGCTCTAACTGCGAAACATCAATCTCGATCACCTGATCGTAGCTGCACCCATCATCCGAACACCAGCGTCTGAAGTCTTCAAGTGCAGCCTTCTTATCTGCGTAGTCGCTTGAGATAAAAGGCCACAGGTAGTCCACGGTAGTAGCGTCGGGCATGCACATGCCGGAAGTGCCTCCTGCCTCGATAGCCATATTGCAGAGCGTCATGCGGCTCTCCATGGTCATCGAGTCGACCACCGGCCCGCCGAACTCTATCACCTTGTCAGTGGCGCCGTTAACCGTCAGAGTCTGCACAATCTTTAATATCACATCTTTTGCATAAATCCGGCGCGGCACAGTGCCGGTAATGTTTAGACGAATTGTTTTTGGCTCTTTGAAAGCGCAGACACCTTTTAATATGCCTACCTCAAGGTCTGTTGTGCCCACACCAGCGGCAAATGCGCCAAACGCCCCGTGTGTACATGTGTGAGAGTCGCCCATAATTACCGTGTAGCCGGGCCGGATAAAGCCTTTTTCCGGAAACAGCGCGTGGCATACCCCGTTTCTGCCCACGTCAAAAAAATCCTGAATTTTATGTCTGCGCGCCCAGTCGCGAAGTATCTTTGCCTGTTCTGCTGTTTTTGTATCCTTAGCAGGGGTTACATGGTCGATTACCACCTTTATCTTGCCGGGATCGAATATACTGTCCATACCCCGCCCGATCAGATCGTTAATAGCGACAGGCGTGGTGATCTCATGACACATAACCACATCTATATCCAGAACCTTTGTTCCGGCAAAAGGCTCTTCTCTTAGGTGGGTCCGGAATATTTTTTCAGCAAGTGTCTCTGGCATAAAATTATGAAAACAGCTTTAGAATTTTTATTAAAGTAAAATTAAAGTATAGTCAGAGCAATTATGATTGTCAATAATATCATAAAGATAACAGCAAAGTTAAGACACTCCAACGGTTATGTGATAGAATTTTGTTAGAAACATGGTTCAGGTGTTCTGATCAAACAAGAAAACAGCTTTATTTAATAAGGTTCAAGATACACCAGGAGAACTGACAATTATGCCAAGACTTGATGTGAGGGTAAAGACGGAATTACCTGCAAAAGCGATCTGCAATAAAAAAACTTCAAGCGTGATAATATCAGAGTTTAGTTTAAGCGGAGCTTTAGTAAATGGTTTGAATAGTAAGCATACAGGAATTATTACTATCAAACCTGAGTTTGGTGCTAATAAAAATATAGCTTTAACAGGAGAGATTATCAGGAAAAATAATGGCACAACAATTATTGAGTTTTACCACCCGGATAGATACGCCGGAGTAAGAGCCTGGCAATACATAAAACAACATCTTTCTCTTACGGAAGAGTGCCCTTATTGCAATAATAAAAATAGTCTTGGAGCAGATCATTGTGGAAGCTGTGGTTGGCTGCTTGATTTTAATGATATAGATTATCTGGATAAACATAATAGAGAGATTTTTGTACCAAAAATTCTTAGGCGTGCTTGCAGCCTTGATCCGGACCAGATGCATACAGTTATAAACTTCATGGATACTGAACTGCGTAAAAAAAGGATGGAATTACCTGGTATAACTTGCCCTTACGGCATAGAGCACGAACTGCGCGGCAGCTATTGTTTTGAATCTATCCTAGGACATCATCCAAAGATGATAGCTATTTTGAAACTCATTGCCCAGGTTGCAGACACTGCTGCTACCGTGCTGATTTACGGGGAAAGCGGCACCGGCAAAGAGCTTATTGCGCGAGCGCTGCATTACAACAGCAGGCGCAAAAACGCCATTTTTGCCACCATTAACTGTGGTGCTCTGCCGGAAAACTTACTGGATACCGAGCTTTTCGGCCATGTCCGGGGTGCTTTTACAGGCGCTATCAAAGATAAAGCCGGATGGTTTGAACACGCTGATAAAGGCACTATTTTTCTTGACGAAATAAGTGAAATGCCTGCAGCGTTACAGGTTAAACTTCTTAGAATTCTGCAAACAGGGGAGTACAGCCGTGTGGGCAGCACGAAAATCAACCGCTGTGATGTACGTATTCTGGCAGCTACAAACAGGAATCTGAAAAACCTTGTAAGGGAAGGAACCTTTAGAGAAGATTTGTACTATAGATTAAATGTGCTTGATATTGAACTTCCACCTCTTAGAGAAAGAAAGTGTGATATCCCGTTGTTAATACAACATCTGCTTAAAATTTTCAGCGCTAAGTATGCTAAGCCTCACCTGCGTCTTACCAAAGATGCAGAAGCACTGATTTTGGCTTATGACTTTCCTGGAAATATTCGTGAATTAGAAAATATAATTCAAAGAGCCGTACTTCTGGCGGAGAGCAGTATTATTGAAACGCGTCATCTTCCGGCAGATATCCGTGATAAGAGTGTAACTTCTTTGCAGAAAGAAAATAAATTATCATCTTTCAAATTGGCCAAACAGCAGGCGGTAGAACAATTCGAGCGCAAATATATTAGTGACTGCCTGAAAACCACCAGTGGAAACATCAGCCGCGCCGCCTTTGCCGCCGGAATCAACGTGAAGAATTTTTATGAGAAGATGACTAAGTACGGCATTGATCCGCATTCCTTCAAGAATTTTTCAAAATAACACCACAATAAACCAGGGTGCTTTTGCCAAAACCCTGGTAAAAACACCTAACTTTTAGTCGGGGTTATCGCGTCCTGTAAAATATCGAAGCTGGCTTTTTCTTTTGCTCTAACTCATGGCATAAAGATTGCTTATTCAATAACACACAAAGCAACGAAGAAAACAAGGCCATGTCATGAACAAACACTGCGTATTGGTATGCGGACCTAGTGTCGCTAATGAAAAGAAACTGGTTGTTGGAGTTCAAAAAAGTACGATGATACTAAAAAACAAAAACAGCAGCCAGATTGAATCGATAATAAAGCAGTCGCTCTCATTCACTAGTGGTAGCAGAATAACATTGCCACAAGTAAAAACACCTAACCACAAACCAAGTTTCAGGAGAAGATTACTATGAAAAACTTTCCGTTAGAACTCAGACATGGTTCAGGTACCATGATGATGCTTGATCAAACTCGTCTATTGCTTTTCTTTAAAGAAATACAAGAACGTAAGAAGGTTGAAACTCTTATAAAAAAAATTGGCTTTGTTCTTGAGGATGAGAATGATACAAAGCAGGAAAACGTGTCACGCTCACTCGAGGTTATTAACCATACAGATAAACGCTTTTGGATTCGGTCACAACATGGGGACCCCATAGATCAGAAGCGTTTGAGCATGATCGAAAATAAACTTGAATCAACCATAGATTTGATTGCTCCAGTTTACCGACTAATGAGTACTAAAGAACGCGGGGGTCTTCTGTGTCCATTGCCAAATGTATTGTTAATTAAGACAACCACACAACTTGATAAAAAAGCAGAAAAAGATCTATCTAATATGTTTGGACAGTACGGTCTGAAAGAAGTCCTGGCAAAATCCAAATACCTAGGCGACTACCGTTACTGTATTATCAACAATATCAAAAAGCAGCAGAATGCCTATCAGCTTAAGGAAGTTCTACTTAAAAAGGAGAAAGAGTTCATACGCGAAGCACGTTTTGAGAACATGCCAATGCTGGTTCCCATCGCTGTTGTGCCAAACGACACCCTATTCCCACAACAATGGAATATGACACAAATTCAAGCGGGAGGGCCAGGAACTACCGGTTGGGACATTTCTACGGGGGTTGCTACCGTAGTGGTATGCGTGTTAGATGAAGGCTGTGATTTAACTCATCCGGATTTACAGTTTTCAGGGCCGGGCATAAACCTAGGTACAATGATGCCGGATGGATCGCCAACAGGTCCTCATGGTACGGCTTGTGCCGGCATCGTGGCAGGTAGATACAATAACGAGATTGGCGTGGCGGGAGTAGCTGGAAATTGCCAAATCATGCCCCTTGCATTTCAAAACTGGACAGAAACAGAAGTAGCAGCAGGTATCAACTATGCCGCAGATAATGGGGCTCAAGTTATAAGTATGAGTTTTGGCTCGAATAGTTGGGACCACGCAATAATTGATCCTGCTATTCAGCATGCGTTCAATACGAATGTGGTAATGTGTGTGGCAACACACAATTATAACAGCAGCGTAACCTATCCGGCTACTAATCCTTTGGTCATGGCTTGTGGAGCTTCCGACCAAGTGGATAATCGTAAATCACCAACCAGCCCGGATGGTGAATGTTGGGGATCAGATTTCGGACCTGAGATGTCTGTGGTTGCTCCAGGCGTTCTCTGTTATAGCACCGACATTCAAGGCAATGGTGGTTACAACGACAACAACGGAGGACCAAAAAACAACTGGGCTTGTGTAAATTATCCAGTCTGTGGAGATACTGCCGGTGATTATATTTTCATCTTCGATGGAACTTCAGCGGCGACACCCCACGTAGCAGGTTTAGCTGCTTTACTTCTGAGTCAATACCCGACACTGACAAATGTTCAGGTTCGCAACATCATCGAACGAACTGCGGAAAAGGTAGGTACCATAGCTTATGCCGAAACCCCAGGCTATCCCAACGGCACGTGGAATCAGGATATGGGCTATGGTCGTATCAATGTGTTACAGGCATTGGATTTCGCTGATGTAATGATCAAGGACTGGTCAGGTGATACTGGTATTGAACCCTCAACTCCACCGAGCGGTAATTTTTGGACATTCTCTGATATTGTTGTTCGCATCACAGACGATAACGTTTTTGTTCCAGACGACCCCAGTAAATCTAGAAATGTTGAACGTGGGCAGACGAACTACCTGTATATCCGTGTAACAAATAATGGTCAAAGAGAAGCCCGCAACGTAGTTGTCAATGCCCGTATCACACCCTACGTAGGCTTACAATTTGTCTATCCAGCTGACTGGACAACAATAGATGCTACTCACGTCAGCCCGATACCTGTAAGCGCTACTTTCGCGTCAATACCATCGGGCGGTTCCGTCATTGCTAAATTTACTATTTCATCAGCACAAGTGGAAGACTTGTGGGGGTGGATCAGCGGCATGCACTGGCACCCATGCCTGTTGGCGGAAGTAAATGCCGACAATGATTATGCTTTCGCTACTGCAAACATGACAGGGGGTAATCTTACCTTAAGTCGGAATAACTTAGCTCAGCGCAACTTATCGGTAATTGATGTTTTGGCAGACGCAACTGCATCTTTTCCCTTCCTTGCAGGCAACTTACATAATGCCCAGCGTTTCATGGAAATAATAGTAAATAGAAGTCAGCTTCCTAAAGATATGCGACTCCTACTTTCGATTGACGAAGACGGAAAGGCATTCCCCCTTATTGATTTGACACCACCTGCCTTTACCACTAAAGACAGTTGTCATACCGGAACTGTTTTTTTGGAACGAACAAGGATTGAAACCACATTGGGTTGTTGCCGAGGTGTGCTGACTTTAGAAAAAGGATCACGATTTGATTGCCTGCCGCCAACTAAAATTAGAATGTTGGAAATTATTAAAGGAGGAATAGTCATCCTTCAGGATGATAAACGATTTGTAGAGATTAGAGAAGACATCGCAATCATTCGCATGGAAAAACAACCTGATCAGCTTGTTCCTTTAGCTTTACAAACATCAATTCCTGCCAACGCTCAAAAAGGACAACAATTTATGATTAGTGTAGCGCAGCGAAATGAGAAGGAAGAAATAGTCGGTGGTGCATCCGTCATTTACTTTATACGGTGATCTTCTAAAAACCCGCACATAACGCTTTGCGTTAGCTGTAACTTCAGGAAAAAATATTACCTACTTGGAGGAAAGAATTAATTGCCGAACAGCTCTTAATTCGTAACTCTTAATTCCTAAGCTCACAAAAAAGGAGGGTTTACTATGAAAAAAGAAATCGAGGACATTGAGATCAGTCTCGGCGAACCGAAGGTCAACTCCAACAGGAAGGCGGGGACAAAAGACGTCAACATCCCGATGGAGATAGAATCGCTAGAGCCCGGCACAAAAGTGGAGGTGCGCTACAGGGTAAATAGTGGGGAGGTACAAACAGTCACCGCTCGACTGGTCAAAAAAGCGGAAAAGCACAGCCGTTTCACGGCAAAATTGCCAGGTTTGAATGTCGGTGATATTGTCGAGTACTCGGCAATGCCAGTACGGCACGAACATGAATTGCCGACGGGTGAGGAGTTTTCCAACTTCGAAGCCTTTCGAATTACCGAGAAAGGATTCGAGCGCCTTGCTGCCTCGGAACTGGAAAGCGGCCTCCTGGCCAGAAGGCCACCGACGAACAGATATACTTTTCAACAACGTCTGAAGCCGGTACAGCTCATTTTCCAGCCTACGAGCAAGGATGAACCGCCAGTCGAAGAAAACGATTCCATCGAACTCGAACTCGGCGTCGAGGCGTTTTCCGACTTTGTGAAAGAGCGCCAGCTCGCAGTGACGCAGGTACACAAAAGTCTCACACAGATCAAGACGGACCTGACAAAGTTTTTTCCAACGGTCAGGGAGCTTTTCCCAGAAACCATCACGGGTGAGATCCTGAAGCCAGACGGAACCCCGGCTGAAAGAGTATCGGTCGAAGCGCAAGAGCCCGAATACACATCCAGCGAAAACGTCGCCAATATCGCCTGGCCAACGCCAAAAGCCATCACCGACGAACGCGGCGTTTTCACTCTGCAAATGCCACGAGTGCCGATTTCCGCAAAGGGACTTACATTTCGCGTTCGCGGACGCAGCAATTCTACTAGTATCGTTTTGGAAAGAAGTGACTTTTTCGGGACGGGTGGACGACTGGGGCTTTTGATCCTTGACAGGGAGCTGGCTCCGATGCCGACAAGCATCGTTTCTCAGCTCAAAGATATTGTGCCCTCTGGAGCAGAAGACTCAGAAGATAATCCGGAGGACTTTGCGGAACAAACGCCACCGATGATCCTCGGCGATGAGACAGATTGCGCGCAGGTCTTTCATTCGAACAGCGGTGTTATCGACAGGCATCGTTACTCAATTATGTTCCGACTCGTTGATCCGCTTATCAGCCAGGCGCAGCCGACTGTCCGCTTTCCGATCCAATCAGATGAACTCAAGTTTATGTCTCTCTCGTTAACGACGCAGCGCAACAGTCCGGCATTCGAGCGTGCGATCAACCGAGCGTTGCTTGCAAACGGTAAGTTGCGCTACGTTGATCGGGTTCCGGTGTCGCGTCCCATTGATGTTACGGACTTTTTCACCAACATTGCTGAAAATCCAGACGAAGTCCCGAAGGCAGCAAGCCTCGGACTTGGCTATGTCGTCAAAATGCACACCACGTGGGCACCAAAAGGCTTGTCGCTGGGCGATATGCTCTACGCATTGCCGCTGGCGCCAGGCGAAGAGCAGCGCGTCGCCATATTCGAACAGGAGCAACAACTGGCAGTGCGGGAATCGGAGCGTCTCGGTATTGCCGACGAGCAGATTCTGAGTGAAGTCCGCGATTCCTCGACCGAAGCCGTTTTTCAGTCGGCATTGCGTGAAGCGGCAAGCGGCGGCAGCAGCTTCCACACGGAAGCCGGCTCGCGGGGTGTTGGGATTGCTGGCGGTATCGGCGGATTTATTGGCGGGCTGTTATTTAGCGCTGGGGCTGCTGCCAGTTACGGCGGTTCGTCATCCAGCGGCAGCTCAAATAGCTGGCAGAAGGGGAGTCGGGATTTTGTTTCTTCTGCAACACAAGATTTTCATTCTATATTATCACGCGTCGCCAGGACGCGCCGTCAGGTGAACCGCTCCAGCGTCCGCCTTGCAACCGCCAGCGACCGCGAAGAGATCACGACGAAGCTCATCGCCAACCACAACCACAACCACGCACTAACTATGCAGTACTGGGAGGTGTTGCGGCACTTTTCGGTGAACACGAAGGTCGATGACGTGCAACTCGTCTGCTTCGTCCCGCTCGATATTGTTCAGTTCCTGCCAAATGGGCAGCCGTTGACGCTGCCGAGTGTTGAAATCACCAGAGATTTTTTGCTTCATCGCTATCAAATGTTGATTCTGTACAACGATGCGCTTGCGCACCGCCTGCGCAGAAAGCGGAAATATTTTCACGGACTCAAGCTCTTGCGGGACTTCACTGCCAACCCGGCCATGGGTATCGAAACCTCAAGCGGTTTAGCGGAGGATATTGTTGAAATTTTGGTCGAAGGTACTTTCATGCCATTCGAAGAGGTCTTTATCTCCATGTACAGCGATACTGGCAGACGCCTTGGAACCACCAGGTTAAGCCCCGTTGGTTCTGTAGAAGACGTTCCAACTGGCGATGACGGATTTGTTTCCTCGGAGGAATTACTCCAGTATCTTAACAACCGTCGTCTCAACGAGGGAGGGTCGACGCATGAACGTACAGGCGCAATTAGATTGCCGCGGCACATCTCCCGCAGTAATGTTACGCGTTTTGAGCTGACACGTCGTTTTCAATCCTTTACCTACCGTTTGAAGCCGCAGCCGCTCCCTGGTTTGTTAGGCAGTCTTGGTGACAGCATCATCGGCAACATAAATGACATTCTGAATTCCCAAAACCGTACCGTGACACTGAGTCCGACTAATATTGAAAGGGAAATCGGTGGGCCGATGGTGACTACAATAAAAGCCGACATTAAGAATGAAGGCGGCACATCTCTCATCACGTTCGTTGATGACCGAACATCAGAGCGGATGGGAACCCGTCTCTTGATCCCATCGCGTGACATTCCACCAGCGTTAAGCGAGGCTGATATTTTACATATTGAATCGGCATTCCAGCATATTGTCAGCAATACGGTGTCTTATTCGAAAACGATCTGGCAGTCGTTAACACCGGAAGAACGGGCCATCCTTCTCGAACGCTTTACCGTCGGTGTGCCTGAAGGCGGTATCGAAGACGCTACACAGGAAGTGCCGCTACTCAATTGCGTCACCAACGAAGTTCTCGGCTTCTACGGCAACGCGATGATCATGCCGTTCCACATTCCGCCCGATGTCGCTAGTCAAATGGAGGTGACAACTCGTGATGTGCAGGAGGCACTACTCACTTTCCACCGTGAAGGGTTTACTCAAAATCGTTCGACAATTACCCTGCCGACGCAAGGTATGCTCGGCGAGACAGTTCTTGGTAACTGCAATTCCAGCGAAAAGATCGATATCACCCGCTTCTGGAACTGGAAAGACTCACCGCATGATAAGGCAGCACCTGCAGAAACAGCACCAGGTTTCCGCGGTCAAAGCCTGATAGGAAGCACCGGCGCCCAAGCTGCGAGCGTACTGAAACCGCCGCAACCGGTTAACTTGCTGAACGTCAATACTGCAGACGGCAGTGGAGAGGCGAAATCACTGGCTTCGTCGCTCATCGACAAAGCGATTACAACAGGTACTTTTGGCGACCTCACTGGGAAAGACAAACTGGCGGCACTGCAAACCGAGACACTGAAGACCGCCGAGAGCGCTCGTGATAAAGCGTTATCGGCAGCCAAAGGAATGGCCGAAAAAGTCATTGATAAACTCCCGGACGTTATGAAAACCAAAGCCGGTATCGATGAAAAGCAGGAAAAGAAACAGGAAGAGATAAAGGAGAAGCAGAAAAAGGCGAAGGAAAAGAAAAAATCCGATGGCATCGCAAAGCTGAAAGAAGGAGCTAAAGGTTTCACCCTTCTGGCAGGGAGTCATCATCCTGACGAAGAAAAGGCGACCAACGAGGCAAAAAAAATTGTCAATGATATTTTCGGTGATGAACTACCCGGACGTTCAGCCCTCGCAACGCTGCTCGAAACCTTCTCTATCGCAGAAGGTGACTCGGACAAGGTGAAGCTCGGCAAAACGACCATCCTGAAGGCGCTTGGGTTGCCTGTGCCGACGTCATAACCTTTGCCATCTGCAAAAAACAGTGATTTTCAAAAAACACTTTCTAATTTAAGGAGAACAAATCATGACTGAAAAAACCTTACCGCAAAAAGAAGAAGGAGTAGATATTGAAGATCAGGTAATCGCGACACTGCTCGGAGTTTTGAAAGATTCCACCTCACCGGAATTCATGCGCACGCAGCAGATTCTGGCGCAACGCTTGGCACTCACCGGCAGCGTTATTCCGTCGCGGATCCCGGAGCCAAAGAACATCACCGAAATTGGCGGCTATCTAAACCTGCTCGAAAAACTCGATGAAACCGAACTACGGTCACAGACCCTCGCCTCCATTCTTGGTGTCGCTGGCACGAATCCACCTGCTGGATTTATGCCGACAGAGCTAGTGCTTTTCTTTGCCGCCCGCAAGAACGACCGGCCGGAAGTGACGCAACAGGCGACTATTCCGGTGCAATTCACCATGCGCAGCGATTTCGCCGCTGCCTTTGACACTGCATTGAAGGAAATCCACGAGCGCGGCTGCACACTGCCGATTCTTTCCTCAGTACAGTCGCGATCCCAAATCGCGGATGCCGCCAATCCGACGAACATCGATTTTCTCAATGCCATCGGCCGCACACTCGAGCTGATGCCAACGACTGCTCTTATCGATCCTGACACCGACGCCCTCGTGCTTGCTCGACTGGCAGCTGGGGGAGATCAGCAAGTTGTCGCCCGCCAAATCGACGCTACCGCTCCGAAAGCAGGGAACGTCACAACCGAAAGCTGGATCGCCTGGCAGTGCGACGCCACATCCTGCACCGAAACCACTGCGGACCGTACCTATCTTCTCCTCACCCCAATTCTGAACACGGCCGGCTGGTACCAATTTGCTGTACCGGATGTTCCCATGAGTCTCAGTGTATCCGGCAACTGGTTTCGCTGGACAAACATCACAGGGCTTATGCCGAACGTCACCCAATTTGGAGATGAGCTACGGTTGTTGTATACGGAAGCGGAAATTGTGGCGTCTCCGCTACGGGAACATTTGGACAAAGTCTGGGACGGGAGTACGTTTCAGTAATCAGTAAACAGGTAAATAAAAATCCCCGCTGCAAGCAGAGGGGTATTAAACCCAAGCTACGCAATAAACCAGGGTGCTTTTGCCAAAACTTTGGTAAAAACACCATGGTTTTGCTAGGTGACCATCGAGCCTCTTTAGAAAGCGCCAAGGCTGCTTCAACGGCAGCAGAAAGAGCCTTTCAGGTTTTTCCTGAAGGGCTCTTTTTTGTAACCTGACTCATGGTATAAAAACTGCTTATTCAAAGTTATACAGAATAACGAAAAGACTGAAACACTAACACTGAAACAGAGTATTTAAAATCAAGGAGGGATTATGAATACTAGAATTCAGTATAAGTTCCTGGTTTTCCTTTTCGGTCTTGTATTCCTGCTTACCGGAAGGGCCGAGTTCTCTTTTGCAGCAAGCCAAACTCAACTGCTTTCAGGTTTAAGTGCCGCTGTAGGTATAGCTCTTGATGAAGCAAATAATCATCTATATTTTGTGGAGTATAATGCTCCGGACCTGAAACGAATTATTCTTACTCCTGAATGTGAAAACGATCCGGCTGTGACATGTGTTGTAGATACTGTAGCCACCGGATTCACCCATGCTGAAGATGTTCAGCTTGATCCGGGTCATGGCCTGGCCTATGTCACAACCAGAGATGACCCAGGAACCTCAGGTGTCTTATGGAGGGTTGATATTTCTTCAGGCACAAAAAACATGGTGACCTTCAACCTCGGAGCGCCTCAGCAACTGGTTCTGGATATTCCGAACGATCAGGCTTATGTTGTTGGTTACAATGATGGAAGACTAAGAAGGATCAACCTTACAACCGGAGTAAAAACCCCTGTTTTTACAGGATTAAGTCATCCAGTCGGCCTTGCTGTTACGAGTGATGGAAATTATGCCTATGTCACTGAGCAGGGTCCGCCGGCAATAATATCCGAAATTGACTTAACAACGGGTCTCAAGGTAAGAGAGGTTGTTAGAGACGGTGTATCCGGTGTTAGCTTGGTCGCACCCTTTTTCATGGCATGGAGGGATATCAGCCAGAACTCACTGTATGTTGTTGAAAGAGACCCTGCGAACAGGGTTTCAACTGTCGATTTAATAACATCAACTAAGAGTGACGTGATAACAGGCTTGCCCTGGCGGCCTTCGGGAATAGCGGTCAGCAGTCTTGGATCACCGCTTTATATCACGGCGGATAACCGTATTGTCAGGGTGGATATGGTGGTATTTGACCTGACCGAACCTGTTTTTCTGGGAGTAGGACATGTTCCTTCCACCGATATTGTGGATGGATATGCGACCACCGATCCTCTGTATTTTTTCAAGGTAAAGCACTCCCCTTTTGGGGGAACACTGAACATTTTCGGAAACCTGAATAATTTCAAGTCATTATCGGCAACTCATTATGAGGTGCTGGTTTCAAAGGATGGTGGGGCTTTCGAAGCTCTTGACCACAGCTGGCGTGCCTATAAATGGAATCCCGATCCTTTGATAGCAAAATACGAACCGGTTACTATTGCTCCGGAAACAGGCACAACAAGGTACAGCATTCCCAGCGAATATCCTTTGCATGCACAATGGTGGTATCCTCCGTTCCTCTTTATGAGGTGGCCAAGCGGTGAAAACGGCCTATACACTTTCAAAGTAAAGATCTACGACTCTGTTGGAACCGACATAACCTGGAAACTGCCGGCGGCTCAAAATAGTTTGACTGTTCGGATAGACAACACCCCACCTGAAGTTAAACTATCGAACATATGTCAGAAGGGGGTTGCAGGTCTGAGCTCAGATCCATGTTACCCGGATAAGGAGGTTCAGGCCTGTGACATAGTTTCCTCCGGACCAAACAAATATTACTTCAAGGTTAAGGCTTACGACCCAAACCAACACCTTAGATATTACAGTCTGAAAGCACTTTGGGGAGATAACACGTCTGGTCGGATTGAGTTTCATAATTACAGCGGGGATGCTGCACATCCGGCCCCTGCGGGACATGTTGATGCGGAAGGGCCATATAAGTGGAGCGGTGTGATCAATGCCCGTATTCCGTCAAACCCGGCTGGAGTTTGGAAGGCTGCTTGTAACTGTGCGCATACATTTGATCTCTGGGGCGGAAAAAGAACAATCAATGGTTATCACTACATCCTGCGGCGGCGGTACCATAAATCCATCACCATTAACAATACGGGTCTTTCATGTCCATGATAGATAATGAGACAAGGAGGGAAGCTTATGTCTATTATTAGATTTTTTATAAACAGGTTATGGGTGTTATTTTTTGCTGTTGGTTTCACAATATCCTCTTCTTATGCATTTGCGCAGCCGCTTCACAGTGTGATGCTGAGTCTGCCCGCCCACTCTGAAGAAGCGCTTAGCTGGTGTGGTCCTGCTACCGGTCAGATGATCATGGCGGGGTATCCATCTGGAAGTTGCTCAGTCTTGCAGGAAGATGTATGGACGGCCATACAGAGCTATAAAACCGAGACGGTCTGGGATACAGATCCTGCAGGATTAAAGGGGGCGTTAAAAAACCTCTGTCCACCTACCGGCACCTGGAGTATCCATCCAGAAACAGATGCCCAGGCTCTGATGTATTCAGTTGCATTCTGGATGACCAAAAACAACTATCCGGCCGCCGGGCTGCTAAATACTGTGTCTCATAACAGCTATACAGCACACGAAGAACATTGGGTTGCCATAAAAGGAATCATTACCAGCGCAGACCCCACAACCAATCCAACAGTTAATCTTGAGTTTCTCTGGTTCAATGATCCGGCCGTACCGCTTGGTGATCCGGCTCTCGAAAGGTTTGTGACAGGAAGCACGTGGTACAGTGAGTTTCAGCCGGTAAGCAAAGCCGGGAGCAGTTATCTGGGTAAGTATGTAGCGATCATAGAACCTCCCGAGATTAAAGGGCTGGCCATTGCACCTACCGAGGTTTTGACAGGCAAGATAATAAAACCAGATTTTGCTTTGAAACTAGCAGATAGATGGATCGAGAAATTTAAGCTTCATGAACTTAAATCATATGGAATTCTTAAAAAAGCAAAAGCCTTAGCTCCTTTACTTGTAAATGAAAAACATGGCGGTTACTACATTGTTCCCTACTCAATAAAAGGTCAACTTGCCGAGGCTGCTGTTATCGTCAATGCTTATACAGGCAATTTTCAGGAGGTTGGTGCATTCAAGTCTGTTAAGTATATGTCAAGGCAAGAGGCTGTTCAGATAGCGACTACACATCTACAGAAACGTGAAATTAGTCCGCAACCTGAGTCACTATCAGATAAAATACGTACGGAATTGATCTATCCACAGGGAGAACGTGTTGTCAGCCGCTATTTTCCGATCTGGAAGGTCACTATCAACAACAAAGTAATAGGTGTCGGTCATCAGGGTAAAGTCTATACAAAAATCCCAAGTCAGGAATTTTCGATTCCCTTGCCCGGAAGAACTCCGGCGGGTATCACATGGGACGGCAAACAACTCTGGAGTATTGATGGCAAGACAAAAAAACTTCAGAAAATCGATTCTCTCTCCGGTGCGGTTACTCGTTCTTTGGATCTGGATTTAAGCAGGCCCAAGGGGCTCGCATTTGATGGCGTGTCGATTTGGGTTATAGATGAGGCTACAAAAAAGATACACTCCTTTGATCCCGAAAACGGCCGTTTGAAGAAAACCATAAAAATGGAAGTACCGGCAGAAAAGGGGTTTCAATCGGTCGAAGGTCTTACGTGGGATGGGAAGTATCTCTGGACAGCATATTTTGCCGGTTTCTCAAGCTCTTTAAATCAGATAGATCCTCAAAACGGCAGAATTGTCAGAAGCATCTTTGCTGATTGCAATCCCCGTGGGATTTCATCCGACGGAGAGTATTTATGGAGCATCTGTTTCAATGGCAAAAACTTACCAGCCAAGATCGATAAAAGAAAAATTCAGGATAACGAGCATGAGATGCTTCGCTCGAGAAAATTCATTGCCGATATTGAGGGTACGGAACCAACTGGACTTGCTTATGACGGCCGGTATTTATGGTATACGGACAGGCATTTAAAAAGGAGTTTCAGGGTTTTTCCGGAAAAGTCTGAATAAAAAAATGTTCTATTAAACAGTTCTATTAAACAGTTTCATAAAAGGAGGGTTACAATGCAAACCGGGATAATAAGATTAACTCTAGGCTTACTTAGTCTGTTTATTATTTTTTCTTCCGGATGTGCCCATAAATATGCGGTTCTCGTAAGTACGAACAAAGTCACGTCAGACAATGTGTCTTATCACTCCGAGTGGTGGTACGATCTTTTTCTTCAATACAGTATGTTAAGAGATAACGGGTTCAAGGATGACAAAATCTACGTCCTGTACGGAGATGGAACCGACTTCAATACAATGTATGCTGACTACAATGCAACAAACCAGTATGGACATTCTATTACAGACATGGCGGTCAGTAAGGCGAATGTGCAGTCTGTCTTTAACACCTTAGGCAGTAAAGTTAAAAGCAGCGATTACCTCTATGTCTGGTGGATGGGACATGGTGGAGGTTCCGGACCAGGTTCCTGTAATCTCTCGATGGCTATCAGCAATACAGGAGAAACCGTTACGGACACGGAGCTGGCCGGTTATATCAGCAATGTATCTAGTTATAAAAAACGTACTGTAGACGTGATGACCTGTCATTCCGGAGGAATGCTCGACAATATGGACAACGTTGGCAACAAAACAGTTACCCTGACTTCTTCAACCTGTCCGGAAAACTCATATTCCATATCAACGACTTGCAATGGCCGCCCGCATGCGGAGTTCCACTACACTTTACCTAACGCCCTTAAAGAGAAGAACCCCTGTGGTACGGCTGTAACATCAGACTATGACGGTAACGGCTATGTTTCACTGTCGGAAGCGCATCAATATAATTCTGCAACAATGACGACATCAACACCGCAACTGGGTGATCCAGACAGTATTGCGGCCGGCACCTATATCAAAAAGGGAACGCCCTAGATAATCGTTTATTGTAGAATGTTTTTAGAGTGATGAATAAAACGACGCCATGTCATGAACAAACATTGCGTATTGATCTGCGGACCTACTGTCGCTACTGACAATAAACTGGTTGTTGAACTTCAAAAAAGCACGATCGTACTAAAGAATAAAAACAGCAGCCGGATTGAATCAACTATAAAAAATAAAGCAGTCAGTCTCATTATTCTTGAAATAACGAAAAAAGGCAGTCTTACGGAAGTTGAGCTAATCAAAAACATTAAAGACCTCTATCCAAACATAGAAATTATTCTGATTAACGGTCATGGAGACCGTGATATAACTGCCACGGCATTTGCTAACGGGGCTAGAGACGCTTTTCGAATGCCGTATAAAATTTCTTTGATTGTGGAAAGAGTCAATGCAATTCTGGACCAGCAGTGAATATGTAAGGTAGAAGATAAAAAAAGATTAAGGAGTGGTTTTCATGGCTAAAAAAAGAAAAAAGAAACCAGAGGAACCCTGTTTTTTTAGTCACCAAAAATCAAGTTCTTATCACTCCGTATTTTGTACACATGCGTTGATGTCGGCTGTATCGGCAACCCTAGGACAACCTTTTAGGTCTTCCCGAGCCCCTCCATTGATAATAACGGCAAGGTGCCATTTTTCGCCTTTGACAACATATTTATGCAGCAAAGATGGAGTTTACACCTACATCGGAGGCACAACGTAAAAAACACTATATCCAAGGAGGCATATCATGGCTTTTAGCAACTCACCCATTTCTGAAGCGGCAAAAATTGACGAAATAGGATTTCCCGAGTTCACAGCCAAGCTTATTACTGACACGTTTGATGCTTTGATTTCCGCCAACATGCGTCAGACCGAAGCCTATATTGAGCTGGTACAAAGTGTGGCCAAGACCTTAAAGGAGTTTATAAACGACACATCGGATGACATCAGCGGGGAGGAGTTGCTGCAGTTTCTCTCCAGAATCTTGCCCTCCGATCCTGATTCAAGTGACCCGCAACCAAAGGTCAAGGTAGGAGCAACACTGGATAATACTGATGTCGAGACTTTGAATGCTGCTTTAGCACTTCCTGCTGAGGCAGATATTCCGAATAACAACGAAGTTGCCGAATCGGGGGCAATTGATCAAGCGCGATTTGATACAATACTTGACGCGGTCGCTCGCAGGATCGCAACCAGCCGATATGATCTGCTCAAGGAGATGGTTAAGCAGGGTATTTTGCGACTGATTGTGGAAAACGGCCTGATCGAAACCAGACTGACGTTCAGCGCCTATGCATCCAGTTTTTACCAGAAAAATGCTTCCTCTTACCAGAGAAACACTTACAAACGCAGAAGTAAAGGGGGAACAGGACCGATCATATCCTTGTTTGGTAACTATTCCAGCAGAACAACGCGCACTTCAGTAAGCGTCCGCACCACAAAAGAGACGCATCGTGACATCTCTGGCAGCCGGGTACAAATTTTCGGTATGGTGCGTATCAATTTCAAGACCGACTATCTGCCGCTTAACGTATAATGATGTATAACGCTGAAGGATCATATTATGGATGAAAATCTTGCACCTAACGAACTAGGGTTTGCTGAATTTGTCGCCAAGCTGATCAGCGAGATGTTTGATGCAGTGGCAACCGCCCAGTTCGACCAGGAAAGACGCCTGGCCGAACTGGCGGAGGCATCCACCGTTTCAGTGGAAGAATTTGGTGAACGCTACATTACAGATGAGCAAGTATACGCAGAACTAGAGCAGCTGTTCCCGGGCAACTCATCAAAATACCCTACTTCTATTTATGTCGACGCGCCCTACCAACCTCGGCGCAAGGAGATCAATGAATCTCCACCTGTTCAAGCCATATTGGGGATAGCACTGGGAAAAGAAGATTATAGGATCAGAAACAAACAAATACTTCTCAAGCGTTCCGGCGTGAACAAAGTCATTGCGGCGGTTCGCACAAAGCTTGCGGAATCACAGCATGCAGCAATTGCGCAAGTTCTCAAACGGGGCATGCCGCGTATTATTGCCGACGCCGGCAAGATCAATGCAAAACTGACCTATGAGGTATTGAGCACCGAAGAAGCCGCGAAGCCCGAACGCGCCGAACGTCTTGCCATGCCGCTTAAACGCCTGGAGAACATCACCTATTTACCCAAGTCCACGGCACTTTCCAACTTCCGCCTTCTGGTACGTCAAGCTGACGAACGCGCGCCCCAGACCTCGCAACTCAAGGTCAATGTTTTCGGGGAAGTTGAAATAACATTTAAGACAATAACGTGAGTTCCATGTCTGAAGCGACAGGTATTGATTTCAACGAGCTTGCCAGACTCATTGCCGCTGAACTTGATAGCGGCATGCAGTCTGTCAATTCATCCGTTCCCTGGAATGGTAGGCTCCATATTGCTTCCATGCGGGTTCGGCTAGGGCAGATGGAGGAACTATCTGCAGAAAAATATTCACCCAACGCGAACAAATGCCTCTTATATCAGCGTTACCCGCTTGCAGAGCAGGGCTGGATGTTTGAAGTGGAGATTGCCGCCGGAGCCGCACCAGCAAAGGCACGAATCTCCGACAAACCACCTGTAACATTGCCAACGCGGTTACAAACAAGCGCTGCCGTACTGTTCAGTAATCTGCCTGTCAATGCGATTAAAGGCGTAAGCAGCGACTGGGCTGAAATCTTTAAACAAGTTGCTGTAAACTCCATAGGTGATCTCATCGCGATGAAGCATGACGCTCTCAATGAACTGATACGTTTAAACAAAAATAAATATCCGCTTAATCTTCACACAAAGGCACGCTTGCTCAATACCGCAGTTCCAAAAATCCCAGCATCTCCGGCAGATCATTACACACTTTATTCTCTTCTCACCGAGCCACCCAAGGCACTCAGAAAGCTGATAGGTGCTCAACACTTTTCAGCATCTGCAAGTGAACGGTTATCCGATCTATTAGCCCTGTTTTACACCCTGCTCGATAGCCGTATTCTGAAAGATTTTACGATCCGTAATTTGCGGACTATACACCTTGATAAACAAAAACAAATTTAATCCTGCCATCAAGTGATAAGAAAAACCTTTTTTGACAGGATTAACAGAATTTATCAGACTTGTCTGATTCGCTAAGCTGAAGTTCCCCCTGGATTAATTCGCAAACCTGTTGATATTACTGATAAAACAGCAAATTTCAGTTTGTCTGTACTGGGTACATTATAGCTTTACGCTTAACAAGTCCAGTGCTTTCTGTTGTAATAATGTTGGCCGGGTTATTTTGTCAAAAAACTCTGCCCTGATTAGCTTGGACTTTTTTATATGATTTATTCTTATTTTACCAGCCAGTAAAGACAGAGAAAACCATTGTCGTCATAACCAAACTCAACCGTTTCTCTGACTAAAAGAGAAACATCATTTGCAACGTCGTCCAGTTTCTCTTTAAGTGTCTCTGGTTTCCTGTCATCAATGTCATAAAGTTCAAGAAGGTCTATGATCTCTTCCATATCTCCTGTCTGATAACCTTCCAACACGATTCTTCCCTTAATTGTTTCTCCAGCTCTTTGCCTGGCGTTTTCTATCTGGTACTTCAGGCGTTCAAGGCATACTCCGTAAAGCTTAAGACTTTCTTCACTCATAGCATTACCTCGGTTTTTTGTTTTTTTGGAACCTTTTTTGGAGGTTTTTTAGACTAAAAACCACCAATAAAACCAATTCTATTTGTACATGGTATCAAGAAACAAAAACTTTGTCCGGCCGGCCGAGACCTCAACCTGGCCAAGCTGAACCGTACGCCCGTCTTTCAGATCGGCCGAGACCTTGTACGAACCAGGATCTACTAAAGCCATGGAGAGGTAAACACGGCCTGGCAGAGTACGCCAACTCCGAGTATCAGCCTGCTCTATAAAAACATTGGCAATATTCAAAGCCTGCCTGAGCGCCTTCTGTCCTCTTCGGTCACCAGTAACAGCCTTGGATAAGCCATAGAAAGCAGCCTGTTTTGTAACTGCCCTGGCAATGGTTTTAGCAACCACACGAGATTTTCTGTCATCTAGATTTTTAAGAGCAATTTTTTGGATATCTTCTGCAAGGAAAGTTTCACCGCTAAAATTATGCCGGCTATCGGAAGAAACAGCAACAAGACTTGCACCACCAGCTCCGGAGCGGCTTGTTACAAAACGCGGAAACGCAAGAGTAATAGGGCCGGTCTTTGTGGCAATCACCACTTTATCCTGAACCTTACGGGGAGAGAGTCCATCAAACTGGATAAGCACCAAACGTCCCTTGGACTTTATATCCTTGTGAAGCGGCACGGATAGACCGCGGAAGGACTTGCGGTATTGTCTTAAATCATCATCAAAGCCCAGCCTCCGGGCCAATCGCATCAGGTCTTTTTTTAAAGGTGCCGGAACAGGAGTTTCGTAGTATTTTTTATAATCAAGATATGCCTCATAGGCCTTCCGATAGTCTATATATGCATCATTGAGCAGACCTCTGGATTCATATATAATTCCGCTTAAGTACCTACCGAAAGCGTCTTCTTTATAGACATTCTTCTTTGTGTATTTATCGTTGTAAAGCTGAAGTTTCTCGTCCAGCCGCCGGCATTCCACCAGAGCATCATCAGGCTTTTCCATAAGAAGATAGTCAACCGCCGAGACCACGTTGATCATCGCCTTCTCGAAATCTTCTCCCCCATAAGCCTGCGCGTATTCGTTAATAAGAAAGGTAGAGGCCTCTTTAGAGATACTAATCGTCCAGAGCTCTTCCGCCAGCCTTTCTGCATTCTGTAAAGCTTCGGCGCTCTCAACAAACCTGCCACAAAGCAGGTTCACCATCCCCTTGTCAAAGTGGTACAAAAGCTTTGAGTTTCTCCCGTACTGGCTTCGACTTGCCGAAATATCTTCCAGTGCAGGTCCGCACTGTCCCGATGCCATGTATTGTTCAAGCTTAACGTAATGCTTACCGCCTACACCACATGCAACAGGAAGAAACGCTACAGCAATAATTAACCACTTTTGCAGTGATCGATAAAACATACGCCTGCTATGGCTTGAAACGGCTCTGTTTGATAAACTTTTTTATCTTCTTCTCACCAATCCAAACCTTCCGGTTTGTTTCAAGATTTATCAACTCCAGGTTTACCTGGTAAAAAATAACCCTTTTTCCTCCAATCTGATCGACTATGGTATTTATCACGCCTTTAAGCATGAAATCAGCGCCAATCTCTTCACCAGCAGCCTTGGCCGTAGCCTCTGATGCATGGGACGCCTGCTCAAGGCGTTCCTCCCGGAGTTCCTGCCGCTCTGATTTACTGGCAACAAAATCCACCTGGCCGGAATTAATAAATGCACGCTCCAAGTCCTTTGTAAAGGTCTGAACATTTATATGCTCTCTGCTGCGGTTCAAGACAGTACCTACAATAACAACAGGGGGCTTTCCGCCATGCGATGAGGCAAACCGGGAAAGCCATGGACGGTTCAGGCAATCCTGAATCATCTCCTCCGACACAAGACGTGAGTCCGTGTCATTCCACCTGCCGCTTAGGTCTACGACTGACTCTGTATCAATCCTCTTTACAGACCTGCCTGAACATCCGGAAGTAAACAGCATCACTCCGAGAAGCAAAACCGGCACAATCAGCAAAACCAACCTATCACGCATAATCAACCTCCTTGATTAACGAATGTTCTATGGAGCAACAACAGGTCACTCCTAGACTTTGGATTTTCATACATCTCAGTTTACCACACCTTTCAGCATTTACCATGCCTTAAAAGGCACCGGCATAAACGTTAGCAGAAAAACGGCAATTGAAAGCCATCCCATCAATTTTCTCCTACCATCCAGTTCGACAAACGGTAGTACCACCGGCGGATGTTTTTTACCAAGAATAAACATCAGCAGACCCCAGATCGCCCAGCCCGGCCAGAGCCATAAGCCAAGAGCAAGTAGTACCGGAATAGCTACATTTGATATCAGTGCGTGCCGTTCAGGACCAAACAGGGCATAACTTATATGCCCACCGTCAAGTTGACCAACCGGCAACAAGTTCAATGTTGTAATAAACATACCTATCCAGCCGGCAAATGCAACAGGATGAAGAAGCACTTCACTTTTGTCTGGATCAACACCAAGCACAATATAAGAAAGGAATTTAAACATAAGCGAATCACCAAGGGCAAGAGTTCCGGCAGGGATACCGGCAGACGGTACCACATCCGAGTAGAAAAGGCCTGCAACCACAGCAATCATAGCCACTACAAAGCCTGCCAGTGGACCGGCAGCACCTATATCCATAAGCGCCCTTCTATCTATTATCGGAGGCCGCATCTTGATAACCGCCCCCATGGTGCCTATAAACGACGGCGCAGGAATGAAATAGGGCAGAGAAGCAGGCGTACCGTGATACCTGGACATCATATAGTGACCCATCTCATGTGTAAGCAGAATCGTCATAAGAGTAGCGGAAAAAGGAACTCCATCAAGCAAACGGGCAGGCACCTCCAACAAGGTCGCGCCTTTCATCATCGTCCCGGCTGCCAAAGTGGTAAAACAGGTGGTAAGAAACAAGACTACATGAGTTACGGTAAGGCGTCCCTCAGGCATGGCGCAACTTCTTCCGCATATTCGGGATACCTGTCTCCTGTTGGGACTCCACCTCCAGCGATCCAATCAGATCGTAATCCTGTGCCTCTGTTATCCTTACTTTTACAAAGTCCCCCGGAGACAGGTTCGAACGAACGATCACATTACAATCAATCTCAGGAGCATCAGCACTCGTCCTACCGATGGCGGTGTTTCCGTCGCATTCGTCAATCAAGACATCTTGAACACTTCCAACCGACTTCAAACCACGTTTATACGAAATCTCAGCCTGAAGTCCCATCAAGCGGTCAAGCCGTTCCTTAATCAGACCCTCTGGAACCTGTCCGGTCATTGCAGCGGCAGGTGTTCCTTCTTCCTTCGAAAACATAAACGCCCCAACCCGTTCCAGCTCTGTCTCTTGGATAAAATCAAGAAGCCCCTCAAACTCTTTCTCCGTCTCACCGGGAAAACCTACGATAAAGCTGCTCCGGATCACAACGTCCGGCAACATGCCGCGAATCTTTTCAACAAGATGCCTGGGATCGACCACTTCCGAACGCCGCCGTCCCATACGCAGCAGAACCGACGGCTCCGAGTGCTGAAGCGGAATATCGAGGTATGTGCATATGTTTTTTGTTGAACGAATCAGATCAAGAAGGCTCTCTGTAATCGCATCGGGATATGCATACATAATGCGAATCCATCTGAAACCCAGGGTTGAAAGTATGCGCAAAAGCCCCTCGAGATTTTGATCAGGCCTGGAACTCCTCAGGTCCTTTCCATACGCAGTGGTATCCTGGGCAACGATAATCAACTCCTTGACACCATTTTTTGCCAGCTTTTCAGCCTCGGCCACAAGCAAATCCGGTGCACGGCTAATATACGGCCCTCTTATAGAGGGGATAGCACAGTAAGTACAGCGGTTGTCACAGCCTTCCGCAACTTTTAAATAGGCATAATGGGAAGGATTGAGAAGAGAACGGTTTACGGGCAGACAAGATTGGTAAGAAACGGGTGATTCAATTCCAAGGTGCTGGAGAATGCGCTCCTCCTCTCCCACTCCAAAAAACGCTTCCACCTCAGGCAGGTCCTGCTTAAGCTCACGCATGTACCGGGCCGGGAGGCAACCCATTACCAATACCCTCTTTCCTGTTGAGACAGCATCCAGAATAGTTTCAACAGATTCAGCCTTGGCAGACTCTATAAACGAACAGGTATTGATAAGTATTACGTCAGCCTCTTCCAGATCGGTAAAGTCATGCCCAGAGAAACCCAAACGGCCAAGCAGGTTTTCCGAGTCCACCTGATTTTTAGGACAACCTAGACTTATAAGCGAATACTTCATATTATATGACAAATAAATTAGGAGCGGTACTTTATAACCGCATGCTTTATAAGAAAATAGCCAAGCACAGCAGATACCAGGCCTACCAAGGTTGTACCGACCAAAAAGGGAACCAGGTAGTATAGTAAATCCGTCTTTAACATGCTGAAAGAAATATTCGACCAGTCAATATCAGGTGGCGGCGCATCAGAGCCCGCAAACAGAAGACCGATCCAGAGGCAGAAGGAGTATATAGGAATTGTTGTCCATGGATTGTTTATAAGAACCCCGGCAATAGTAACCCTTTTGCTCAGCTTGAAAATATGTGGAAGCACAATACCCAGTATTGTATGAAGGCCCAGCAAAGCCGACATGGCAATAAAGGCGCCCAGTGCAAAGGCGACTCCTATCCTGTGCGGCGAGTCGTCAACTGTAAGCACTTGTTTGAGATTTTCTTGAAACCTCATGGCAACCTCAATAGTTTTACCGGGGTCGGGGGGCTTTTCAAAATTATGCTAAACAAGCAACTAACGCTGTTCGTCAATTGCATACTTTAACCTAGGCTTAAATTTTTATAAAAAATAAAAAAACTTATAATCCCAGCCCTTTAACACATCTAAGGTGTTACAAAAAGTGATCATACCCCTCCGCCTTAAGCGGCTTTACGATCCCGTCTGAAGAAACAATAATGCCGGGTCCGTCCACAAACTCACCTATACGAGTAGCGTTTTCAAAAGTCGATCCCGCAGGAGCTGCAAAAATAAGTTCATAGTCCTCACCTCCACGTAAAGCCAGTTCAAACGGATCAAGCCCCAACACCGGTGCAAGCTTCAAAAGCGCATCCGAAAGAGGCAGGCAGGCCTGTTCAAGCCTGACCCCGGTTCCGCTTTCCCGGCATAAACGGTCCAGGTCTATAAGAAGTCCATCACTCACATCCATCATGGCTGTAGCACCCGGATAATCCTGCATCACCGGATCAGGCATCAAGTGACGCTTTAAAACCCTAACTGAGTATTGCCTGAGACCCGGTTCGGACAGAAGTTCCGGCAGACTCATTGTTTCAGGATCTTCCAGGTTCATAATATTACCGGAGCTTTGCAGTATTTTCAGGCCAAGCGCTGAATCTCCCAGCGTACCGGTCACAAATAATTCTTGACCAGGACGTGCGCCGGATCTAAAAACAGGCTTCAGCGAATTACCAAGCACTGTAACTGATACCACAAAGCCTTTATCCGACCGGCAGGTATCACCACCCACGATAGTCACACCGTAACTGCCGGCAGCAGTAGTCATACCCCTTACGAATTCCTTAAATTCATCAAACTCCAGATCACCTGGAAGACCTAACGATACCAGCAAGTAACACGGCGTACCACCCATGCCCCTGATATCACTCAGATTAACAGTAATGCATTTATAACCAAGCTGAAAAGCGGTGGTGGTGGACAAATCGAAATGAACACCTTCAACCAGCAGATCGGTACTGGCCAGAAGACTAGTGCCGGGTGGTGTATTTAAAACAGCGGAATCGTCACCAATACCCTTTAAAACTCCGGCAGCGGTTCTACCGGCAACACCACCTGCTTGCGATTCCTGTAAACGCCGTATCAGTCCTATGAGTAAGGACTCTCCGGCTCCGGCTATTTTCATTTATTTTATCCGGCTTTGCTTGAAGAAGAAGCGGTCGAGACCTTTTTACGTTTAGCAGAGGAACGTTTGCGCTCTGCTGAAAAAGTCTCTAACGCCACAGGAAGCACATCATCCATACTTTCTGCAAATACAAACTTCATATCACTGCGGACATTTTTCGGCACATCTTCCAGGTCTTTTTTGTTACGCTTCGGAAGAATTATAGTGGTCATGCCGGCCCTCTTGGCGGCAAGGGCTTTTTCCTTGAGCCCTCCTATCGGAAGCACCCTGCCCCTTAACGTAACCTCACCGGTCATTGCAAGATTCTTACGTACCGGCGTACCGGTTAAAGCCGAAGCAAGAGCTGTAGCCATAGTGATACCGGCAGAAGGACCATCCTTTGGAATTGCTCCGGCAGGTACATGCACATGTATGTCCTGCTTGCTAAAGAGATCTTCGTCGATTCCCAGCTTATCCGCACGGCTTCGTATAAAGGTGAGCGCCGCCTGTGCCGACTCCTTCATAACATCACCCAAGTGTCCTGTAAGGGCCAACGTTCCCTTGCCTTTCACCGTGGTCGCCTCTATATATAATGTATCACCACCAGTCTCGGTCCAGGCAAGCCCGGTGGCAACTCCGACCTCACCATGCCCTCTGGTATCATCCCTCAGGAATTTGGGGGGGCCGAGGTACCTGTGAATGTTTCTAGTCGTTATGGTATAAAGCCGTTTTTGACCCTCTGCGATCTTCCTTGCCACCTTACGGCATAGATGTGCAATCTCACGCTCCAGGTTTCTCACCCCGGCCTCCCGGGTATACTGTTCAATAGTGACAAGAAGCGCATCAGGCTCTATCTTGAACTGCTTATCACTAAGTCCGTGCTCCTTCATCTGCTTGGGAAGAAGGAAGTTACGTGCTATTCCTACTTTTTCCTCTGATGTGTAACCGGAAAGATATATGACTTCCATACGGTCCCTAAGCGGCGAGGGTATTGGATCGAGCTGATTAGCGGTTGTAATAAACATAATTTTGGATAGATCAAAAGGCACAGCCAGGTAGTGATCCACAAAAGCGGCATTCTGCTCGGGATCAAGCACCTCAAGAAGAGCCGAGGCAGGGTCTCCCCTGAAATCACTGCCAAGCTTGTCAACTTCATCCAGCATAAAGACGGGATTATTGGTCCCTGCATTCTTAAGCCCCTGAATTATACGGCCCGGCAACGATCCAACGTAAGTTCTGCGGTGTCCTCTGATCTCTGCCTCATCACGCATTCCACCTACCGAAATACGAACGAACTCGCGGCCCAGAGCCCTGGCGATAGATTTTCCAAGCGATGTTTTCCCAACACCCGGCGGACCGACAAAGCATAGTATAGGGCCTTTCATAGATGAGTTAAGCTTTCTTACGGCAAGATATTCAAGAAGTCTGTCCTTCACCTTTTCCAGGTCGTAGTGATCATCATCAAGCACCTTCTTGGCCTTTTTTATATCCAGAAGATCTTTTGTCGACTTCGACCACGGGACCTCCACCAGCCAGTCTATATAGGTACGTATAGTACCGGATTCAGCACTGTCCGGATGCATCTTCTCCAGCCTGCGAACCTGTTTTTCGGCCTCTTTTAACACCTTCTCCGGCATCTTTGCAGCCTTGATCTTCTCTTTTAGCTCGGCAACTTCCTCACTTCGTTCGTCTGTCTCGCCCAGTTCCTTCTGAATCGCCTTGAGCTGCTCACGAAGATAGTAGTCGCGCTGCGATCTGTCTATCTCGCCCCGGGCCTCGGACTGAATCTTGTGCTGAACCTGCATTAGTTCTATCTCGCGACCGAGAATGTCGTTAACCAGTTTAAGCCTGGCAACCGGATCTTCCATCTCCAGCACTTCCTGGGCAAGCTCGACTTTCAATCCAAGGTTTGAAGCCACCAGATCGGCCACTCTGCCCGGTTCTTCAATGCTTTCTATCACAGCCAAGATATCCGGAATAACAGCCTTGCCGAGCGAAACAGCTTTTTCGAGCTGCTCCTTAACCGAGCGCATCAACGCCTCTTCCTTGATAGTGATTTTAATGTTTTCAGGATCGCTGATTGTTTCTATCCGGGTTAGATAAAAAGGCTCCTTCTGCGGATAGTTTTTTATACGTGCCCTGGAAAGACCCTGCACAAGAATTTTTATCCTGCCGTCGGGAAGTTTGAGCATACGCATTATCATGCCCACCGTACCCACAGAAAAAAGGTCATCAGGACCGGGATCTTCAACACTAAGATCCTTTTGTGTAACAAGAAGCAGCATCCTGTTGACAGAAAGCGAATGATCGATCGCCTTGATCGACAGCTCCCTGCCCACAAACAACGGCAGAATCATGTTTGGAAAAATAACGATATCCCGCACAGGCAGGACAGACAGGGTCTCCGGAATTGCCGGCTCATCTATGCCTTCATCGTTTTTTTCTATGTTTTTATCTTGAGTTTCCATTCCTTCCTTGTTCTCTTTATTCTGATCGTCCGCTTTGTCTTTATTCTTAAAGTCCGCCATTAAAAATCTCCCTAATCCTACACTTCCGGAAGTACTTCCGGCTTATAAATGCTGCATTATGCGCTAATTAGAGTCTGCGTATAACGTATTTATTTTATCTGCAATTTCAGCAAATAGGGGTAAAGGGCTTCATCCTTACGTTGCTTTTTGAGCCGGATCGAATCCGTCATGTGGTACAGCCCTACTATGAGTGTACAGTAAAAATACATCTATAGACAGGCTCTGATTACAATACACTAACTATAATAATAGTATCTTTTTCCCATTTGATTCAAGGGGGAGGTCCGATCGCTTCTCTTTTTTCTTTACAACCTGCTTCGATCCTGCCTGTAAGCGCGACCTCGCTCTATAAGCGCATCCACCCACTGAGGGCTTGCAAGAGCGTGAAGATGTGTGTAGGCAGCCATTATATTTTTGTATATAACCCCGTCCCTGGAATTACTTATTCCTGTACCCCGCTTAAGTTTAAACGCTGTAGTAATATTACCTGGAATTGTTCCTTTTACGCTTGAATAGTGAAACTCATGCCCCTTCAAAGTAGTGCCGACCGGGAAAAAAGGGTTTTCCGTATCCACAACAATATTAGTATAACCGTGTCCACGCGGCCTTTTATGAAGTTCGAACTCCAGTGGAAGCACACCAGACATTGGGTAAGTTTTTCCAGCCATTTCTAGCGACCGTCCCAGATACATCAATCCACCGCACTCAGCGTATATTGGAAGCCCTGCTTCAACAGCTTTTTTCAACGACTCTCTGAATGATCTGTTTTGGGCAAGAGCTACCGCATGTGTTTCCGGAAATCCTCCGCCTATATACAGAACATCAAGGGTCGGAAGTTCCCGATCGGTTACTGCATTAACAGTAACCAGCTCCGCCCCCCTTGCTTCAAATCCTGTAAAATTTTCGGGATAATAAAACTGAAAAGCAGAATCACGAATTATGCCCACTTTTAAACCGGCGGCATCCTGCTTGGCAGGAGGCATGCTCTGCACTTCCAGGCCAAACGGCTTAATATCAGATGAGATACTCCATATACTCTCAAGATCAAGGTACTTTTCAGAGACACGTGCCGCAGCCTCCAGGGATGCATCTACACCCGGATGCTCTTCAGCCGGGATCAAACCCATGTGACGCTCTGGAAAAAACTCTCCCTTAAGCCTGGGAACAGCCCCAACTACAGGTATTCCGCAGTATTTCTCTATAGCTGCACGTATTAAAGACTCCTGCCGGCCTGTGCCCACCCGGTTAAGTATCACTCCTTTGATTCTCACATCCGGATCCATTTTCTGGCACCCAAGAACAAGAGCGGCTGCAGTACGGGTCATTTTTGTTATATTAAGAATCAGGATCACAGGAGCTGACAGAAGCTTTGCAAGTTCCGCCGTACTGTAAGCGCCTTCCACATCCACACCATCATAAAGGCCGCGGTTTCCCTCGATAACTACAGCATCAGCATTAATAGACTGACTCAGATAAGACTTAAGAATTGAATCGGAATCCATCAGGTAGGGGTCCAGATTAAAACAGGAGTGGGCAGCCGCGCCGGCCAGCCAGCCTGCATCAATAAAATCAGGACCTTTTTTGAATGGAACTACTTTTTTGCCTGACCTGCGCCAGGCAGAGACAAGCCCCAATGAAACCGTGGTTTTACCGGAACTGCCTCCGAGGGCGGCTAAAACCACCCTCGGACAACAAGATTCAAGAAACAGAGTTTTTCCTACTCCTTAGGCGGCAGAACCAGATAGCTTCCACCAAGGTAGGCATAAGTGAGTGTTCCTGAGTCTACAAGCTCGCGAATAGCGGTTTTTACATCAGATCTGGATACATCACCCACTGCAAACTTCTTTGTAACATCTCCGGGCTTAAGCTTCTTTTTACCCTCAGATGCTGCAATTGCATCGTAAATCGCTTTTTTTAGTTCTTCCTTATCCACCCTTGTTCCTCCTTAAAATAGGGTTCGCACAAATCAGTATCAGACTACCACTTGAAAGCAGCCGAAGTCCTGTAAGTCTCACGGGCTATGGTGAAGTCATCGATATGCTGGTGAGTAAACGGAATGTTTGTAAGTTCGAAAAACTTCTCCCAGCCTATACGCTCTATCCATTCACCCAAACGCTCGTGCTTTACAGCACCGGCTTCATATGCTGTCAAAATATTACGAAACGTACTGACAACCTCCGGCCACTTAGGCGTATTGTTCGGCAGGAACGGAACAACAAGCTTCGAAAACTTTGGGTCGGAACGAAGGCTTCCGATTTTACCGCCCGCCACAATGGCTACGCCGTCATTGTCAGGGTCGGAAATAGGAAGCGCCGGGCAGACCGAGTAACAGTTACCGCAATACATACATTTCTCGTCTTTAATCTTTACGCTTTTATTTTTCGGGTCCGGGCTGATAGCACCGGTAGGGCAGGAGGCTATTGTCGAAGGAACTTCACAGGCCTTCTTCACACCATCCTGATCTATACGCGGCGGCTTTCTGTGAATTCCAACCACTGCTATATCTGAGCAGTGCACAGCGCCGCACATGTTTGTACAACAGGCAACCGCAAGACGCACGCGGGCCGGAAGCTCTTTTGCTCCGGTAAAGTAGTCGGCAAACTCGTCCATAAGAACCTTAACAAGGCCCGAAGCGTCAGTGGCTGCCGAATGGCAGTGCACCCAGCCTTGGGTATGAACTATGTTACTGATACCGTCACCGATACCGCCGATCATATATTTTTTCTCTTTAAGTTCGGCCAAAAGCGGATCAACCTTGCTTTTGTCCGAAACCAGAAATTCTACGTTGTGACGAGTGGTGAAACGGAGATAGCCGTCACAGTACTTGTCTGCTATAGCGGTCAGGTCACGGATAAAATCCGTGCTAACCAGGCGGGGAGATGCTACCCTCACGGTATAAAGTTCGTCACCGCTTTCACCCACATGCACCATGCTGCCGCCACTCAATTTTTCATGATACTTCCACTTGCCGTAGTTATTTTTGATAACCGGCGGCAAAAAATCCTTGTAATTTGGTGGGCCTATGTCCGTCTGCCTCTGGGGAAGTTCTTCTGCCATACTTTTATAACCCTCCTATTAAATCTTGATGAATTTTAGATTTAAAACTTTTTACTCAATTACATTCGGTCATGAACCTAAACTAATTCAGCTCATCCTCTTTCCAGAAGTAGAATGGATCGCGCCTGGGCTCAAAGACCATCTGCGGAATAGGATCAAGCTCACACGCCTCGAGGAATTCTCTCATGCCACGGCGTACGATAAGCTCTCCGATTCTCTCACGGTTTTTGCCGTGCTCATCCCACCAATCCCACATTTTCTGAATAAGATCCTTCAGATTATCATAGGGAGGCTCAAGCGGCATAAATGGAACAATCACATGCGACAAAAGAGCTCCAATAACAAACGGTGCCTTTGAACCCACCATGATGGTTGCGCCAAAAGGACCGGTAGGACGAAGGGCCTTGGTCATCTTAGTGATACAATGCATGCACCGTGAGCAGTTTGGATCATCGACTTTAAGCTCGTTACCATCGTAACTCATACATTTGGTGGGGCACATACCGACAACTTCAGCATTTATATCCATGCCACCATCAGCGTACTTCTTAACCTCGGCCTGGTCGATCTGGATGTTGCCCTTCCAGGTTCCGACAATCGAAAGATCCGCTCGTGCTACAGAGGCGATGCAATCAGCGGCACAACCTGCTGTTTTGATTTTAAACTTGTATGGAAACATGGGACGATGAAGCTCGTCCTGGAAAGCCTGGGTAAGATCGTAGTTAATATCGAGAGTGTCACACATGGCCCACTCGCAACGGCCGGGTCCGACACAGCAGCTTGGAGTACGGGCACAGGAGCCTGAACCGCCCAGGTCCCATCCGCGTGAAGACAACTCGGCAAAAAGCGGCTCCAGGGCATCGCTCTTTGTGCCAAGCAGAATCATGTCGCCTGTGGAACCATGAAAGTTCGTAAGACCGCTTCCATACTTATCCCATATATCACATATCTCGTTAAGAGCTTTGGAAGTATAGAAGAAGCCGCTTGTCTGGTTAACACGAACAGTGTGAAAATGTGCTACACCCGGAAAGTCGTCCGGCACATCGCTGTAACGGCCAATCACACCACCACCATACCCGCGCACACCAACAATACCACCATGCTTCCAGTGTGTCTTCCTTTCCTTAAAACATCTTTCAAGAACTCCCAGAAGATCGTTTGCACTATCGTTCTTAGCAGCAGCTCTCTTGATTTCCGTTACAAAACTGGGAAACGGACCTGACTCCAACTGGTCCAGCAACGGTGTTTCATACTTGTTCTGGCTCATTTAATACCCTCCTTAAGTAACAGGTTTTTCTTATAAAAAAACAGTGTATAGAATAAAATGACCGGCTGGGCCAAGTCAAATAAGAAAAATAAATTAACTGATTAGCCGGCCTTATCCGCTTAATGTGAAAACCGAAAGAGGGCGAAAATTAATTCTAAAACCCGGTGGGATGCTCTATGAATACGACATCAAGGCCGAATTTACCGGCAAGAAGGTCGCCTACAGCTCGAACACCAAAAGTTTCGGTTGCGTAGTGACCTGCAAAAACAATGTTCTTACCCATCTCTTCAGCCTGAAGAAAGGCTGCATGGGAAGGCTCGCCGGTAATGTAGGTATCTACAAGGCTCCGCTCAATTTCTGAAATACAACCTGCCCCGCCGCCGGAGACCACCGCGATATGCTTCACCTTTCCGCCAAAAGCCACAACCTTAGAGCCGCCTCCTGTAATCCTGTCCAGTTTTTCAACAAATGCATCTAAAGAGGCCGCCTTTGACAAAACACCCTGAAAACCTATCTTCTTCCCGTGGTAGGTTCCAAAAGGAGCATATCTTTTTACAGAAAGAGCCTTAAGTATTCTCGCGTTGTTTCCAAAGTCCGGGTGGGCATCAAGAGGCAGATGACAAGCGTAGAGAGATGTGTTATGCCGAAGAAGCGAAGAAAACTTGTTTTTAAGGCCGCCGGTAATCGAGCGAAGCCCGCCCCATATAAGGCCGTGATGCACCAGCAAAAAATCCGCCGCCTCATCTCCGGCCGCCCTGTCAATTACACTCTGGCAGGCATCCACTGCCACGGCAACCTTGCGGACAACACCAGAGCCCTCAAACTGAAGTCCGTTGGCGCTTGCATCATCAGCGAAGTCTGAAACCGCCAGGGTGTCGTCAAGATACCCTACCAAGTCAAAAAGCTTAACCTGTCCATAGCCGCCACCGGCTTTACCACGCCTCTGCGGCATCATTCATCTCCTTCGGCGCTGCAGGGAACGACAGCCTTTCTTCTTCTAACCTGGATAAAAACATAAAGAACAACAACACCTGAGGCAAACAGTAGCAGCAACAAGCTGGCTTCTTTAAAGTACCGCTCGATCAGATCCTGGTTTTCGCCTATCCAGTAACCGAGCAGTACCAGCACCGTCACCCAAAGTCCGGCTCCAATAGACGTAAAAAGTGAAAACCTTGCGATACTCATCTTTCCAAGGCCGGCCGGAAAAGAGATCAACTGTCGCACACCTGGGATAAGACGACCGATAAAGGTCGTTATCTCACCATGACGGACAAAGTATTCATCCACACGGGAAAACTTCTCTTTAGATATTCCTACATATTTTCCGAACCGCAATATGAACGGCCGCCCCAGCTTGAGAGCTATCATATAATTTATATAGGCGCCTATCAGACTGCCGGCTATCCCGCAGAAAATCGCCACCCAAAGATTCATCTCACTGCGTGAGGCCAGGTAGCCTGCCGGAATCATCACAATCTCGCTCGGAAACGGAATAAACGAACTCTCGATCGCCATAAGCAGCATAATGCCTATGTACCCCATTGATCCGACTGTTTCGACAAGCCAGTTGACTACCTGTTGGAAAAGTTCGCCCATGTATTTACCTGATATAAGCTTCGGTTACGTAACGGCGCATCATTCGGTGTGTATTGAAATAGTAAGCATTCTTTCCAATGGCGTTCTGCATCATCCTTATCCAAGCAGTGCGGTCATTATAGTAAAGCGGAATGATCAATGTCTCTAACTTTTCATACAAGTCCTCGGCATCCTTGGAGTCCATGTTTTCAGACAAGCTGTTTTCGACCGGTTCCGGACCTATGGCCCATCCGGTAAACCCCTCGATATGGCCTTCAATCCACCAGCCGTCCAAAACGCTGAAATTTACAACACCGTTATGCGCAGCCTTCATACCCGAGGTCCCGGAAGCCTCTCTGGGACGAAGAGGGGTGTTCAACCAGACATCCACGCCCGAAACCAATTTTAAAGCCATATCCATGTCGTAGCCCGGCAGATAGACAATCTTTACGTCATCGCCAAGGCTCTTAGCGCCGGCAAAAATGCGTTCCATCATTCGCTTGCCATCTCCATCCCTTGGATGAGCCTTGCCCGCATATATAACCTGTAATTTACCCTTACCGATTCTACGAAGACGTTCAATATCCGAAAACAAAAGATCAGCCCTCTTGTACGCCGTGGCCCGGCGCGCAGAACCAATTGTTAGAACATCCGGGCTCATAGTCACCCCGGTGATCTTTTTCACAAGCCGTATAAGTTTGCGCTTTGCAGACTGGTGCGCGGCCCAAATCTTACTATCCGGAATTCTGCCTATCCGTACAAAGAGTTCCGGCTCGTTCGCCCAGCCCCGCAGGTACTCGTCGTATATGGATTTAAAATCATCGCAGGTCCATGTGTAGGAATGCACGCCATTTGTAATCGAGTGTATTTCGTAACCCGGAAACATGCTCTGGGAAACCTCGCCGTGTTTCTTGGCCACTCCATTAATATAATTGCTCAGGTTCAATCCAAGAAGCGTCATATTAAGCACATCAGCACCTCCAACGTCCCTGAGCACTTTCATCGGCACAACCTCACCCATCACCTCGCGTACAAGATCATAGGAAAATTTATCGTGCCCGGCCTCAACAGGAGTATGCGTGGTAAAAACACACAGTTCACGCACCTCATCAAAGTTCCAGACCAGCCTCTCATCCCAAACATCCTCTATATCTTTCTTAAACCTGTTTAGAAGTTCTAGGGTTAGAAAACCGGCATGCCCCTCGTTCATATGATACTTCCGTATCCCGTAGTAGCCAAACTCATCCAGCATACGAACCCCGCCAATTCCGAGCACTATCTCCTGCTTAAGGCGGTAGCGGTCATCACCGCCGTATAGACTGTGGCTGATAGACCTGTCCTGTTCAGCATTTTCAGGCGTATCGGTATCAAGAAGGTATACCGGCACAACACCACCCGTAATGCTATGCACCTCGTAAAGCCAGGCCTGAACCTGAACCGTACGACCCTCAATTTCAACCGAGACCCGCTGGGGAAGAAGCTTCATGTGCTTCTCGGGCGTCCAATCCACAGGAAACTCCATCTGACGGCCTTCGGAATCGATTTCCTGCCTGAAATAGCCTTTGCGGCACATAAGAGTAACAGCCACCATCGGCAACTGCAAATCGGCAGCCGAGCGGATGGTGTCACCGGCAAGCACTCCAAGCCCCCCACTATAGGTCGGGACATCGTTTTGCAGGCCTATCTCCATAGAAAAATACGCTATCTTAGGCTCAGCCGTAAATGCCTGTTTTCTATCCATCTAAATAACTCCTTGAAGTATTAACCTTTTACCATTAGCCTCTCAAAACTCCGACTTTCAGCCTTAATAACTATCCCTGCATATCCTACCACTCTGCTCATATCGCCACTTACTTCGCCCGAGGTCCGATAATCCAGAAGCTCGGCATCAGTAGCGCCCAACGCCTTGACGCCATAAAGCATGGCCGTCACCGGAGCATATCCGCACATGGTGATTCCGTTTTCCCGCACAACCCTATGCAGACCTTCCGGATTTATATCAAGCACCTCGTTTATAGCAAGTCTGTCAAGCCTTCTGGCCTCTGCATCCGGCACTTGATGACTCATGTCCGAGCTGGCCACTATAGTCACCGGGTAATCCACCTGACTGATGGCCTTTGCCAGCCCCTCGCCAAGCGACCTGCATGTCTCGAGAGATGTATCAGCCATAACAATGGGAACTATCCTGGTTTCTCCGGAAAAATGAACGATAAATGGAGTTTGAACCTCCAGCGAATGTTCAAGCAGGTGAGCCTGCTCGTCCTCCTGAAGCGGATCAACATACTCAAGAAGCTTTTCGGAAAGCCTGGGGTCGATCTTAAGAGTACCGGTTGGAATCTCCCAGCTCCCGAAAGACATAAGCGCCAGCGGTGCGCCCAGGCCGGTATGATTAGGTCCGATAAGAACAAAAGTCTCAGGAATTTCGATCCTGCTAAATACCTCTCCCGCGACAGCTCCGGAATACATAAGACCGGCATGCGGCGATACGACTCCAACCGCTCTTACACGCTCGGCATCACTTCTTGTATATCCGGCAACCTCTGCTTCCAGGCGCAGCCTTGTGCCCCGGTAAAACTGCCCGGCCACCACTGGACGACGCTTCATCTCGGCACTACTCATAACAATAAACTTTCATCCTTCACAATTCACACTTCCCCCGCCGCCATGTCCTCGAACCTCGTGTATTTATCGAGAAACGTGAGGTTAACCGTCCCAATGGGACCGTTTCTCTGTTTTCCGATAATAAGGTCCGCCCTGCCTTTGAGGTCCTCGTCTTCCTTGTCGTAAACCTCGCCACGGTAGAGAAACAAGATTACATCCGCATCCTGCTCTATGGCTCCCGATTCCCTGAGATCCGCCAGCATGGGTATTGGAGGCTTTCTGGATTCCACCGCACGATTCAACTGGCTGAGCGCCAGCACAGGCACCCTCAACTCGCGTGCAAGAGCCTTAAGCGACCTGGATATTTCCGAAATCTCCTGCTCCCTTCTTTCCGCGCCTGCCCTGCCCTTCATCAACTGCAAGTAATCTACAACTATCATGCTGAGGCCGTGCTCCATCTTAAGCCGCCTGGCCTTTGCACGCATCTCAAGCACAGTGTTGGTCGGAGAGTCGTCTATAAACATAGGTGCCTCGTGAATACGACCGGCGGCAGCGGTAAGCTTGGGCCAGTCGGTTTTAGCCACATAACCGGTCCTGACATTCTGAGCATCAACCCTGGCTTCCGAACAAAGCATCCTGAGTACAAGCTGTTCTTTAGACATCTCAAGGCTGAATATACCAACAGGCTCCTTGTTGTTTATGCCCACATGCTGGGCTATGTTAAGAGCTAGGGCTGTCTTTCCCATGGAAGGCCTGCCGGCTATGATAATGAGGTCGCCCGGCTGAAAACCGGCCGTCTTCTCATCAAGGTCGGTAAAACCGCTCGGTATGCCGGTGACCATTTCCTTGCGGTTATACAGCCGCTCGACCATATCGATACTGCCATGGACGATCTCCTTTGTGGGCACAAAGGACTGTTTTATACGTCTCTCGGATATTTCAAAAATCTTCCGCTCTGCTTCGTCTACCAGGTCATCAGCGTCACCAGAGTTCTCAAAAGCCTGCGTAACAATCTCTGTCGCCGAAGATATAAGATTCCTGATTGTGGATTTTTCGCGAACGATATGACAATAGTGCCTTATATTGGCGGCAGTCGGCACCTGGGCAACCATCTCTGCAAGGTAAGAGGCTCCCCCTACTTTCTCGAGCTGATCGTGCTTTACTATTTCATCGGTAAGGGTTACAAGGTCTATTGGAGAGTTTCGCTCGTAAAGATCAAGCATCCTGTTGAAGATACACCGGTGGGCTTCCTTATAGAAGTCCGAAGGAGATATCAGCTCCAACGCCTTGGCCAAGGCGTTGTTCTCCAACAAAATACCCCCCAGAATGGATTGTTCAGCATCCAGGTTCTGAGGGGGGATCTGCGAAAGAGGCGTCTTGTTAAAATCTCTCACGGGTATCACCCATCAGAGGTTTCTTCACCCGCCCTTACTACGTTTATCCGTATGGAAACATCAAGGTCAGCATGGATTTTCACAGGCACCGAATATTCGCCAAGCCTTTTGATCGGATCGGCAAGAACGATTTTTCGTTTATCCACTTCAACACCATGTTCCGAAAGTTTATCCGCAATTTCAGATGATGTGACAGCTCCGTAAAGTTTATCCTCTTCTCCGGCCTGCTTGGCAATCACAAGGCTTATTGCGCCAATCCTGGCAGCCAGCCCCTCGGCATCAGTTCTGAGCTTGGCGGCCTTTTCAATAATTTTTTCCTTCTGCTGCTCCACCCACCGCATGTTTTTGGGATCGGCCGCAAGCGCAATCTTCTTGGGCAGAAGGTAATTGCGCGCATACCCGGGAGCGACTTTTACAATATCTCCAGCTCTTCCCAGGCTGCCTACATCGTTAACCAATATGACCTGCATATAATAATCTCCTTTCGAAAAACAATTATCGCCTTTTCGGAGCAAGCCCTTAAAAGCCTTTTTTATACTAAATATACCGCCTAGACGTTGTCAATTAAAACGACCGGTTGACATCAATCACCAGGCCGATTTACGATGTATGATTGGCTTTTATCGGGGCGTAGCGCAGTTTGGTAGCGCGCACGGTTCGGGACCGTGAGGTCGGAGGTTCAAATCCTCTCGCCCCGACCAGAAGTCCCGTGTTCACTTTTCAGAAAACGGCAGGTCGTATTACTCGTAGTCCTCGTCTTCCAGAAAATCCAGGTCCTTCTCAAGAAACTCCAGGTCCTTTTCAAGTGGGTCCAGACCTTTTTTAGTTGGGTCCAGACCCTGTTCAAGGGAGTCCATACTGTTTTTAGGAAAATTCAGGTTCTTTTCTGAAGGAGTCAACTCCTTTTCCGGCTCATCAACGCCTTTGCCTTGCTCAGGATCTGTTTGTCCATCACTTTTCTTTTCTTTTTCTTTCTCTTTCTCTTTTTTTGGTCGTAATTTACCAGACTTAACTTTATTCTTCGGCTCAACCAGATTGCCCCTTGGAATACGTCTCTTTGATGTCCAACGTGTCACAACCCTTGAGCAAGGCTTCCCGTGCGCGGAAAAAGAGAGCGTGTAGCTATGAACTCCCATGTCGTCTTTATAAGAGAAGGCCAGCCTGCCCTTTTCGAGCTTTGCTTTAAGAGTCGCGGTTAGAAGGTAGCCATCCAGAGCGCCTCCCCCTATATGCAAGTAGCTCGAACTCCACATACCACGTTCCGGTGAAGCTTCGGCCTGGAAATAATACCAAACCCCAGGGCCGAAAAACATTCCGATAACAGGCATCTTTGTCACATTTTTCTTTAAGATACGAGAGAGCCATCCGGCTTTTTCAGTTTTATGTCCGCTGCCCAAACCCTTATCCTCAAGCAAAAGCACAAGGCGTTCTCCGTCACAATAGATATTTCCATACCGGGAAAGAACACTATAAGCCCGTGCATACAGCACAGGGCGAAGCACAGCAGCAGCGGAGTTGCCGCCGATATTCATCTCAAGATTTATCTTCCGCCTTTCAGCGCCGATCTCCAGGTAGAGATAACCACCAACCTTACGGTACGGAACGAGCTTATCGCTCCGAGAGTAGAGGGTGGAGGCGTAAAGTCTTTTTCCTTTTAACTGTGTATTGAACCGGTAGGCAGCGCCTTTTTTATAAAGAATACCACGCACCGACCCTATACGTTTGTCCTCAAACAGATGAAGCACCATGCCTCCACCGGAAAAAAGCCCGGGCACAGGTGTGCTGCTATAAGCTAAAACGGCGCAGTCACTATGGGTGAGTGATCCAAAAAAGAGAATAAAAAAGAGAACGGAAAAAAGAAGTGGTCGGGATTTAAAAATATAACTCATATAAAGCGGTTTTAATTAATCCAACCAAGTCACATCAACAAAACCAAAAAATTGAATTACTGCCGAAATTACCTGAAAAAGGCCTTAGCGTACCTTTTGCCGTACGAAAAAATAGGCCCCGGCATTGCGGAAAATATTGCATTAGGTTCAAGGTAGCAGTGCAGTAGGCAGCCTTTGCATTTATCCACCACTTCCAGGTTTCTTCCTAACTCCTCCCACAACTCCTTGAAACTCTTCTCTTTGAACGAGCCGGTGCATTCCTTAAAAAACTCATAGCATGTGCCAAGCCTGCCATCTGGAGATATGCCGCAACTCAAGTAGCCGGAAATACACTGTACCCTGGGGATTTTAAACGTATACATTGCATCAAGCATCATATCGCTCATAGTTATGGGAAAACCCTTATCACGTAATTCTCTTAGTTTTGAAACAGCGTTTCTGTAATTCTCTATACCACCGTATATCTCATCATAGTGCTTGGAAAATTCTTCCGGGGTTTTATAATTAAAATGAGTTATGAGCGGAAAAAACGTGAACGATTTAATTCCCAGGCTTGTACCATACTTAACCATCTCATCAAGTTCGTTTGCGGAAAGTCTGGTAATGACCATGTTAAGTCCGACATGTGGAATTCTCTCGACCGCAGCCTTTATGCCCTCGGTTACGGTATCGTCAAGAACCTTTATAAAGCCCATGTCATCAGGAACATCCGCGCTCATCGTATCAAATGAAAAATTGATCAAATCAAGGTTCTTGTAAATCTCGTCGATTCTCTTTGTTACAAGCGCTCCGTTGGTAACAAGCCTGGCCATCATACCCCTTTTTTTGATCCGTTCAAGGATAAGCGGCAGATCTTTTCGCACAAGGGGCTCACCACCACTTATGGCGTAGGCCACACAACCCATATCAGCAACTTCGTCCACAAGCCTCAACACCTGTTCGGTGTCAAGCTCCTTGACATTGTCTTGCCATAAAGAACAATAAGAACACTTGTAATTACATTTATGGGTAATCCGGTGGCCGACTTTTATCAGGTTTCTTTTTTTAAAGAGCTTGAACTGAACCGCTGCGCTCAGCACTCTGGAAGTTCTTTTTAACATAAGTTTAGGTTGTATGCCCGAAATTTAATCCTTGATAAAACAATTATATTGTATAAGAACCACATTAAAAACTAAAGTCAACTTATATCCAACATGAGTTAAAACGTTGTTTAGATGGCATTTACCATCTTTTCTGTTTTAATCTTTTAAAGAGCATATAGTCCATTACATTCTTCTTCTGAAAGCCCTGAAAGTTATGACTACAGATAAAGCATTTCCTCTTGAAAACGTGTCTGTCTCTATCAAAATCGGACAGATGCCCGTCTTATGGCCCCACCCGGCGATATACATAGCCAATATCGACTGTATATTTTACGGGGATAAGGAGAAAACCACGCACCTGCAACAAAATGTTACCGGTTTTCAGGGTTACGGTGCCAGGCTGACCCCTATTCTTAATCTTCTTTACGGCGGGAGCAGCAATAATCTTTTGCTTCTAAACGACTCTCCGGATCCTGCAGCTCTTGAATACTTCGAAAAAGTGCTTGGTCTTGTAATGCCCGAAACTATCGTGCTCGGCCGATACGGATGCAGCACATTACCAATGAATATACCTGAAAACCCGGAAATCATGAGTATAATCAAAAATCATCCGGCCGGGCTTATCGACGGCTATGTAACCGATATACAGCTTGAAAAGCTGGCAATAAAACTAAAAAAAGAGCTGACCAACAGTCATGAGGCAAGCAGGTGGGCCAATAATAAAATTCTTTTGCACCGGTTTATTGTAAAGTCAGAGCTTCCTACTTTTGACGGCAGCGAGGTGCAACCTGGAGAAGATCTTTTAAAGTGTCTTGGCAATTTAAGAAAACTTGGATACAGCCAGGCTGCAATCAGATCTTCCCTGGGGGCCTCAGGGTTCGGAATGTTCATAGCCGACCTGGAGCAACTGGATAAAATCCAGTTCCCGCATTTTCTCTTCACCGACAAGACGGTGCTTGCCCAGGGCTGGATCAAAGAGGGGCGCAAAGAGATAGAAAAAATTCTATCGCCAAGCGTACAGTTTTTCTGCGATAAGGATCATAAAGTCACAATATTCGATATAACCGAGCAGCTCCTCAGCCGAAGTTTTGTCCATGAGGGGAACATATCTCCTCCAATGAATTTCAGTCCATACCCTGGAGGTAAAGTCTACGACGAACTGATCAGACAATCGGTGCAGGTGGCAAAATGGGTCGCCTCCACCGGGTACAAAGGCACTGGAAGTATAGACTTTCTTGTTTTTAATATGGCCGGACAATTACAGGTTTACGTATGCGAGGTAAACGCCAGGGTGACAGGTGCAACATACCCGTCTCTTCTTGCCCGTCACTTTATGCCGGGTAAAGCCTGGCTGATGCGGAACTTCAGTTTCAACAGCGCTATGTCGGTACAAAACCTGATACAAAAACTGGATAAAAACAGCCGGCTCTTTAAACCGGGCAGAAACTACGGCATTCTTCCTATCAACTTCATAATTAATGACAAAAAACTTGTAAGCAAAGCACAAATCCTGTTTCTGGCCGACCGGCCTGAGTTCTGCATGGAGATGATGATGAACTTTCCTCAACTTATGATGCCTGTGAGGTGCGTATATGACAGAGATTGAAACAAGAATACTGGAGTTACTCAAAGACCTTATACTTATTCCTTCAACCGCATCAAATCCAGACGGGCTGTCGCATGCCGTCAGGCTGGTCAGAAACCATATCGAAAGCATCCCATCAGTAGAAATCGAGGATTACAACTCCGGAGGACGTCCATCATTTCTGGCCAAGCCCCGCAGTCTTGACGGTAATGTCCGGGTGCTTTTTGTAGGACATGTAGACGTGGTGGAGGCAGAGCCGGAAGGTTTTCATCCAAAAATAGAGGGAAACCGCCTTTATGGCAGGGGAGCAGGTGATATGAAAGGACAGGTAGCCCTGATAACAGAGCTTTTCAAACAGTTCCTATCAAGCCGTCCGGACCTTCCGATCGGACTGATGATAACATCCGACGAGGAGTCAGGCGGAGAACACGGCGTAGGCTACCTGGTGAACGAAATGGGATGCCGGCCCGGTTTGGCTATAATTCCAGACTCCGGCTCACTAAACGAAATAGTACGGCTGGAAAAAGGAGTGATTGAAGGCAGGCTTGTATCAAAAGGCAACTCAGGCCACAGCGCGCGTCCCTGGACCTGTGATAACGCCGTACACCGCCTGCTGAAAAATATCACCAAACTTACCAATCACTTCAACAGTTTTAAACTTTCCGAGACCGAAAAAAAGATAGGGCACTGGCATCACACGATCTCCGTAAATACACTTAAGACCGAAAACACCACACCTAACAGTGTTCCAGGCAGTGCCGAAGCTGTGATCGACATACGCTTTACAGAGGTAAAAACATCCAGTGATATGGTTGCAATGGTGAATGAGCTGCTGGACGACAAAACGGTTTTTTACCCTGAACTAACTTCCGAGCCCCTTGTTACGGAACCCGACCCGGTTTTTCTAAGGATTACAAGGCAGATCACCGAACGTCCTGTAAAACTGATACGCGAACACGGAGGTTCGGACGGACGATTCTTTACGATGCTTAAAATACCTGTAATTATGTCGCGGCCGAAAGTAGGCGGTTTGCACTCTGACAATGAATGGATAGAAATAGACTCAATGCTTAAATACTACCAGATAATTGCAGCGTATCTCAGGGAGAAACTTTCAAACGACATTCAAAATGACGTATAAAACAAAACAAATAAATAGGCCAGCCGTAAACCCCCTAAAAAACTCATCCACAATAGCTATTACAGCCTATTGCGATCTTGATACAAAACCGGAACGCCGGCCCCTCTGGGGAGACTACTGGATTAAACAGCGCATGGAAGCTGAATTCGTAAGGCAAGGCCTGCGGATAGATAACAGCAGGCCTGAAGTCCTGATTCACCTTTTTGGTTCGCATATGAATAACCTTCCAAGGGCTCCGGTAAAAATCCTCTGGATTCACAGCCATCCTGACAGGGTCGGCCCGGATCTTCTTGCAAACTACAATATAATCTACTGCATATCAAAACCCTACATAGAAAAAATACGCCAGATGGGATTCAAAGCCGAGTGGCTTATGCTTCCTACACATATGAAACCCATAACGTATGAAAAAAAACTGCACAATACTGTTTTTGTAGGCAACAACAGAAGAAACGGGCAAAGAAAACTCGCTCAAGACCTGCTGGCCGTTAAAGACCGCCTGGGATCGTCCCTAAGTATATGGGGCAACGGCTGGAATAGTGATATCACAACCTCCGGATGGTACCGTGGGCCGCAATATCCTAACAATAAATTAAACGAGCTGTACTCATCCTCCAAAATCGTTCTGAACGATCACCACCACGATATGAGCCGTGAAGGATTTATAAACCCAAGAATACTCGATGCCCTGGCCGCCGGAGCTATGGTAATCAGCGATCCTGTGAAGAACCTTGAAAACCTGGTGGATATACCCACATATCAAAGTCCGGAAAACCTGGCCCGGTTGATTAATCACTACCTGGATAATGAAACACTAAGAAATAAAATCGTCTCTGCAGCCAGAACACGCATTAAAGACCTCACCTACCGGCAGACCATAAAAAAAATCATTGACAGATTAAAAGAGGGGCCATTATCAAAATAGCCGGCCGCTGCTTTCCAGGCATACACTCAGGTTAATCTCGAAGATATACCAGAACTTCTAAAGCATGACTAAATCCCAACTAAGGATGTGTGACAAAATAACTTGAACAATTCGATCAGAGCTTGTTAGTTTTTTGCTACCTTTTATTTCTTTAAAACCTTGAGTTATGGTTGTCAGAAACTCATGGGAAAATTGATCCCGCTCTTTCAGCTTCTTGTAACTGCTTAACACTTATACATGATCGTCTCCGCCGGCATACGGCCCAGTTCTCGCATGAATATGTCAAATCCAGCCTTCCCGGCAGAGTAGATCCCGTACACCTGTTTCAATATCTCACGCTTCCCAAGCGCTTCCTCGAATCCTTCCCTTGCTTTTTTTCTGCCCTTTGTGCTTTCCTTCATTACATGGCTCCTCCTTTTTAAGGATTATTTGTTTGCCCGTCAAGTATATCCACGGGGAAGCCACTCCTTCAACTTTCAACTAATAATATTATATCCTCAAGTAATCGTTATACTTAAGCATATTTATTACAGTTTTACATGAACATAAAAACAGAAAACACATATAAAACAGCCAGCAGAATTGTAATTGCAACAGGTATTTTTATTGCCGCCCTTGGACTTGCTGTTCGTTCAAGCATGTGGCTTGACAATATACTGTTATGGCTTATTTCCACATTTAAAAGAAGGCCTCTTTCACCGTTCTGGCTTGAGAAATTACAATTCTTTGGTATGGACCTCTTATTGTTTGGCATTGTTGTTGCCGTAATTGGCTTGTTTGTTGTCTCAAAATGGTCTTTGGTTTTTTCTAAAGCACAAAATGATTCTTTTATATTGACAACAACAATGATTATTATGGCTGCTTTATGGCTGCCGGTGGTGCTTTTTGGACATAGCTCAACAATCGCAGGAGAAAAATACTGGTGGCTTGATGACGACGCCATGATTTCGATGAAATACGCCCGCAATCTTGCTGATGGCTTTGGCCTGGTATGGAATCCAGGAGACAGAGTTGAAGGGTATACTAATTTTCTATGGACACTCTATATGGCTCTTGTTCACTTGCTACCCATTCCTACGTCTAAAACATCCCTTGTAGTCTTAGTTACAAACATAGCGCTTGCGATCGCTACAGTTCCTTATATTGTCAGAATCATCCGGCAGCTTGACGGGAATAACCTGGTGGTGATTGCAACCCTGGTGGGATATGTGTTCAACAGAGGACTGCTGGCCTGGACAGCCGCAGGCTTTGAAACCGCTCTGCTGACATTTTTATTTATTATGTTGATTTACAGGATAATTGAAGAATCCAGACTGAGTCAGCCCAAAATACAAACATATGCATATATAGCAATAATGTCACTGGTCAGGGCAGATGCCGCAGTTCTATCAGTCCTGCTGTATGGAACTTCATTTATTTTAAACAAAGAAAGAAAGACGGTCTTTTTCTACTCTGCCGTATCTCTCATATTTCCGATAGCCCATGAGGTATTTAGGATTTACTACTATGGAGACATCTTACCCAACACCGCCTACTTAAAAACACAGAACTGGAACGGCAAGTATTTAGCAGGCTTGAAATACATATTAGATTTTATTAAAAATTATTCTATTATGATTATTTTTGCTGTAACCGCCCTGGCATTAACAAGGACAAAAGAGTTCCGTTGTCTTTTTAGTATCGTTACACTGTATATGATTTATGTTGCAAGCGTCGGTGGTGACACATATCCAAGCTTCCGCTTTCTTCTTCCGGTCCTTCCCCTGCTTATGATACTGGCATTTACCGGCATTCAAAGACTTAAACTTGAATCGTTATTCAAATTCTTAACTGAAACTCCAAAAAAAGATCAGACTAAAAAGTATCAGCTGACCAGTCAAAAACTCATATTAATTAAGGCGGCATTAGCCATCTTATGCCTTGTAACCTCTCCCTTGGTAGTGCTGGGCTACAGCAGATTACTCGTTCCAAGGACTATTGCGATAAATAACATTACAATAGGGCTGTCACTTAAAAACAACACCTCACCCTCTGATAAGGTTGCAGGGTTCTTCGCGGGATTGGTGTTTTACTTCACTGACAATTATGCAATAGATTTACTTGGAAAATCAGACCGTTATATAGCGAAGTTACCTACGTTTCCCGGCAGCATGAAACCCGGTCACAACAAGTTCGATTTCGATTATTCTCTAGGCAAACTACAACCAGATTACGTGGTTTCCAATTTTAAACTGCCTGTCAGCAAAGAAGAAATGTTAAAAAACTCAAAAGGCGATTTTGCCTTTACAGGCCAGCTGTTTTTTAATGAGGTCTTCCGGAAACATTGCCTTTCAAATCCGGTTTCAGCCGATACCTGGCGGACTGTTTTTGCCTGTAACTGGCCTTCTAAACCTAAAAAAAGAACTGACTGGCAACCATTGCCTTTGTAACATCCTAATATATGCTTTTAACAATAAAATATACTATTTTTGCCATACTGGCCACAGCCGTCAATATAGGCGCGCAGGATTTATCCATAAGGCTCTACGATGGTCCGTGGGGCCTTCATACCGCTATGATTTTCGGCACCCTTGTTGGTCTGCTGTTAAAATTCATCCTTGATAAATATTATATTTTTTTCGATCAATCTAAAGGAATTTCTGGTAACAGCAAACAATTTATTTTATACAGCTTTATGGGTATTGCCACAACGATTATCTTTTGGGCGACAGAGCTTTCATTTGATTATTTTTTCAAGACAAAGACAATGCGTTATACAGGAGCATTAATAGGCCTGACTATCGGTTATCTGGTGAAATATCGGCTTGACAAACAATTTGTCTTCACTAAGGTCAAGAGAGTTTCTTGATTTATCCGGGCTGTTTTTATTTTTAAAAGGGGCAAAAATGACGATCTCAGGATGGGGTAGATTTCCAAAAATTAAAGCCTCGATATTTAGTCCTCACAATGAATCAAAGTGCCGCGACTATCTAAAAGAAGTAGAAGAATGTATTGCTCAAGGACTAGGCAGAAGCTACGGAGACAGCGCCTTGAACTCAAACGTTTTATGTTCCAGAAGGCTGAACCTGATTCTTGATTTCAACGATAAAGAAGGCATCATCTCTTGCGAGTCAGGGGTGAGCCTGGCAGAACTGATCGAGACTTTTCTGCCGAGGGGTTGGTTTCTAAAGGTTACTCCCGGAACAAGGTTTGTAACTGTAGGCGGAGCAATTGCCAGCGATGTGCATGGCAAAAATCACCATAAAGACGGCTCTTTCAGCGAGTCTGTAATTTCATTTAGACTTATGCTTCCTGATGGCGAAATTATACTATGCTCCCGATCACAGAACCAGGAACTATTCTACGCAACATGCGGTGGAATGGGACTAACAGGTATAATTCTGTCAGCCACAATCCAGCTGGAGAAAGTTCAAAGCGCTTACATAAAACAAACTACTATCAGGGCAGCCAATCTTAACGAAATTTTCGACTTATTTGAAGAACATAAAACGACAAAATACTCTGTTGCATGGATAGACTGCCTTGCAAGGGCAAAAGATCGGGGCCGCTCACTTCTTATGCTGGGTGAACACGACGTGGATGAAGACTTTTCATTCTCCAGCTCAAAAAAGCTTAGCATACCATTTGATTTTCCAAGCATAACGCTTAACAGATATACTGTAGAATTATTTAATCGCCTTTATTATAATAAGGCTAAGAATTCCGTTACTGAAAATAAATCCAGCCTGCTTAGTTTTTTTTATCCGCTGGATGCTATCGGCAACTGGAACAAAATATACGGTTCACGTGGTTTTATCCAATACCAGTTTGTCCTTCCAAGGGAAAGCAGTCTCGAGGGGCTGCAAAAAATACTCACCAAAGTATCAACATCCGGCATGGCTTCATTTCTGGCCGTATTGAAACTCTTTGGCAAAGAAAACAATAATTTGATCTCCTTTCCGCTTGAGGGATACACATTGGCACTGGATATGAAAATACAGCCCGGCATCTGGGAGCTTCTTAACCACCTTGATAAAATCGTACTCGATTACAACGGCAGGCTTTACCTCGCTAAGGATGCTAGGATGAAAGCTGATACCTTTCAGCGTGGCTACCCTAAATGGGAACAGTTCCGCCAGTTACGTGATAAACTAGGACTCTCTGAGAAAATAAATTCATTGCAGTCAAAAAGGATTGGGCTTTAAACAATGAAACTACTAGTATTGGGCGCAAATTCCGACATAGGTTCCGCTATTGCCGGCGCTTTTGCAAAGTTTGAGCAGGCTGATCTGATCCTGGCTTCCAGAGACATGGAATCCCTCGAAAAAAAAGCGAAAGATATTGAAATACGTCATAGTGTAAAAACAAAAATAATTCAATTCGACGCAACTAATTTTAGTACACATCAAGATTTTTATAATAATCTTAGCCCCAAGCCTGATGGTGTAGTTGTCGCCTTCGGGTATCTGGGTGACCAGAAAAACGCCGAGCAATCTTTTGATGATGCTAAAAAAACCCTTGACACAAACTTTACAGGAGCTATGAGTATCCTTGAAATTATCGCACAGGACTTTGAGACCCGAAATAAAGGATTTATCATAGGTTTAAGTTCTGTAGCCGGAGAACGCGGCAGGCAGAGTAATTATATCTACGGTGCGGCTAAAGGGGCTTTTACAATTTATCTAAGCGGGTTGCGCAATCGTTTACACAAGAATGATGTCCGGGTTATTACTGTTCTGCCGGGCTTTGTTCAAACAAAGATGACTGCTGCTCTTGATTTACCTGAAAAACTGGTTGCAACACCGGAAGAAGTCGCTGATGATGTCTACTCGGCTTTTAAGAAGAAAAAAGACATTGTTTACTCCAAGTGGTTTTGGAGATGGATAATGCTTATTATCAAAGCTATACCCGAGATAATTTTCAAAAAATTAAATCTGTAATCAGGAATTTGTCTCAAATTCAATCTATTTATTTCAAGCCGAACCTGAAAACTCATCCAGCCGTCAGGCTAACAATCCAGTACCTCACGCAGCTTGGCCGTTAGGCTGCCTGGAGTAAGAGGTTTCTGAAGGAAATGTTTCTCGCTCCTTGATGCTGCGCGGTCAGCAATTACACTGTCGGCATAACCAGACATGAAAATCACTTTTATCTCCGGCCTATGAGACTCGATAGTCTCGGCAAGTTCCAGGCCATTCATACCCGGCATTACCATGTCAACCAGTAAAAGATCGATAGGATCTTCTGTAGCGGCACTCACCTGCAATGCCTCCTCGCCGCATGAGGCCTCTAAAGTCCGGTACCCCAGGGGCTGAAGCACGTCAATAATCAATTTGCGAATTCCGGTATCATCATCAACCAGCAACACAGTCTCTGTTCCATTTATACTATCAACCGACATGTTCCGGTCTGTTTTTGTCTCTTCGGCCTCAACTGCCGGAAGACAAACCTTGAATATTGTTCCCTGACCCGGCTCGCTATATACCGATATACTGCCCTTATGCTGCTTGACAATGCCGTAAACAGTCGCCAGCCCCAGACCAGTGCCTTCTCCCAGTTCCTTGGTTGTAAAAAAGGGCTCAAATATTCTTTTTCTAACCTCATAACTCATACCCTCACCAGTATCAGTTACCGTTAAAACCACATAAACGCCTGGCTTTATTCCTCCGAGACTTCGTGCATATTCGTTATCAAACTCCTCCACTGTCGTCTCGATGGTAAGGGTTCCTCCACATGGCATTGCATCGCGGGCGTTAACCGCCAGGTTCATTAAGACCTGCTCCAATTGGCCGGGATCAGCCATCACATTTGGAAGTTCCGGCGCCATGTTAAACTTCAAAAAAATGTCCGCGCCAATAACTCTAGCCAGTATCTTTGCCATGTTGTCAACAATGCCGTTAAAATTAATTACCCTGATCTCCAGCACCTGTTTACGGCTGAATGCCAGCAACTGCCTGGTAAGCACCGCCGCCTTTTCCCCTGCTGAACAGATAATCTCCATCTTTTCCACAGCCGGATGACCTTCTGGAAACTCCATTAAAGCCAGTTCTCCGTAACCGAGTATAGCTGTCAGTAGATTATTGAAATCGTGCGCAACTCCACCGGCCAACCTGCCAACAGATTCCATCTTCTGAGCTTGCAGAAGTTGCTCTTGAAGTCGCTGCTTCTCCTGATCAGCCTGTTTACGCTCCGTAATATCACGTGTTACCCCAAGAATGCCGGTAGGTTTTCCCGCATGATCACATAAGAGCGATGTATTGACCTCAGCATAAGCAATAGAAGCATCCTTGCGTATATACTCGAGCTCCAACGTCCGTGTTTTAAAAGAATCAAAGGAAGCAGACGACTTTGTCCCCTCTTCTATCTGTTCCTGAAAAGAGTTCAATGCTGCTTTTGCAGAATCAGCACTCAAAAAATCACTGATACTCAAGGCCGACATTTCGGCCGGCGTATAACCCAGCAGACGCTTGATCGAAGGACTGACATATGTAAACTGCAAATTCGTATCCATAGTCCAAATACAATCTGTTACGTTCTCGGCAAGTAAGCGGTACTTGCTCTCACTCTCCCTGAGCGCAGCCTCGGTCAGCTTGCGTTCATTCATCTCCTTTTGTAGTTCAGCCATTCGTTCATCAATCAGTTTTTCAAGGTTCTCCCGGTATTCTTTTAGCTCTTCCTCCACCCGCTTACGGGTGATTGCATTTTCAACCGTTATAGGAAGAGTTTTAAGATAGCTGCCCTCGGAATCTTTTATCAGGTAGTCATAAGCTCCCTCTTTCATAGCCCGAATAGCTATTTCAACATCTCCTATGCTGGTTACGACAATAATCGGGACATTTTCTGCAACCTCAAATAAGTCAAATGCCGTACCATCTTGAAGAAAGTAATCCACCACCACAGCATCGATTTTCTTAGAGTTGAAAAGCTCAGATGCTTCACTGATTGAATCGACCATTTCATAATCGTAAGGGAAGTGCCCTTTACGCACAAAGCGCTCAAAGGCCATCTGGTCGACCTTATCATCTTCAACCACTAAAATTATGCCTTTACTTTCGGACATAAACTATTTCCCGGGGGAATTGTCTACTTATGTTACGGCAAAAAGTTGATACAACTGATCTTTACACCCTGTAAACGGTTATGAATCAATATCAGCACCAACCAACTGCTTAAGCACCGACCGGTATTTATGACTGGTTTTTTCGATTATTTCTTCCGGAAGTTCAGGGGCAGGCGGAGTTTTATCCCAGTCTAGTGTTTCAAGATAGTCACGAACGAACTGTTTGTCATAGCTTTTCTGAGGTCTGCCTGGTTCGTAGTCGTCCTTAGGCCAGAACCTTGACGAATCCGGCGTGAGGATTTCATCAATCAAAATAAGTTGACCATCAAGCATGCCGAACTCCAACTTGGTATCGGCTATAAGAATTCCTCTTGTTTCTGCATACTGCCTGGCACGTAGATATATGGATATGCTGATATCACGAACCTTTTGCGCAGTATCCATACCCACTAATCTCACGGCCTCGTTAAAAACAATATTTTCATCATGCCCCTCTTCCGCCTTTGTGGAGGGCGTAAAGATAGGCTCATCCAGCCTATCGGATTCTCTAAGGTTTTCAGGTAGAGGAATTCCGCAAATACTGCCTGTTTTTTTATAATCCTTCCAGCCGGAACCCGTTATATAACCACGAACAATACATTCAATCGGCAGAGGGTAGGCCTTCTTCACAAGCATTATACGGCCTTCGAGCTCATCCCTGTGAGAATGAAATACATGTGGAAGATCAGAAACACTTGTGGAAATAAGATGGTTGGGAATAATGTCTTCCATCTCTTTGAACCAAAATGCGGATATCTGCGTAAGGACCTTACCTTTATCGGGAATTCCGCTTGGCAGAATAACATCAAATGCGGATATCCTGTCCGTAGCAACAATTAAAAGATTATCTTCGGCGTTGTAAATATCACGAACCTTGCCCCTTTTAGGAAAGCCCGCCCCTTCAATATTAGTTTCGAATATCAGCACTTAAATCCCTCCATGTTTTTTAGAAATTATAACACAGTCATCCCATAACTCTACACCCTTATTACGATCCAACTCAGTGTTTTCCCAGAGCATTCCACATGCAAACAAGTCAGCAAGTAAAATAGTTTGTTGAAAGTTGAAAGTTGAAAGTTGAAAGTACTTAGACCGGAAGATTATCAGGCTTATTAAAAATACATAGAATTTTCAACAACTCAAGCGTAGCCCGGTTTTTATAGTTTTCACCTTTATTTTTTCCTGTTTTTCTGTTTACTTTTCTTCATAATTTTGCTATATTTATTCATACGTTTTTTGCTCACTTTAAACGCCTTTTCTTTGGCCGGCACCTCACTTAGTTACAGGTATTGCAACCATCCAGGTCGAGCTGTTTATTGCAAAAAGACCAGTGCAGATAGGGCAAAAAAACTCTTAACCTAACCAGTTAGGCAAACTGTTGCGTAAACTTTCTTTGTGACCGAATTACCGCAAAGCATAAAAAATTCTCCTGACCCTGTCCCGCCGGATTCCCTGAAAGGTGTGCCCCGGCAGCAAACCAACCCTTCACGCTGGAACGGGGACGGCTGGGAGGCCTTTGTCGCAGAACTCGTATCTCAGGGCATAACAATCAACCAGGGCCTGGCCAACCGTTCTGGATACATTACCGACGGAGGAGGAATTGCCATGGGCCTGCCCCGAGGTGTGCTCGTGGCCAGATCACCCGAGGATATAGCAACAACCCTCAAGGCTGCTCAGAAATACAAAGTACCTGTTTCTGTGCGCGGCGGCGGACTTACAACTGAAGGCGAATGTATCTCCTTCGGGGCTCTGCAGCTCGACATGCGAGGCATGAGCAACGTCATTCATATCGACGAAACCAATTTAACGGTTCGCACCGAGGCCGGAATATACTGGCACTCGCTGGCCGAGGCCCTGAGGCGCCGTGGCCTTGATTACATCTCCGCACCGCTTAATATGACTTCCTCTGTAGGTGGCACACTGGGAGTGGGTGGTATAGATATCAACTCACCGAAGTTCGGTTGCAGCGCGGACCAGGCCATAGCCCTAAGGGTCGTAACCCCTACAGGCGAGATTGTTGAATGCAGCGAGCAAGAAAACACGGAACTATTTGAACGCGTGCTGCTCGGCTATGGGCAGTTCGGCGTCATCACCGAGGCGACTCTTAAAATACGGCCTTTCACTCCAATCACTATGCATTACTTTTACTACAGTTCCCTGAGGGAGTCCGTCGAAGACCTCCGTTTTCTGGTCGAGGAGGAAGCAGCCGATTATCTGGGTATTCTGACCATGCTTGACCGTGCTATCAATCTGCTGGTTGCATTTGATTCTGACGAGAAAGAGCGGGAGTTCTTCAACAAATACAGAAAGCGCATCAAGGGGCACGGCGAAATCGGCTTTGCTCTTCACATGGCCGCACACTATGCTCTTCACCCCTGGAGAGTCAAGGAAGCTCTTTATCTTCTTGAACGCAAAAGAAGTCTTCTTCCGGAGTTAAGCCCGCCCGGTCACATGCAGGAAGGTAAGATAATTGATAGAACCGTAGTCTTCTCACGCGCGGTCTGGAAATTCTGGGGAGGCAAAAAGATGATAATTCCGGATCTGGCAACCAGTTCGGAAAAGTTCGCAGAAGCTGTAGAAAAAGGTAACGAAGTCTGTAGGCGGTACTTCCCTCACTACACTCTTTACTGCGTGGGCATCAAGCTTTTCGGATCTTTCGAGAGCAGACCGCGTTATGAGCTTTCCTGCATACCCCCTGATGCTCACGATTTCGGCTACGGCTGCGAGTTCGAGCCAATGCTCGGAAACCATAATTACAGCCGTGACCACTTCCAGTCCTTTAAGAACGAGATATACGACATAGGCGTTGACATGGGCACGAGCTACTACCGCTTCGGAGGAATGATGAAGGGTTACATAAGGCGAGCTTTTGGTGACGAACTAGTGGACAAACACCTGGCTATGAAACAGAAAGCAGATCCGGCCATGATCCTGAACCCGGACGTGATTTTTTGATGCTGCCTGGTATTAATGGATATGAAAAATGTAATGGCTGCGGCCTGTGCACGCTGCCATGCCCCATATGGCGGCAGAGCTATGATTCACTTCTGACATTTGCAGGGCGGGCCAGAGCGCTTCAGGGCGGAGCAAAAATAGAGGAGATAAGAAACTCGGTTGACGCATGTATTTTATGCGGCTCATGCGAAGCAGCATGCTCGATGGGTATCCGCACAGTTGATATCACGCTTAAGCTTCGAGCAGCTATTAACAAGAATAATGAAGAGATGCCGATTCAAAGATACAACGACCAAGCTCTTACTGAGACAACTATACTATTACCAAATGCAGCTCTGCTGGCAGACAAAAAAACACTAAAACTCACGACCGGCCTTCTTAATATTCCGCTAGCCAAAGACAACAGCCAGGACATTTTATTGTTTTTATTAAAAAAGTTTGAGGTCGGTTTTATACCCGAAGCCGAAATGCTTGAAGGCTTTCTTAGAAGACTTATTCGTCTAAGACAAGTTGTAATCGCCGATGGACTTTTTAAACGTTATATACGTGCCCTGATACCAGAACTTCATACAGAGATACTCGGCCTCGGTGAAGCCCTGTTAAGGCTTCCAGCGATAAAAAACGCCCTTAAACCGACTGACTTATATATTATCGAGGCCCGCTCCTACAACATGGATTTTAAGCGATGCATGCCCTTTTATACGGAGATAAGCAGCCAGACCGGATGCAGAATGAACCTTGACCTTCAACGCATCGCCATTCCAACCGGAGGTTGTATAAATACAGAAACCGGAAACGAATTTACGCCGAAAAGTACCGGGCAGATACGTTGGATACTTGAAGGCCGGAGCTTCGATCGAATAGTGGTGGAGTCGGTGGAGGATATCGGGCTTTTAAAAAATGCCGTAGTAGGTGTTCCGGTTGTTCACGTGGCAGAGCTTGCCGGAGAAAACGCTCTGTGAGCAAACTAGAAAATAAGCCAGAAAGCATAAGAGAAGTAGACGTTCTGATCGTGGGAGCGAGCCTTTCTGCTGCGGCGGCTTCAAAACGCCTGGTAGACGCTGGCTACGAGACAGTCGCCATAGAACGCTACGCACTTCCGCGCAACAAACCATGTAGCGGCATAATCTCTCCTCGTGGGCACAGGTTTCTGATAGAAAACTTCGGACCACTTCCAAGAGAAGTACTTCATGATCCCACATCCTGTCGCGGGGTTACGTTTCACTTCAGGGGGATGTTACAGATGCCCATGGATTTTGATCATGGTTCAACTCCTCACCTAAACCGCAGAAACTCTGACCATTGGGCCATAATGCGGAGCAAGGTGGAAGTGCACGATAGCACTTGTCTCATCGACCTGGAGGATAAGGGGACGCATGTCGAAATCCTTGCGAGGCGTAATGGAGAGGAGGTCCGCTATCGGGCACGACTGGTCATAGGCGCTGACGGACCTAATTCACAAGTGGTGCGCAGCCTCTACCCCGGCTACAGAAAAAGCATAAAGTGGTTTATGGTCAAGCAGCACCTGCATGAAATAATCGAATGCCCCCTGGACCCTGAGTATTTTCACTTCTGGTTTCATCCGGAGCTTGGTTACTATACATGGAGCCACGAACGAAACGGCCGGCAGATAGTGGGAGTTGGATATGACGCCGAAGAAAAAAAACTCTCACTGCGGCACCGGATGACAATCGAGTACCTGGAAAAGCACTATGGGGTAAAACTGAAGCCCACCGAGGAACGGGAGGGCGTGGTAAACAATTTCGGCCTCTCTCTCATAAACCGATATGTCTTTGGCAAAGGAAATGTAATCGTCACAGGCCAGGCCGCAGGTTTTTTAAACATGATAGCCGAGGGCATGAGCTGTGCGCTTCACTCAGGAGCCATAGCCGGAGAAGCAGCCGTGGAATCGATGCGCAGAAACTCAGATCTGCAATCAGTCTACCGTGATACGATAGCATCCGAGGTGCGCCGCTGTTCGGATCAGTGGAACCCGATAAAGATACTTTTCGACCGACCGCATGAGGCAGACTTTCGGGAGGCTCTATCTAAGCTTCAGGGCAGGGACAAGCGGAAGGTTATTGTTGAGATATTCAGGTTTCTCTACCCCTGGGGCAGGTATAACTGGGGGCGCCAGATACTCATGCAGGCCGTGCTCAGGGAACTCCGGGGCTACTATTCCCCGTCACGCTGGCTCTGAATCTGAAAGGAAAACAATAAGCCTTCTATAATCCTGTTGTGAGGAGTGTTTATTATGACTGAGATACACATTACCCCGGTTCACTTACTCAAGCTGCTCTTGCCAGGCATATTGGTGTATTGCCTAAAACTGTTAATGAGATCTGTTGTGGCAAACGAGGTATAAGCGCTGAGATGGCTGTTAAGCTTTCAAAGGCATTGGGAGGCAGCCCTCAATTTTGGCTTAACCTTCAGAGTAACTGGGAGCTAAGTCAGCTAAAACATGTTCGGTTTAAAAACATTAAGTCTATAGCAGCTTAAACCTAATCAAAAAATTGGCAACTCCGCAGAATTTGGTGGGGATATTGGACGAATCGTTCAATCATGCCAAATTTGATTTCTTTTCACAATTTCAATTTCCCCTGATCTTGCCACCCCAGCATGATATGGATTCATGCAGATATCCCTTCGGATAAAGCTGATTTAACAACTATGGATGAACTTTGAATCTTCTCAAACTCTTCCGGGGTATAGCAGATAAAATCTACATGTTGTGGAAACGTTATTTTCTTAAGAACTGTTGCCATCCTCTTTACAAACTTAATTCCCTTAAAAAAATCAGAAACAATAATTACGTCTATGTCTGACTCATCAGTAGCTGATCCCTTTACGCGTGATCCGAATATAATCACTTTTGATGCAGCAAAGTCTTGTTTAATAATAGGAACAGCCAAATGGATAAAAGACTTCAGGATTGCATCTGTTTGTATTGTATTTTTATTCATCATCCACCTCAGGAAAAGAAGACCTGTCCTGTAATTGTTCAAATATTTTCCTAGCGATAGCGACTTTTTCAAGGGCGATATCTCTATCATATTCCTCAAAAGGTACGCTGTCCATAACATCAGGGTATCGAGAAATCATATAGTCTGCGGAAAGCTCATTAAGGTCATCCATGATATCACCTGACAACATCAATGTTTTTGCTATCTGATCAAGATAATGAGATTTTGGCGACTTTTTCCCCTCATAGATAATTATAGCCTTAAGAAGTTTTTCCACCGCTTGATGCGAAAGAAATGAGGCTACATCATAGCCTCCTATATCGATATTCTTGTCAGCCATGTCGAGATCATGTTTTGCCTGCTTTAACCATTTTACAGCGGCTGCTTTCATTTATGCCTCCAAGTCCCCAAGATTCATGTGCTACATGCTACAATTTACCGGTAACTATTGTGTGTTAAAACTCAATACTTCACTCGCTGTTTCTTCCATATCAGGCTGTCGGGTCTACACTTTTGACATTTTCTTTATCAGATCTAAATTTGATGTCCTCGTAAGAAGGCAATAAATGAGGTTTTTGTCGTTCGACCTACCTGTCGAGAGCCTTTAGGTCGAACGAGTGGCTCTTGACAGGTCATTCCGGCGGAGGCAGGAATGCAGTTTTTCAATAAGTTACTTGACTGCTGGATTCCCGTTTTCACGGGAATAACTACTTTTTACGAGTTTATCAAATTTGTCAAATATGTAGACCCGACCCCTGCGATTCCATACGTTGTCGAACAGCAGCAATAACTGATGAAACGCGCTGGGGGAATCCAAATGAGGTTGTCCGGGCATTTGTGTTATTCCAAGTCCAATGATCGAATGAGACGGTTCGAACCGCAAGACTATGCCAAGCACGTACCCTTAAGTCAACCTGGGAAAGAACGTCCCCAAGGTTCCCTACCAGTGAATATGTGGATATCGGATCAGGTCGACCCTCGCCCCCAGGATTGATTCGGGTTTTTTCTTCAAATCTACCATCAGTAAAAGATCGGGCGTCTTGAGTTCCACCACCACATCCAGATCGCTTCCTTCCCATGCTTCGTTCCCGGCAAGCGATCCGAAAATGTCGCCTCTGCTCAAGTTAAAAACTTATTTAGAAGTTAATGGGTATTTTTCAGGATTATCTAAAATTTCTGTAGATAAATCTACATCTAATTTTGGCCAATACAAGTGATGGTTATGAATTAACTTCACATCAGTTATGGAAGATATATTGGCGTCTTTAAACCATGGATATTGTTTGTATGGAAGGAAATATTCTTTATTTTTTAAAAAAATCCAAAATCCATGTTCTGAAATATTAGTTATTTCCGGTTTTAAAATGTTTTTTCCATTTTTTAATAATTTCATTTTTATGCCTTTCAATAATTTTTTGTAGAGCATTTAATTGTCTTTTGGAAAAACCGGAATAATTTGCCAATGCGATTGTTGGTTCTATCCAAAATTTTGCTTCCCCTTCAGAAGAAATTACATGAATATGAATTCTGCTTTCTTCTTTAGAAAAAAATTGAAATCTATATTTTCCTACTTTAAATACTGTCGGACTCAATTTATTTCACTCCTCAAAAAAATTATATCACAATTTTGTGGATTTCCCCAAATCCAGATTCAGAAAATAAATCGGGCTCTTCCGGAATAAAGGGGGAAATTTCTTCAGCTATCATATCTGCATTTACGAAAAGAGGACAGCCTGCCTCTTTTGGAAGAAATTCACGGGCAAAGGTCGTCTTGCCGGCACCATTAGGCCCTGCAATGATAACTATCTTTTTTTCATCTGCCATATACTACCTTAATACATACCTGATCCAGCTATTCATTATTTTCTGCCCCACTATTTCGCCTATGCCATGAGCTGCAAAAGGGTTGGCCTTTGAGCCATAAATGTCTGTGCATAATAATTGGACATGGTATGGGACCGATTGTTTTCTGGGGCATCATGTGATGCCAAGGGCCTGTAAGATGGCAGCCCGGTTCTATTCCGGAGACTCCAAGAGGGATGAAATATCTCTCCGTCCCCTCCAGAGAACCGGTGTAACACTTGGTAATTTACCAAGAAAGTCTCTTGCCGGCCTTAATCCTGATGGGTGACTGGTACGAAATAGTACATTAAACTATTTTGCAACCTTAACCAAAGAAATAACGGGTGCGAAAAGAACCGGATATAGACTTTATGGCAGAAAATAACGGAAAAACATCATGCTTTTTCCGCCAGGGAGAACTTTGTGCTTGACAAAGGTCCTTTTAATGGGTGACCCTGTGCCCCTCAAATTTATACCATATTAAGTTTCTCCACCCTTCCTACCTTTTCCCCTATAGCAACCGCGGCTTCTTAAACCAGGGATTAGTCCTGAGCACTCACTTCGTTCGACTCAGGACTAATCCTTATTTTGTTGTTACGGCCATTGCCAGAGAGTTGATCGCTTTTATGTGGGCTATTTCCAAAGACCTCTCGAGAGTCTCTAGGTCGAACAAGATACCGCAGGTTGCATAAAAAGACAAGGAGTTGCTTCGCTACGAGGTGGGTGAAGGATCTCTCCGCTACGCAACCATGATTGATTGAATTAAAAACAACAGGAGGTAATTAACGACTTTAACTACATCGACATTTTCAGCTAAGTGCCAGGGGCGCGATCACGGTATGGAGAACCCCAGAAATCGCTCAGGGATAAGCATTTGCTGAACTCCCGTTTTGAGACCAGGGCAGCTCCACGACGAAGCCAAGTCATGCGGTAACCAACCCGTGAATATCAGAGAAATCTACCGTCGTAACATAATGATCCCGTCTCTGGCAGTGAACTGAACATGTTACAAGAGAACCTACTGAACCAAAAGTGGGCGGGGAGTTGTTTGGCCTCTTGACAATTGTCAACCATATCAGCTATTTACTCGATATTCCGGGGACACAAGACCTAATTCAGCCGTCTTTCTTTGGGCCTGGCTTTTTGTGGATGAAGAATGCGTCTCAATTTGTCTTCTATATTTGTCACAAAATGCTCACACAAGGAAGCAGGGTCTGACCCTGTTGGTTTTTGCTGGTTTGGATAACATAGGCATTGTATCTTCACTTTCCGCTCCCTATAGGGTTAATGTATTTGACTCAATTTACCGGACATCTATCCTGACACAGGGGGCCCCATTGTTAAATATAATTTACAGGTATCTGGATAATTTTCTCTGAGAGAAGTTCGATTCTTTTACCCCTGTTGATAAGGATTGCATAATTTGTCTTTGTGTCATCAAGGAAATTTTTCAGACCACGCAACCCCGTTCTATTCACCATAGAATTGAGCTTGATTTCTATGGGTATAGGACCAGAGCTACTATCTATGACAAAGTCTATCTCGGATTTATCGATTGTTCGATAGTAATTGAACTCCAGCTGAGTGGCCATTGTAGCCTGTAGCCCACGTATAATCTCTTCAATGACAAAGCTTTCAAAAGAGCACCCTGCTATTGGATGAATAAGCAGGAAATCCAGGTCATTAATCTTCAGGAAGTTATGCAGCAGTCCCTGGTCTCTGAAAAAACCTTTTTTAGCTTTTTGCGCCTTCTTGAGTTTATTTTTTGTATAGGGCTCCAGGTTTCTCCATAAAAATGTCTGGTGAATAATATCAAGATAATCCTTGATCGTTGAAACGCTGATTTCAAGAGCCCTGGCCATGTCACTCATATTCAGCTGATGACCTGAAAATTGGGCAAGTAAGGTGAGAAATCTTCTGAAACTATGAATCTGGAGACGGGGAAAGAGCATCCGGATGTCCCTGCCGACATAGTTCATTATATAATGTTCCATCCACTGGAGATAAAAATCCGTGTTTTTTTCACTTTCAATGAGCGGCTCAGGAAAGCCCCCTTTGAACCAGACATGCATTGCCTGATCCATATGCAGTAAGGGTTGAAGCTGCAGAAAATCATTTGGCTTTACTGTGCCATCTACCAGTAACTCGTATATGTCGGGGAGTCCTTTTTCGTAATATTCAGACTGTTTAAACGGCCACATTTCCATTGTCGCAATGCGGCCGGCAAGACTCTCGGTTATCCCCTTGACGATATCTGGCGAGCTTGAACCGGTTAATATAAACCGTCCTTTTTTCTTTCGGTTACTATCAATCACCCCTCTGAGAACTCTGAAAAGTTCCGGGTACTGCTGTGCCTCATCAATAATTACATTTTCTGTATTGAGAGAGAAAAAGGCGACAGGGTCACTGGAGATAAGCTGATAATCATCCGGGCTTTCAAGGTCATAATATTTCCAGTCAGGCCGCAACTGCTTCACAAGGGTGGATTTGCCGCATTGCCTGGGGCCGACAATGGCTACCACCGGAAACATTACCAGCAGTCGGTTGATTTTATCTTCTATGACACGTTTCTTACCCATGATATTTACAGGCTACCACTAAAAACAAGGCATGTCAAGAAGGATGTTTTGCGGACGTTCCGGAAAACACTTGCGTGATTCTGCTACGGTGAGCCGTCGGCTGAAATAGAACAATGGGGCCCATTGTTACGAAAATTCACAGCTATCTGTGTTTCATCATTTTTCGTCTTTTACTGCCGCTTACACTTATTGTTACGGAATTTTCATCAGGATCGTTGGATGGAATATCAAATGTATCGCTGAATGAACCAGGCACTGTTGGTTTAAATCGTATTGTAAGACGGCAGCTTGCAGATGGAGTCAGTGTCTGGTTTGAGCAGCCGTCTGCCGTTATGCTGAATGGTGCATCGATGGTATCTGCTTGGGCTATTGTACCGATATTCAAGTCAGCACTGCCGTCATTTGCTATTGATACCATCTGGATAAATCTGTTTCTATGCATTTTATGTAAGACATTACCAAATGGAATTTGAAGGTTATCAAATGGAAAAACTGAATCTGTTACTGTAATGTCTGGAGCAGGAGGACCAATCTTGAATGCATTGTATAAATATGTTTCCTCTGTCTGTCCACCAGGATTTGTAACCAGAATATGATAAGGCCCTTCCGGAAACCCTTCCGGAAACGTGGCAGTTATTGTTGATGAGTCTGCCACAACCACATTCGTAACAGGATTATTGATATCCATCACAAACAATCCTGCAAACCCATTAGCCAGATAGACGTAATTGCCTGAAGCATGAACTCCGTATGCAATGCCAGGCGTATCAATGGAGTTAGCGAGAAAAGGTGCAGTAGGGATATTGACATCTATCACTTGCAGCCCTGCGCTACCAGAAGCTAAATAAGCATAATTGTCTGATACATATATGCCGTTTGCAGCTCCTGGAGTGTGATACGAGTTGACAAGTTCAGGTTCTGTTGGGTCGCTGATATCTATAACCAAAAGACCTGCTTTGCCGTCAGCCAGATATGCATAAGAGCCTGATACATGCACCCCCCTTGCTCCGCCTGGAGTATCATATTTCGTGACAAAAAAAGGATCGGTGGGATCACTTATATCTATAACCAGAAGTCCGGCTCCACCAGACGCCACATAAGCATAATCGCCTGATGTATATACATCGTTTGCAGATCCCTGAATTCGAAGCTTGCTGACAACTCGTTCGTCTGTGGAGGATATTGAATCACTGATATTTATCACCCATAGCCATGCTTTGGAAGGACCTTCATCATAGCTCCTCTTAAAATACGTCACATAAGCATAATCACCTGATACATAGACTCCCCTTGCTTCGTAGAAGCGGCCGCTGGTGACTTTACCTCCTCCTGCAAGAGCTGTGGGGTCACTGGTTTTTATCCAGCTGAATCCTGACATATCGGCAACATAAAGATCAGTTGCAGATGCATACATGCCAGCTATATCCGGGTATGATGGATACAATGGCCATGTGTAACCCCATTCTGAATTTTGCAGTGTTGGTGATGCGGGATTACTAACGTCTATCACAAATAAACCTAAAAAATCGTGGTTGTCCCAATATTCGACATCCGCAACACTCACATAAGCATAATCGCCTATTGCACGCACGCTGAGCATTTTGGCTGGGGCGTCCCAGACAGTTATGTCGATTTGGCCAGCAGACATCCGAGTCCTGAGATTTTTGACATTGATCACCTGGAATCCTTTCCCGATAAGATAGGCATAATCATCTAATACATGCACTGATAGCGCTGCGTCATATACTGTGCCTGGAACTTCATAATAACTGACAAGCACAGGTGCTGCTGGATCGTTGATATCAATTATTCGCAATCCTGACTCTTTAACGATATATGCATAATCGTCTGAGATATACATGTCGGGCGGCAAAACAGGAGGGTGGCCGTAGACACCAGTATAGGGATCTTCACGCCCTCTTGGATCGCTTACATCTATAAAACCAGCAAGTGTAGGCACTGTTGGATCGCTTGCATCTACAACCTGCAACCCTGATGCACCAGCAAAATAAAGATAATCACCAGATACATAAACGCTAGATACCACAAGTGGAACATTGATGGAGCTAACCACGACAGGCGATGTAGGGTCACTGACATCTATCAAAAATACAATCGATGAATTTACATTGCTGTAATCTTTCATAGTTACATATGCATAACCATCTGATGCATACAGGTCTAGCAACATAATGTCCATAAATCCAAGGTTAAGAGAGACAACTAGTTCCGGCGCTACAGGCTCACTGATATTTATAATCTGGAAGTAATAGGAGTCAATCAGATAGATGTAGTTGCCGGATATATGCATGCTGACCGTGTACCTGTCTAACGGAATCTTGCCTGCCAGAGTTGGTGTTGATGAATTGCTGATATCTATTACCAGCAAACCTAACCAGGGGTAATTTACGGATACATATGCATAATAGCCTGACACATAAACTGCGTGTGCCTTGCCCGGAGTTTCATAAGAACCGACCAGAACCGGTGATGCAGGATCGCTAATATCAATTATCTTCAGGCCTGCTTTTCCATCAACCACATATGCATAGTTGCCCGAAACATATACATCGCTTGCGCGGTCAGTTACGTAAGATCCGGCAAGAAAAGGCCCGCCGTTTATCAAGCTCACCCTTGCGCCTGGTTCAAAATTTGTGCCTTTAATCGTAACACTGGTGGGTAAATCCGTTGGACCTGTCGACGGAGTGACGGATGTAACAGTTGGTGTCGCTGAATAGGCTGGCTCAGTTGCCAGCAAGTGAAATAGAGATGAAATCAATACACCTAATAAAATAATTGACTTAAGTTTCATTAGTCTTCTCCCCCTTTCTATCTTTCTATTTTTTAAACTCCAACAGTATAATTTATTGATCCATCCGGCCCTCAGTTTGCAACAAGTTATTCAGTAGTAAAGCTCCATACTTCACTCTCTGTTTCTTCCCCGTCGGTATTCTCTTCATACCGACACCTCCGTTATGTGATTTATAAAAACAAAACTTTGGTGTCCACTTTTTTCAGCTTACCTCATTTATTGCATTTGAAAAAGAAAGCACAAAACTGCTTGCCTTACTCAAAACAAAAAAGGCAGATGATATCAAAATGTGCTATCGCATATTAACGGAAATTTTTGAACAGATAGAGAAAAACTATCACCCCAAACAGGCCCAAAAAGTTTAATTCTTCGTCGTAGCCCCAAAAAGGCAAACAACGTCAGGCCATGACTTCGACGTAGCTGGAATAGGAATGAAGTTTTGGAGTTTCTTGCTTTTCCAGGCGCATGCCTTCTAAATGGAACTCCATAGCCTCTCTCATATTTTTTCTATTCCTTCCTTTGTGCTTCCGGTTGCTATACACTATACACCCGTCGAGGCCCGGCAAATAGGCGGAAAATACGGTATTCGTTTCTTCAATTACTACACTACGAGGTATCTAATTTTTAAGCCTCGCTTGTTTATCCCCATCGGGCATATGGAGATGAAGCCTTTTTATGACTTTAACATCCCGTGTTTGTCTGTGTTCGTCTGTGGCTAGTAAAAAAGCGTAACTAACTCCCCTATTATAAGCAACACCCATACCAAATTTATAACCTATTGAAATAACAAGGTTTTTTAGAAATGGCTAATTTGGACAAATGAGAAGGTGCAAAATTTTCCGACACCACCTGTCATTGAGCTAAAGACCCTTTATTGTCAATATGTTACGGGAAATATCTCTAAGAAAATGCTTAAAAAGCAGGCAGTTTTGGGCGAGTTTCAGAGGTGTCATCCAGAAAAAATGTAAAATTTCCCGACACCACCTGATGATTAGCCAAAAACAAACACAGCATTTGAAGGACTATCAGAAGTTAATTAAGCACAAGAGGAAAAATTGGAACTAACAGTTTAGTGCTTTAGAAGGCTGTTTTTACGATACTGACAAAGAAACCGAAACAGATATTGACATATCTGTATTTTTTTATTATTATAATAAGAGTACTAATACTCTTATTACGTGGAGGCAATATGAAACGAATCGATTTATTAAAAAAACGTCAGGCGCGCCTCAAGGAGGATATTACGGCAAACCTCGACCTGCTCATTGGGAGTGTTGGAAAGTCCCCTTCAATGGCCGGGCATAACCTTACTACCAAGGTTGAAGGAAAAACAGTTTCTTTTTATGTCAGAAAAGACATCGTCAGAAAAGCAAAAGAAATGACCA
>JALUUO010000069.1 GCA_027021335.1 Nitrospirota bacterium
TGTTTCGGCCGCTGTGCGGTGCGGAACAACGGCATCCGGATCAACAGTCAGTGTTCTGCTGTCAAGGCCTGCATCAAGAGCATGCGGACTCCAGGAGGTTCCGGCACTGTTTGTAGCGCTTGCTTCCCAGGTGTAAGCAGCAAATCCAAGTGTCTGGGGGAATGAGTAAACAGTCCAGATATCTCCGCTTACGGTGTCATTAGGATCAGAATCAACAAGGCTGCCGTCTATGTATAAAGAAACATCGGTTACCGCAGGGTACTCACCACTACTACTATTAAAGAGCGGGCTTGGAGTCGGCTCAAGAACACCGACCGAAAAGTTTACACTTGTGCTGGCCACTGTCTCGCCGGCTGCAGGAGCTATAGAAAAGACCTGGGGAGGCATAACATCGCTGCCACCGCTATAATCGGTATATAACGGACCGACTTCTATTTGATTCCAGAGCTTCATACCGCCATAAGTGGATAGATCGCTGTTTACACTGCCCTCGATACCATCACTGTCAATATCAAAAAGATTGCTGAAGTTGCCATACGTATCGGTCCTGGCGTTATAGAAACCGGTCGGACCTTGATCCTCTATCCAGTGCAGCATAAGATGGCTTCTAACAGCGCTGCGGCAGAGAAGATGTATCTCGGTATTAAAATCTATAACACCGGCCGCAAGAAGATTTTCGATAATCGCTTTAACTTCATCCGGGTCTTCAGGGGTTCTCCTGGCACTTTCAGGGGAATTGCCTTGTGGCCAGTTGGCGGAAATCCAGAATGGTATGTTGATCGGCAGTTTAACCACCCCATCAACCACCCATGCCGGAGTTCCTTTAGGCGGTGTGGTGTCAGGACAAACATCACCCTGCCAAGGGGGCTGGCACCCGTTATGCTCATCCACTGAACGCACGTCAAAGATCACGGCTGTCGAGCCCGGGGCTGTAAGCGCCGCAAGTGTTTCGGCCGCGGTTCTATACTTTCCTACCGGCAGATCAGTAGCACGCACCCCCTGCGCCGTAAACAGCAGCAGGCCTGCCAGTGCCATAAACAACGCCAGAAATAATACCGTTGATTTCCTTCCTGTTGTACTCATTTAACAATTACCTCCCATTTAAATTATTTCCAAATATATTTTATCCGGCACGAGCCGGAACCAAAAAATAACCATCTTTTAAGGAATTTAAGCATCAATAAAAATAACCCTGAGTATTTATTAATTTTTTACAGCCTTTTAATTATTGTAAGTATGAAAAAATCAAGGGGAGCGGACCGTCGGCCTGCTCCCCTTGATTTTTACTGAGTGTTATACGGCTTAATAGTTTCTTTAGTTGTTTCTTCCCCTGGATGACCTGTTTTTTTAACTCCGTCATCCAGGCAGCTAAAGCCGTTAAAGCCTATCCCCCCGTCACAGTCATCAACCACATCCACAGTTAAACTCCTGGTGTCATGTCCGGCATATGTTGCGTTAGGGCTTGCCTGCTGGAGCGTGCCAAGAGAAGCGTGATAATTTTCAGCGCCTGATGTCCATAAATAATCACCGTTAGGCAATGTCAAACTGAATTTATAGTGGGTTACAACATTATTTGGAGGGGTATCAGCAGAGTCACAAAAATCTGCCGTTGCTAAATCATGCAGGGATACAGAGCCTATACATGTATTTAAAACCGGGGCATAGCTTATTGCACTATTGCCGGGCAGCGTCGGCTCCAGAATGGAAACGATGAAAGAGACCTTGTTAGTAAATGTTTCCGTATAGCCATCCTTATCAGGAGCGTAAGAGATGATCTGCGGCGGCATTGTTTTATCTCCGTAGTTGGACCACCTGGGAAGCCCCGTGGTGTTCCACTCATACATGCCGCCGAAACCGCCATCCGGGGCGCCATCGGCATCAATATTAAAAAGCTTCGAAAAGTATCCGCTGGTCCCGGTTCTGGCATTGTAGAATGTTTGATCGTCCATCCAGTCAGACATATAATAACTTCTGTAAGCCGTGCCGCTTATAAGGTATATTTCCGTATCAAAATCTATTGTGCCTGCAGCAAGCAACTCCTCGATAAGAACCCTGACCAGCGTCTCGTCCTCCGGCGGGCCAGGCACAACTCTTTTAACACCAGCATACCAGTAAGGGATATTAAACGGCAGCCTGGCTGCATCAGGCACGCCGCTTACAACCCACTTCGGAACACCGTTATATGCATCAGGATCAGTACACACACCATTGCTGGAGTCATTCCAGGGGCGCCCGCATCCATAGTATTCATCAGCAGTACGGGTATCGAAGATGACTCCGGCCGAACCAACCGCTGTAAGCTGATCGTAAGCCACTCTGGCCGAGACACTCTTAAAAGACGTTTTGGTCAATGCGGCACCTGCCGGATGCGGAGTAAAAATAAGTAGTAGCATAATCATCAATAACCGTTGTTTTTTCATTAAAAAGGCATAAATCCTAAAGCAAGCACATAAGTTCTTTCAATAAAGAAATGAGTTTGATTAATCGCCCAGGACACAGGTCAGGATCTGATAATATACATAATCTAAAACAAGCAACACCCATGCCAAATCTATAACTAATTGAAATTACAAAGATTTTTTAAGACAACAACTTTTACACCCCCATAAAGTGTTAATTTTACCAACACCAAGAGCCATGCACTATTTTCACTTATAAAACAATATGTTACAAGAAACAGCCTTAAAAAGAGCCTAATAATTAGGCAATTTTTAGCTCATTACAAGAAAAAAACAGTAAAAAAGTGTAAAATTTTCCGACATCAAAACCTGCCTGTTAATTTCATTTAAAAAACAGCAAGTTACAAGAAAAGCTACCAAAAACTGCCTAGTTTCTAGGCAGTTTTTGGCTTATTTAAAAGGTTAAACAACAAAAAAAGTGTAAAATTTTCCGACAATAAAACAGAGCTAAGAGATTATTATCTCTTCTTCCTCAGTTCCGCATCTATTATGGCCTTAAATCCATCAAGGGAACGATTTCTAAGCCTTATTCCATTTATAAAGATAGTTGGAGTTCCGGTCACCCCAACCATAGAGGCATCCTTAACATCCTTGGAAATAGCCCTCTGATGTTTCGGGTCTTTAAGGCTTGCGACAAAGGCCTCCATATCAAGGCCGAGTTCCCTGGCAAAGTCCAGGAATTTCTGGTCCGACAGGTTTCTATAGTCTGCAAATATCTTTTCGTGGTACTCCCAGTACTTTCCCTGCTCTCCGGCGGCCAGAGCGGCAACAGCCGCAGCACGCGCAAATTTATGACTGCGAATAGGATAGTTCTTGGCTACAACTTTGACCTCATTAGGATATTGCTCCAGCACCTGCTGAAGTAACGGCACAAGCCGCGCACAGTAAGGTCATTGAAAGTCTTCAAAAACCGCAATTACAACCGGAGCATCAGCCGGCCCAAGAAACGGAGATCCTTTAACATCAATCTGATAAAGAATCTTAAGGTTAATTACGGAAAGGGTTTTCCCGCTTGCGTTGGCCAGAAAAAGCCTGTCGCCTTTAGGAGAGACGGTGATGCTGTCAACTCCACGATCCACGGGAATCTGGTCAACAACAGCTTTTTTAGCAGGCGAATACAGCAGAACCTCACCAGGGGTCAGAATATAAACCCACTTACCATCAGCCGAAGAAGCAACATCAAGCGGTTTTTGTTCTATGTTCAACGTGGACTGAAGATTCCATTGCACATCCGCATGAACCCCGGCAGGCATCAAGCCGAAAACTGCAAGAAACAGAAAACAGGATAAAACTAGATACATTCCACTACTACTACTGCGTTTCATGATCGACCTCCATTTAAAAAGATAGTAGGGGGCAAAACCTGTGCGCTTCCCCCGTCTGTTAACGTGCTAAAGAGTTAAAACCGGGCCTGCTTGGAATTCAGGCTAGGGGCAGGAAACAGGAATTTAAAGAATCTCCTAAGAATTCTCCAGGAAAAAACAATAGGCAAAAAACCTGACTCCTGCTTAAGGTTGTTAACTTACACTATTGCATTTTTACAAGTCAAGAAAAACAAATAAGCCTTTTTAAAAAACTAATAGCTTTGACTGCAAATATTTATAATTGAAAGTTGAAGAAAATAAAACGTCCGGTTTTTTAAGGGCCCTTCCTCCTGACCTGACCTTGAAACTCGTAGAGCTTGTTAAGCGCCTCTATAGGCGTAAGCCTTGCAAGGTCCAGGTCGAGAATTTCGGTCAGCACAGGGTCAGGGCTCGCAGCAAAAAGATCCAACTGCCGGTTTACATCAGGCACTGAATCGGCCTTATAAGCCAGCTTCGGACGACCCTCCTCGTTTAACTCAGCCTTTTCCAGGTTGTCAAGAATCTCCTTGGCCCGCCCGATAACCCCGTCAGGAAGCCCTGCAAGCCGCCCCACCTGTATTCCATAGCTTTTGTCGGCCGGGCCTTCCTTGATTTTTCTTAGAAAAATAATCTCGTCGCCCCACTCCTTTACAACTATATTGTAATTCTTTACACCCTCCATCACCATCGCCATCTCGGTAAGCTCATGGTAGTGTGTGGCAAAAAGAGTACGGGCCTTTATTTTCTGGCAAATACGCTCCGCCACTGCCCATGCTATGCTGATACCATCAAACGTGCTCGTGCCGCGGCCCACCTCATCCAGGATTATCAGGCTGCGGCTTGTGGCGTTATTTAAAATATTCGCCGTTTCCGTCATCTCAACCATGAACGTGGACTGGCCTTTCACCAGCATGTCTGAGGCGCCGATCCGGGTGAAAATTCTATCGACAACACCTATAACCGCCTCGTCGGCAGGCACAAAGCTGCCTGCCTGGGCCATGAGTGTAATCAGGGCCACCTGGCGCATGTAAGTGGATTTACCGGCCATGTTCGGGCCTGTAATAATCAAAAGCCGGCTTTCGGAGCCGTCCAGTTCAGTATCGTTAGGCGTAAATCCCCCGGATTTATTTTCAGGTGTACTTATAGTCTCTATCACCGGATGCCTGCCTGAATCAATACGAACCCGGTCATCAAGGTTGACAACAGGCCTTGTGTAGCGGCGTCCCCTTGCAATATGAGCCAGCGATGCCAGGGCATCGATAGCAGCCACTGCCGAAGCCGTGCTTTGTATACGGCTTCCGGCCATAGCAACCGTCTCCCTTATATCCGTAAATATCGCGTATTCAAGCGCTTTTATCTTTTCCTCGGCACCCAGGATCTTGTTCTCATATGTTTTCAGCTCTTCAGTAATATACCTCTCTGCCGCTACAAGGGTCTGTTTTCTTATATAGTGCTCAGGCACCATACCCTGCTTTGCCTTGGGGACCTCGATAAAATATCCAAAAACACGGTTATACCCTATCTTCATAGCAGTGATACCCGTGGCTTCCCTTTCCCTTGCCTCCAGTGAGGCAAGGTAGTCCTTTCCGTGCGAGCTCAGCCCCCGAAGCTCGTCCAGGTCGGAGTTATAGCCGTCACGAATCAGCCCTCCCTCTCGAAGCGAGACAGGAGGCGAATCTTTTATGGTATTTCCTATCAGTTCACGAATATCCTCCAGGTCATCCATACGCCGTGCGATATCTGAAAGTTTTTTATCCAGAGCACCCGAAACCATCTCTTTTATAAAAGGTATCGAGGCAAGGCCTTCCTTGACAGCCACGAGGTCCCTGGCGTTTCCAAGCCCAAGTGTGATTCTCGAGACCAGCCGCTCCAGATCCGGCATACCCTTAAGCCCATCACTTCTGAGCGAATCAAGAGATTCCGGATCATCTTTAAGATACTCAACGCTGTCGAGCCTGGCGTTGATCTCATCCGGGTCCAGCAGGGGCTGAAGAATCCATTTTTTAAGAAGCCTGCCGCCCATCGCGGTCAGGGTTCTATCCATAACTCCAAAAAGCGTGGCCGCCGAAGATATGGAAGAACCATCGTTAAGGTTTTTTACCAGCTCCAGGTTGCGCTGAGTAGTCGAGTCAAGAGCCATGTACCTGTGCCTCTCCACAGGACGAAGCGACCGGATATGCTCCAGGCTGGATCTCTGGGTTTCTATCAAGTAGGCAAGAAGACTGCCTGCGGCCGAAACGCCAATGAGCATACCCTCGCAACCAAATCCGGCCAGGGAATCCAGGCGGAAATGCTCTGTAAGGGTTTTGTACGCGTTTGGATAATCATAATGCCGGTCATCCAGGAAACTAACAACAAATCCAGACAAAACACCGTTAACCAAGGCCTTGTCCGACGCCGTGCTTTCAGGTATAAGGATTTCGCTCGGCTCCAGCTTTGAGATCTCATCCTCCCATGAGCCGGTGGTCTCGTAGATGCCAAATTCTCCGGTCGTCAGGTCGGCAAAGGCGACACCGGTTATCTTGTCCCTGGGATAGAGGCTCAGCAGATAGCGGTTGGCCTTGTCAGAAGGCATATTTTCCGGCATATGGGTTCCGGGTGTAACCACCCGGATAATCTCCCGCTTTACAAGCCCCTTGGCCTGCTTGGGATCTTCCACCTGCTCGCATATGGCAACCTTCTTGCCGGCCTGTATCAGCTTCGCCAGGTAATTCTCAGAGGCATGATAGGGAATGCCGCACATAGGAACCGGGTTAGCCTTGCTTTTATCACGTGATGTGAGGGTTATCTGGAGAATGGCCGAGGCGGTAACCGCATCTTCACCAAACATTTCGTAGAAATCACCCATACGGAAGAATAAAATCGCGTCTTTACAACCGGACTTGATCTCAAAGTACTGCTTCATCAAAGGAGTGAGTTCAGGCATGTTTTTTTCTAAGGAAGCAGCCCCTTGACCGCCCAGCCATCCTCAATAATGCCCAGTGCGTCATAGTTGGTTAAGTCACGATGAAGAGGGGTCACCGAAACATATCCCTCGCCAACCGCATGTATGTCTGTCTCGGTCCCCTTCGTCCATACCGGAGTACCGCCGCCCTGCCAGTAGTGGGTTCTGCCGTGAGGATCTTCAACCACCTGTATCGCGTTATCATAGGTGCGCTTTCCCTGGCAGGTAATCCGCACGCCGGTAATCTCGCCAAAAGGCCTGTTAGGCACATTCACATTAAGAAGCGTGTCTTCAGGCAGCCCTCGCTTAAGTACCAGCCTGGCGATATAAACCGCCACTTCTCCGGCATCGTGATAACGAAAACGCGAACCGGCCACAAGCGAAACAGCTATCGAAGGAAGTCCCAAAAGAGTGCCTTCAAGAGCTGCGGCCACTGTGCCGGAATACGTAACGTCATCCCCCAGGTTTCCACCGCGGTTAATGCCGGAAATCACGAGATCCGGCTGCCTGGGCAATATCTCCTTTACTGCAATAACCACACAGTCGGTCGGCGTTCCGTTTATACTGTAAACCCCTTCCCGAAGCTCGTCACAGTAGAGAGGCCTATGCATGGTAAGGGCATGTCCCACCCCGGAACGTTCGCGGTCAGGAGCAACCACAACCACTTCCGCCCCCTCAAGGCTCTTCATCGCTTTTGAAAGAGCGATAATGCCCGGCGCATGCACACCATCGTCATTGGTTACAAGAATTAACGGTTTTTTCATAAGGCTTGTTCTGTTTTAGGTGAATAGACTGAAAAAGTGCTAAGATCGTCAGGAGACTTTGTTTTATTAAAGCCGTAGGACCGTGTTGCAATACAGTTCTGCAGCCTCCAGCCTAAATACCCGGTCAGTGATTTTTGTTATCCACATATATACTAATAAGGGCCATGCATGTAAGAGCCACCATCGGGCCGACAATCACACCAACAAAACCAAAGTGGCTCAATCCCCCAAGCACGCTTAAAAATATCACCAGCGTGTGCATCTTCGTCCTGGTTCCTATAACTATCGGCCTTAATACATAATCCACCATACTTATCAAAAACACTCCGACAAAAAGAAGAATAAACGCCTTGCCATGATGCCCGTAAACGGCAAATCCTATAACGGCAGGCCCCCATATGATTCCGGCTCCAAGTACAGGAACAAAAGCCAGAAACGCCATAACCGTTCCCCAAAGCACCGGCGCGTTTATGCCAAGCAGCCAGAAAGCCGTGCCGCCGATCAGCCCCTGCACCACCGCAACGCTTAGGCCTCCGTAAAGCGTTGCTATTATCATATCCTTTAACTGGCTTATCAGTCTAATGCGTTCAGAATGTTTAAACGGAAGCACAGTAGCTATACTCTTTAAAATCCGGTCGCCGTCGCGGAGAAAAAAGAAGAGCGCAATAATCATGATTATAAAATTAAACGCAAATCCAAGAACGTTCACAAACGCAAACGAGAAGTAATTCACAAGAGTTTTACTGGTGGTTTTCAGATACTGCAGAAGATTCGTGCCCAGAACATCGGCATCTGTCGGCATATACTTGGAAAGCTGTTTCCATAGGCCTGATATGATCGGTATATTAGAGGGATCCAGTTCACGAATTTTCGGCCACTCGCTGTCTATCCATCTATAAGTTTCTCCCAGTTCCACAATAAGCAGCTGAACAAGAAAGAAAAGCGGAATTAAAATGCCCACCATAATTGCGATCAACATAATAGCCGCGGCAAGGTTTTCATTTTCGGTGCGTTTAACCAGCCAGCCATGAGGAATAAATGAGACCACAGAAAAAACCAGGGCCCACATTAATGAGTCAAAAAAAGGCTTGAGCATCTCAAAAAGCAGGTAGAAAAAAACCAGGAATATTACAGCGATAAGAGAAGACTTTGCCCTGTCATGCATTGCCTGTATAGCCCCTTAAAATACGTCCTGGACGAACTTCCGTCAGGGATCCGTTTTTTACAACCTGAAGACCGTTTACAAAAACATGCAGTATCCCGTCGGAAGGTAAAAATGGTTTTTCGAATGTCGCCCTGTCTTTAACAGAACCTGGATCAACAATCACAAGATCTGCATATGCACCTTCATAAATACGGCCACGGCCCTGAATACGAAAAACCTCAGCCGGCAAAGAAGTTATCTTACGTACGGCCTCGGCAAACGGCATAAGCTGAAGATCACGGGAGTAATACCCCAAAAACTTCGGAAAAGTTCCAAAAGCCCTGGGATGCGGATGGCCTGACGCTGTAATGCCGTCAAAGCACCTGGCAGATGCATCAGAGCCGACCATTGTATAGTTCTTAGTTAAAATACGCTTCAGGTTTTCCTGGCTCATACCGAAAAATATGCCTCCGGCACGAAGCCTCTCATCAAGCAAGACTTCAATATAGGCATCAAACGGTTTTTTATTAAGCCTTCTGGAAACAGCAAGCATGTCAAGACCCTGCATCCAGATGTTTTCATCTCTGCTGACACTGGAAACACGTACATCCTTCCAATAGTCATCACCCATAATCTCAGTGCCCATTTCGTTCCTGATACGCTCAACAACAGCATCATTCCGAAGCCTGTCCATCTCGGCCCCGGCGCCTCCCTCGTAAACCCAGGCGGGAAGAAGAGCGTCAAGATCCGTGCTGCCGGCCACGTACGGATACCTGTCGCAGGTCACCTTATGCCCTTTGGATATAGAGTTACTCATCAGGCTGAAGATTTTATCGATCTTATTCCAGTTGGTTCTGCCTGCTGTTTTAAGGTGCGATATATGTACAGGAATAGAGCCCCTTGCCCCGATCTCAAGCGCCTCACTTACAGCCTGCACCACATCATCGCTTTCACTGCGCATATGAGTCGCATAAATTCCGCCGCTCAAAGCAACCTCTGAAGCCAAGTCCGCAAGTTCGTCCAGGTCAGAGTAGACACCTGGAGGATATATAAGACCGGTACTCAGGCCACAAGCTCCCTGAAAAAGAGCGGTTCTAAGAAGACTCTTCATCCGGGCCAACTCGGTTTCCGTTGCCGGCCTGTCGGCATATCCCACAACAGCGCCTCTTATATTTCCGTGGCCTACAAGTGTCTTAAAGTTAAGCGCAGGAGAGCGTCTTTCCAAGATAGAAAAGTACTCCTCCAGGCTCTGCCAGCGCTCACGTATGCCGAGCTCTTTTAGATCGTCTTCACGCCTTTCCGCGTAGGCGCCCAAAAGCGGGCCTCCGGAGAGCCCGCAGTTTCCATTTATCTCGGTTGTCACACCCTGGAGAATCTTTGCGGCAGCCCTCGGATCGGCAAGCAGCGTAAACTCCGAATGCGCGTGGGTATCTATAAAACCAGGACAGACGGCAAGGTTGTTAATATCCAGCACCTGATCAGCCACAGCCTGCTCCAGGTCTCCGATGGCTGCTATCCGGTCCCCGGCCAGACCCATGTCGGCTGTAAACGGCCGGCTTCCTGTTCCGTCAAAAATACTTCCGTTTCTTATAATAATATCGAATTTCAGAAGACTGCTCATTTAGAAGCGGCCAGACGACGCTGTTTAAGCCAGAAGCGGGCCGTTTTTGAGGAGCTCAGATAATCCAGTATGCCTGCGGATACGGCTTCAGAAACTTCGGCCCGATATTTTTCGTTCTGGAGTCTCATCTCATCCTCGGCATTGCTTATAAAGCCCACTTCAAGAAGAACGGCAGGCATCCTTGCACCCACAAGAACATGAAATTTAGCCCACTTGACACCGTGATCATAAAGGTTTCCGTAACTCTTCTTTAAAGAGTGTATCGTAGAGTCATGAACAAAATGAGCCAGGCTCATAGACTCCTCTATTTTATGAAACCTGCTTAGGTCTTTAAGAATTAAATCCAGTTCCGACACACCGGTTGAATCGCTTTTAGATATTTTGTTTTCACGATCAGCAACTTCCTGCCACTCTCTGTTATTGGTGGCGTTTAAAAACCATGTTTCGATACCACGGAGTTTACGGTTTTTAGCGGCATTTACATGAATGGAGACAAAAAGGTCCGCATCCTCTTTATTGGCGATTTCCGTACGCCTGGATAAAGGTATGTAGACGTCTTTGTTACGAGTCAGGATAACACTTATACCCTGACGTTCTTCCAGGTTTTTTTTAAGGCGCCTGGCAATATCCAAAGCGATGTTTTTTTCCTTCAGGCCGTTCCATCCGGTTGCGCCGGAATCCCTTCCGCCATGCCCGGCGTCAATAACAACTTTTAATACCGACCTGGGCGGCGGCGCCTTTACCGAAACCGGCAGGAGCTTATTAGGTCGCTTTACAGCAATCCGCTCCGGATTAAGACTTTTTGTTATACCGTAAATATCCACGATAAAACGGCCTGGAGCTCCGCTGACCTTGTAATTATCCATGCTTTCAAGATCAAAAACAATGCGTACAACATCTTCCGCATGCTCTCCGATACGGATAGATTGCAGGATTCCGTCGTTGACAACCGATATAGGTTTTATTGAATCAGATAAACCGGTTGAGGGAAGATCAAAGAAAAGCCTGTTAGGGTTTCTCAGCTTGTGAGCTGAATAGCTCAGATCGCCTTCAAAAGTGACTTCAACCCGAGTAAAAAAAACCTCGGACGTATACTTTACTGTTTTTATAAAAGCCTTAGGTTTTTCTTCTCTTTCTTTTGCCGAAATTAATTGTGCAGGTAAAAGAAAAATTATAAGCCCCAGAATCAAACGCATTAACATAATCATGTTTTCTATACTATCAGCCTTATTTTGTCAACAAAAACACAGTTTTTACTCAGGTCACCCCCGGCTCTTGATCCCTGACTTTTGAATCTCTCAAGTATTGGGCATTTGAAAAGCAGCGCAAGTGACCGTCATCGTAAAAAACCCTGAACGTCCCGCTTACCAAAAAATCCTTAAGGCAATCAGCCACACTAAAAAGAGTTAAAGGATGATTCACAGCCTCAAGCTGCCTGGCAAAGCGTTCGTAAAACAACCTGCCCTGGCCGTCCGGGCGGACAGGACGGTAAATATATATGAAGTCGAAATCCGCCGGAGAAACATCCATTATGTTTTTCCTGATCCACTCAACCCTGTCGCCTGGAATCTCCATCATTGCTTGCAGCTTCCGGCCTTTTTCCATCATGTAGCTGCCGAGTTCTATCTGGACAACCTTGCAGGGCCGGTACAGATACTGAAGCAAAAGGCCCTGAAGACCGTTGCCTGCGCCATAATCCGCAAGCCTTGTCTTACTTGTAATATAACTTCCCGCCATAAGAAGCGGTGTAAGTCCTCCGGCATAACACCAGTAACCATCCATTTTTTTAAGCTCTTTAAGCTCCGAGCCGGAATACCTGACATCCTTTTCATGTATCCGGCAGTAAATCCGGGTAAGCCGCTCTTCCAGGCCGTCGAGATCGTTTCTATCTTTAAATCGGTCTACACCAGAAAAAAGTGAAGACACCCTGGGGTAGGAGTCAAGAAAATCCTTATTTTCCGCCAGGCGGATGAACAGCTCCATGAGAGCAGCAAGGTGTTTGTGTTTGCAATCTTTATAGCTTATATCTGTTGTCATAAGAGCAATTTGTTATAATAACCGAAACTCACGAGGTAAAACGCGATGCAGAATAAACCGTTAGACTTAAGAGATATGGTTCGCAAAGATTACGCTGCCGTTGCCCAAGGGCTGGATAGCTGCTGTCTGCCATCCAGTTGCTGCGGCGCTGAGGCTGATATGGAAAGCCTGCTGGAAACCGGCAAACATCTTGGATACAGCGAGGAGGAGCTTAAACTTGGCCTGGGTGAGGCGAACCTCGGCCTGGGTTGCGGAAATCCGCAGGCAATAGCCGAGATTAAACCTGGTGAGGTTGTTCTTGATCTTGGAAGCGGTGCCGGGTTTGATGCCTTTCTGGCCGCAATGGCTGCTGGAAATTCCGGCCGTGTAATCGGGATCGATATGACGCCAGAGATGTTAAGTAAGGCAAGAAGCAATGCCGAAAATCTGAATGTCCCGAATGTTGAGTTTAGACTTGGAGAAATCGAGCACCTGCCGGTTGCCGATAATTCGGTTGACGTGATCATCTCAAACTGCGTAATCAATCTTTCTACCGACAAGCAGGCGGTTTTCAATGATTCCTACAGAGCGCTTAAGCCTGGAGGCAGGCTTGCCATCTCAGATATTTTAAGAGGCGGGGAGCTTCCTCAGGAAATTAAAGCGGATCCGGCTGCCTACAGCGGTTGAATAACCGGAGCGGTCTCCGTGGAGACCATGAGGCAGTACTTGGAAACAGCAGGATTTGAAAATATTATATTTATCAACAAGAAAAACAGTGACGAAATAATCAAGAACTGGAACTTTGGTGAAGGTGTGGAAAACGCAGTGTTTTCAGCCTATATAAAAGCGGTCAAGCCATATAATTAACCTGCCCTTGACTCATCACTGCTTTGGCGGCCTAAGCGGTTTGCCGTCCTTGTACCAGCTCTCCTGGATAATTTCTCCGTGTTTGTTCCACTGTGTGAATTTACCGTCAAGACGTCCGTTTACGTAACTTCGTTCCATGCTTTTCTTACCGTTTGAATGCCAGGTGATCCATAGACCATCAAGAACGTCATTTTTGTAGTGCTGCTGCTTCCATTTCTTTCCATCACGACTCCAGAAAGTCCAGGTGCCTTCTTTTTTTCCGTCTTTAAAGAACAATTCCTCTCTTTTAAAACCGTTGTCATACCAGTAGGTCCAGCGTCCTACCTTGACATCTTCTTTGCCTTCCTCAGGCCTGTATATCCAACCCTGCTCTTTAAGTCTTCCGTTTGAGTCGCCGACCTCGACTTTTTCACCGCAGAACAACTCGAAACATTTACGCATAATAGGGCTCTCATCAATAAAACGCGGCTCAGACATTGAAAAATCTTTTTTGTAAGTCCGTTTGTCTTCGTATATCATTGCACGCTCTTTACGAAACTCAAAGTACCTGCAAAACATCCGGTACCGGACAGAGGTAAGCTTGCCGGAATCATGCTCTGTTTTGAGCCAGAACGAAACAGTATCTTTACCATGTTCTATCTGGTCAATGTTTATAAAGTATTTTGCAGAATCGTCATATGCAACAAGCTTCCACCTGAAAGATGATGCGTTGGAGAGGGATACAAAGAGAAGCAGCAGATAAAATAGGGACAATACCGCAATAACCCTAAGGCGAAAGCGGAAAAAGCGGGAAAGACATATTGAAAACATCTGAGACTGCTACCCGAGAAGTTCGGCCTCTACAAGTATATCAGCCCCCGTATGCGTAACGGACATTGATCCCAGCCTGGCGGCTTCCTCAAGAAGGTTTATACCCGGACCGCCTACAGAGGGTATCGCGTTTCGTCCCCCGATTATTTTCGGAGCAATAAAGAACATCACCCTGTTTATCACCCCGGCCCTAAGCACTGCTGCATTGATACCGGAACCGCCTTCGATTAATACCGAACTTACACCTCTTTTGCCTATCTCGCGCATAAGCTCCTTCATGTCGAGCTTGCCGTTTTTACCTCCGACATAAAGGATTTCGGCCGCTTTTTGAAGTACCGGGCTTACAGGTCCACGTTTTGGAGACTTTACCGTAGCTATCCAGGTAGGCGCAAGGCCGTCCGTAAGAACCTTGCTGTTGGAGGAAATTTCGAGTTTACCATCCACTATTATGCGAATAGGGTTTTTTCCGGACCGAATCCGGGCGGTCAAGGAGGGGTCATCAGCTTTTACCGTACCGGCACCCACCAATACAGCCTGATTTTCTGACCGCAACCGGTGAACCATCCGGCGTGATACCGGTCCTGTAATCCACTTGGACCGGCCGTTTGCCGTAGCTATTTTTCCGTCAAGACTTTGAGCCACCTTCAAGGTAACATATGGTAGTCCGGTGGTAATAAAGCGGATAAAAACCCTGTTTAAATCCAGCGCTTCCTGCCGCAGGACTCCGGATATGACATCTATTCCTGCCGCACGAAGCTTACGAAACCCACGGCCCGAGACCTTGGGGTTCGGGTCTTTCATAGCGGCCACAACCCTTTTTACTCCCGCCCGGATAATGCCATCGGTGCAGGGCAGTGTTTTTTTATCCGTATGACAGCAGGGTTCGAGGTTTACGTAAAGCGTCGTCCCTTTCGCCCTGGCGCCGGCACGAGCAAGGGCAACAGCTTCTGCGTGAGGGGTTCCGGCTTTTTTATGATACCCTTCCGCAACCACCTCTGCGCCCTTAACCAGCAGGGCGCCAACCATTGGATTCGGGCTGGTTTTCCCTCTGGCTTTATCCGCAAGCGCAAGCGCGCGCTGCATATAGCGCTCGTGTATGCTCATAACAAAAAACGTAAGGTTAAACAGATAACGCGGTCGGGGCGCAGTCCTCTGTGTGTGAGTGCCCCCTACTGTATTGCTTCTTTAAAAGCCTTGCCTGGTGTAAATTTCGGGGCCTTTGACGCCTTGATATCGATTTCCTCGCCGGTCTGTGGATTTCGACCTTTTCTGGCAGCTCTTTTTGATACCGAAAACGTGCCAAATCCTATCAGGGTCACCTTTTCATCTTTCTTAAGCGCCTCCCCCAGACCTTCGGTCATTGAGTCTAAAGCCTTGCCGGCCGCCGCCTTTGTAATATCTGCATCCGCAGCCATCTTTTCAATAAGTTCTGCTTTTGTCATAGAATTAATCCTCCTTTTTTATGAAATATTGTTCATCAAAGTTATTCGAAAGCTTACTGCGCCATTAATTAAATCGTTAGCCTGAATTAGAAGAACGTTAGCATTAAGCCCAAATCATGTCAAGATTTTTCTTGCCGCCGGTTTGACAAAAAAATATTATTTCCCTATGCTAAGCCTGATGAAAAACCTGAAATTCGATAGGCCGATAGCGTTCTTCGACCTGGAAACTACAGGTGTTGATCCGCTCACCGATCGCATCGTCGAAATAGCCATAGTAAAAATATCTCCTGACGGCAGCCGCAACACTTTGTCGTTACGTCTGAATCCCCAGATTCCAATCCCGGCAGTTGCCAGCAAAATACATGGCATTACGGATGAAGATGTAAAAGGTAAACCTGCATTTCGTGAAGAAGCCCACAACATAGCATCCTTTCTTGAAGGCTGCGACCTGGGTGGATTCAATATCATTAGGTTTGATGTTCCTATGCTTATCGAGGAGTTTAAACGCGCCGGAATCGCCTTTCCTATTGAAAACGTATCCCTGGTTGACGCACAGGTTATTTTTCACAAAAAAGAGCCGCGGACCCTTGAAGCGGCTCTTCGCTACTACTGCAATAAAAGCCACGATAATGCCCACGCAGCACTTGCAGACGTTGAGGCAACTATAGATATTCTAAAGGCACAACTGGACCGCTACAGTGATATTCCAGAAACCGTTGAAGACCTGCACAAGTACTGCGACCAGAAAAACCCTTTGTTTGTCGACAGGTTCGGCAAAATGATCTGGTGTGACGGCGAAGCGTGTCTGAACTTCGGCCCCCATAAGAGTAAGCCGCTAAGGGAAGTTGTTGAACGCGACAGTGGCTTTCTAGACTGGATGCTCAGGAAAGACTTCTCCTCCGAGGTTAAGGAGATAATTTCCAACGCGATGGCCGGAACCTTCCCTTCACCGCCACCTGATGAAACAAAGCCCCCTGAACAGGGAACTCCTGAACAGGTAATCCCTGAGCAGGTGACTCCTGAACCTGTGGACAGAAAAAAGCAGGATAGCAGCATTACCGGCAGCGATAAACGACAGCCGTCGCTGTGGTAGCGATCTTCAGAAGGCGCAAAAAACAGGCTTTGTTGAATATTTAGAGTTTTTGATTTTTGTCTTTTATGTTCAGGATGTCGGAGTGTTATTATCTATGCAGAAAGAGGTATGCAGGATCAACAATGCCAAAAAATATTCAAGACTTATCAAGAATACTATTTACCCTTGATAAAAGTTCATCCAGGTTGTAAGGTTTTTGAATAAACCCTTCAGCCCCCATGTCTAAAATATCCCTTACCGGGCTGTCCTCATCATAACCGCTTGAGACCAGAACCTTTATCTCGGGTTTGAGCTTTTTTAGTTCCACGTACGTCTCCTTGCCGTTCATTCTTTTCATAATAATATCGAGAATAACAAGGTTGATATCCGGATTTGCTTTAACGGCTTCGATGGCATCATCACCATCCTCGGCAATTAAAACACTATAGCCGGAACCGCTGAGAATGTCTGTCGCCACCTCACGCACCACTTCTTCGTCATCCACAATAAGGATCGAGCCGGTGGGAGGCTGGGGTTGCTTGCGGCCTTCGCCGGGATGGGGTTCTGAGGTTTTTTCGACCGGAAACTGCATGTTGGTTGGCCAAATAAGCTCAATTTTGGTTCCAATATTAGGCTCGCTTTTTGCCTGAATCATTGCTTTGTGCTGCCTGGTAATACCGTATATAGCCGCCATTCCAAGCCCACGACCGGTTCCTTTGGTGGAATAAAAAGGCTCGAATACTTTTTCAAGAACACTCTGGGACATGCCGCATCCGGTATCCTGAACAATAATGGAGACGTAGACACCATCAGGATCAGCATCAGTAAAACTCTCAGGAATGAATTCGGCAAGCTTGGTTGTGATAATAATCTCTCCCTTGCCTTCAGTCGCTTCAGCCGCATTCATTATTATGTTGATCAACGTCTGGTGGAACTGTCCGCGGTCTGCCACTATCATGGGAAGGCCGGGCTGAAGGTTTGAAGTCACTGTTATCTGGCGGTCGATTATACGAGAGGTGAAGGCCAGTGTTTCTTCTACAAACTGGTTTATATCTATCTCTTCAGGCAGGAACTTACCACCCTGAGCGTAAGCCAGCAGGCTCTTTGTCAGGTCGGACATCTTCAAAGCCGAGTCCCGTATGATACAAAGAAGTTTATACTTGCTGTCATTGACATCCATGTTCTTAAGCAACAGCTCAGCACCACCCAGCACACCCACAAGCAGGTTGTTGTAATCGTGAGCCACTCCGCCGGCCAGGGTTCCGATAGACTCCATCTTCTGTGCCTGAAAAAGCTGGTTTCTAAGTATTTCCTGCTCTTTAACCGCCTTAATCTCATCGGTTATATCCATATGCTGGACAACCGTATTTTTCAACATTCCAGACGAGTCCAGCACCGGAAAGACCGAGAAGCGAATTATTCTTTCGCCTTTGCCGGGTATGTAGTAGTTTGTCTGAAACTCAGCCTGGTGATTTTCTTCGAAAACCATGCGTATGATATCAAGACGCCCGTTTTTACGAAGCTGGGGGTCATCAAAAATCCGATACGCGCCTATAGATCTCTCCTGCTCCACGTTGAATACCTTGGCATAGACATTATTGTGCAGAACACAGACGCCATCTTTATCGGTAATAAGAGTGCTTACAGGGCTCTGCATTATAATGCCCTCAAGAAAATGACGGGCATAGGCCTGCTCTTCCAGGGATACGGCAAGTTCGCGGCTGTATTCCCCGAGGTAATGGGCTTTCTTCTCAAGCGGCAGATCGTCCCTGTACCCGGCAAGGTAAGCATTAAGAGTGGAGACGAAAGTATCCACATCAATCGGTTTTGGAATGTAGCCGTCACAGCCTGCCACCAGGCAACGCTCCCTTGAGCCTGGAAAAGCGTTTGAGGTAATAGCAACTATGGGTATATTTGGAAGACCAGGTGTGCTTTTTATAATAGTTGTTGCTTCGTTTCCGTCAAGTCCCGGCAGGTTGATATCCATCAAGATCAGGTCGGGAATATCTTCTCCGGCTGCTCGTATTCCGCTCAGGCCGTCCAGGGCCTCAACCACCGTATGTCCGGCTGACTCAAGCAGCCTTCGCACAAGAAGCAGGTTCTCCGGATTGTCTTCAATATGTAGAATTTTAGCCATACACAAACTCTGAAGCCTTGCAACAAGCAGTAACAGAGGACTTTTGTTATTAAAACAGTAAAGATAAATAGTGTCAACCAAACAACGCCTATTCAGGTTTTTCATACTGTCAAAATAAAAAATATACAGCGATACAAGTTGACATAACGTCTTCATGACGTGTTAAAATTCAGCTACCGTGGGGGAGGTTTTAAGACCTGAGAATTCCCGGAAAGAAGCGGACCGGAAAGACCCCTTGAACCTGACTTGGATAATACCAGCGGAGGAAACGGAGCCGATACTTTTCCAACCTGCCAAACGCTCTTGTTATTATTTAAAAGCTCCCTAATAAAACAAGTTCAAGTTGATTGTGACTTAAACCAAAGCATCAAAGCGTTATGAAAATCAGACTAAACGGCAAGCTTATCGAAGCGCCTGATGATATTACCGTTTCAAATCTGCTTACAAGTTTAGGTATAGCTGAAGAGCGTGTTGCAGTCGAAGTTAACCTGAATATTATAAAAAAGAAATTTTATGAAACCCACGTGCTTCATGAGGCAGATGAGGTGGAAGTTGTAAATTTCGTGGGCGGAGGTTCTGTTTGATGAAAGAAGAAAATAAATTGGTAATAGGTGATATTGAGTTTTCGTCCCGTCTCTGGGTTGGGACAGGCAAATACAAAGATTTCGAGGAGACCGCTCTTGCAGTGGAGGCTTCCGGTACTGATGTGGTGACAGTTGCGGTGCGCAGAGTAAATATCACCGACAGGTCCTCAGAAAATCTACTGGATTTCCTGGATCTTAAACGAGTAAAAATACTACCTAATACAGCCGGATGCTATAACGTAAAAGACGCTCTTCGTTACTCGCGCCTTGCAAGGGAGGCCGGAATTTCGGACTTGATTAAACTGGAAGTAATCGGAGATGAAAAAACTCTTTTTCCTGATGTATTGGGATTACTTGAGGCCACGGAAACCCTTGCAAAGGAAGGGTTCATAGTTCTTCCCTATACAAATGACGATCCCATCATGGCTCAACGCCTGCTTGATGCCGGAGCTGCTGCGGTTATGCCTCTTGCCGCACCAATAGGGTCTGGCCTGGGAATTAGAAACCCCTACAATATAAAAATTATTCTGGAAACAATTAAGGCTCCGATAATCGTTGACGCCGGAGTTGGTACGGCATCTGACGTTACTGTGGCCATGGAGCTTGGCTGCGACGCGGTACTAATCAATACCGCTATAGCCGGGGCAAAAAATCCGATAGCGATGGCGGAGGCGATGAAACATGCAGTGATAGCTGGAAGATTGGCCTTCAATGCCGGACGAATTCCTAAAAAACTCTATGCCACCGCCTCAAGCCCTCTTGATGGAATGCTCCTGTAAATGTAACGATGCCGATCGGCTATTTAGTCTCTACCTTATTACAGATAGAAAACTCCTGCCGGAAGGCTGCTCTGTTGAGACGGCAGTGGAACAAGCGCTTAAAGGCGGCCTGCAAGCGGTTCAGTTAAGAGAAAAGGATTTTACCGCTACAACAAAGGACCTTCTTCGGCTTGCCGAGAAGATGCGTACACTCACATCACGTTATGGCGCCAGGCTGTTTATAAACGACCGCCTGGATATCGCCCTGGCGGTTGAAGCAGATGGTCTGCACTTAACCACAACAAGCATGCCGGCAAGCGCAATACGACGGGCGACAGGAAGAAATTTTCTAATAGGGGCCTCCACCCATAACATGACCGAAGCGCGCTTGGCAGCGGCAGAGGGCGTTGACTTCATAACATTCGGGCCGATTTACGATACACCGTCAAAGCGGCCTTACGGCAAACCCGTGGGAGTTGAGTTGCTGGGTAAGGTCGTCCGGGAAATACCCATTCCTGTCTTTGCCCTGGGCGGAATCAAACTCGAACGGGTGGAAGAGGTAAAACGATACGGGTGTTACGGAGTAGCACTGATATCGGGAATACTCGCATCTGATAACATTAAGGAAAGGACAGAACAGTTTCTGAAGGGGTTGCAAACGCCTTAACCTGTTTTTAAAGAAAGAAACAAACAGACCTCTTAAAACATTAGATATGACAAGAATAGAACATGCAAAAAAAGGCGATATAACAGACGAGGTCAGAGCTGTTGCAGAACGTGAATGCGTTAATGCCGAACAACTGGCCTCTGACATTGCCGATGGCCTCTCGGTTATTCCTATAAACAACAGGCACAAAATCCGGCCAATCGGCATAGGGCGGGGGCTTTCGACAAAAATTAATGCAAACATCGGTACATCCAAAGACAGCGTAATGTTTGAAGCGGAAAAAGCAAAGCTTGACCTGCTTATCAAGTACGGAGCCGATGCTGTTATGGATCTCTCGACCGGCGGCCCCATACGTGAACTAAGAGCGATGATAATGGAGCGCTCATCCATAGCCGTCGGCACGGTTCCGATCTATGAGACGGTGGTTCGCACTGTTCAACAAAACCGCAACATAGCCGGCATGACGGCTGACGACCTTTTCGGTGTGATAGAAGAACATGCTGAAGAGGGCGTTGATTTTGTAACCGTGCATTCCGGACTTACTCTTAAGGCGGTGGAACGGCTTAAGAGTGAAGGTAGAGTTTTGGACATAGTAAGCCGTGGAGGATCATTTCTGCTTGAGTGGATGGTGTTTAACGGGAGGGAAAACCCTCTTTACGAGGATTTCGACAGGCTTATTGAGATTGCTAAAAAGCATGATATGACACTTTCTCTAGGCGATGGATTGCGCCCCGGATGTCTGGAAGACGCCACAGATAGAAGCCAGCTTGAAGAACTTCTTACACTTGGCGAACAAAGAGACAGGGCAATCGAACAGGGAGTTCAGGTAATAATCGAAGGTCCGGGTCATGTGCCCTTGAACCAGGTCGAGTTAAACATACGGCTTCAGAAAGAGATCTGCAAGGGTGCGCCTTTTTATGTGCTTGGGCCTCTGGTAACCGATTCCGGCATGGGCTACGACCATATTACAGGAGCCATAGGCGGAGCAATCGCGGCTGCTGCCGGAGCTGATTTTCTCTGTTATGTAACTCCTGCGGAACATATCCGCCTTCCGAGTCTTGACGATGTACGAGAAGGGGTAGTTGCCTCGAAGCTTGCCGCTCATGCCGCTGATATTGCAAAAGGCATAAAAAGCGCAATCAACAGGGATAAAAAAATGGCTCGTGCGAGAAAGAACCTTGACTGGTCAGGCCAGATAGCACAAAGTTTTGATCCTGAAAAAGTTAAGGCCTGGCGTGCGGAAACACCTCCATCTGAAAGTGATGTTTGCAGTATGTGCGGGGAATTCTGTGCTATCCGTACCGTAGAGCGGGCACTCAAAAATGAATAACGACCGGCAAGTAATTAGTCTAACCGACTGCAACCTTTTTTTACTCAAGTTTCTGAAAAGGTGAAAACAGCTCTTTCTATTGCCGGAAGCGATCCTACCGGCGGTGCCGGGCTACAAGCCGACCTAAAGACATTTGCCGCATTTGGAATACATGGACTATCTGCTGTAACAGCGCTTACGGCACAATCAACTCATTCTATTTCCACGATTCATCCTGTGCCGACTGATTTTTTTGCAGATCAGCTTGAAACTCTTCTTTCCGATATAAAACCAGGCGCTCTTAAAACCGGTATGTTGCATAATGCCGGAATCATTGATCAGTTAATCTTATCGATCAAGAAACATGAACTGGTCAACCTGGTGGTTGACCCTGTATCCGTTTCTTCATCCGGTACTGAGCTTATTGATAACGAAGGCTTTAAAATGCTCCGTGACAGACTTATTCCCATGGCACGCGTTATAACACCTAATCTTATGGAGGCGGAAAGGCTCACGGGATTAAGAATCTCTGGAGAATCGGAACTCATCGATGCAGCCAAACGGTTAAAACAGATGGGGCCTGAAAGTGTAGTTATAACCGGAGGACACTGGAGAAAAAGTGAAACCGTGGATTTTTTTCTTGACGGCAGTGAATACGACTTTTTTCGGGGGGAAAAAATAAAGGGCGAATTTCATGGGACAGGCTGCGCCTTTTCGGCTGCTATCACAGCCGGCCTCGCAATAGGACAGAGATTGAAAAAAGCGGTGCATGACGCCCACCTCTACGTCCTTGGCGCAATCACTTCCGCTTTCAGGCCGGGCTCCGGAGCATCAATTCTTGGATCAGGGGGATTTTGATTATGCCTACAAAAGCCCGTAGACTTCTTATAATCCTTATGGGCCTGGTTATAGTAAGTACTCTTCATTTTTCCACACGAACCGACGGGGCGACCGTACACGCATGGCACATCTTTTTTCGAAAGCTCTATTTTATTCCTATTGTTGCCAGCGCGGTTTGGTTTGGAATTTCCGGAGCTTTTATTACCGCTTTTACCGCTATCTCCGTTTACAGCATACATATGTGGCTGAATTGGCCCTCGGCTCACATGGAAAGGATGAACCAGATCGGCGAGATGGGAAGTTTTCTTATACTGGCTGCTGTTTCCGGAGTTCTGGTAACTCTTGAAAACCGCTACCGGGAAAAAGCAGACCGGATCCAACGCGAAGCCGAAAGGGAAAAAATCGGTACAGCAGTAGCCGCCCTCACCGAAACGCTTGGTGCCCGTGATACCGAAACCCTGGACCATTCAAAACGAGTAGCCGGACTGGCTAAAGGGTTTGCTTCTTTCCTGGAATTTCCCGCAGAAGAGCTTCATGATATCTATCTTGCCGGAGTTCTGCATGATATCGGCAAGATAGGTATAAGGGACGATGTGCTTCTTAAACCGGATACCCTTACAGATGAAGAACGCCACAAGATCATGAAACATCCAGAGATTGCAGAACATATCCTTGCACCCATAGGGTTTGAGAAAGTGGTTAGATATATTGCCGCTCACCATGAAAACATGGACGGCAGTGGCTACCCCAAGGGAGTCAGCGGCGACCAAATTCCGGCTGCAGGCCGGGTCTTGGCAATAACAGACATCTACGATGCGCTCAGGTCCGGACGGTCCTACAAAGGCCCAATGAGCGAGAGTACGGTTCGACAGATCATGACGGAAATGGCAGGAAAAAAACTGGATAAAAATTTATTGAATAAATTTTGGGGTTATATCGATTCTTCAGGTTATACCGCGCCCCTTGAACCGGGGTGAACAAATACAATATTATTATAGATGTCCATTTATCTAAAGAGGCTCACACATAAAGCCTCCAGGAGGTTAGAGCACTGGCTGACAACTTAAAGCAGAAACATAAAAGCAGATTCCGGGAAACCCTGGAAGCTATCGGAACAGCCCTGCTTCTGGCTCTTTTAATCAGAACGTTTGTTGTACAGGCATTTAAGATTCCTTCGGGTTCCATGCTGGAAACCCTTCAGATTGGTGACCACCTACTCGTGAACAAAATGGTATTCGGTACCCCTGTGGACTTCCCTTTTACATCACGAACCATGTTAAATACCCCCGGCTTAAGTGATCCGGAACATGGTGATGTGATTGTCTTTAAGTACCCCGAAAGTCTAAACAGGGATTTTATAAAGCGGGTTATAGGAGTTCCCGGAGATAAAATAGAGATTCGTAACAAAGCGGTCTATAGAAACGACGTATTACTGGATGAACCATACGCTATACACAAAGATCCACAAATAGTGCCGAAAGGACACCCTAATTATCAACGGGACAACCTAGGCCCATTCGTGGTTCCTGAGGGAAAGTATTTTGTAATGGGTGACAACAGAGATCACAGCCTGGATAGTCGGTTCTGGGGTTTTGTCGATCGTGACCTTATACGCGGCAAAGCTATGATTCTTTACTGGTCTTGGGATAGAAAGGCAAACCGGTGGGGAGGTGTTCGATGGAGTCGAATTGGCAGTCTTATTCATTAAAAAACATGCCATGTAAAAAAATGCATGATAATGTCCGGGGTGAAGGTGGGGTAAAAGCTATTATCTGCCTATTAACCATCGGTTTGTCGATTTACGCGGCTATAGGCTTTGGGCTTCCCTACTATAAATACCTCGTTTTAAAAGACGATATGGAGCAGATTGCCAATATTACCGTAATGAACACCGACAAATTAAGGCAGAAGTTAATGGAGCAGATCGCAAGCCTGAACATCCCTATTAAAGCCAAAAATATTAAGGTTTTAAGGCGACACAAAGGTGACATATTTATGCGTGCATCGTGGAGGCACGACGTTTACCTTTTCGGTAGACTTGTTAAGACATATAATTTTAAGATCCAGGTCGGAGAGGAAGAGGTTCGCTAGTGTTTACAGGACTTATAGAGGCTCTAGGCACAGTTAAGGCAACCAGCTCCATAAGTGGCGGCAGGAGGCTGTCTATAAGCCCCGGCTTTGACACAAAAGACGTTGTAACAGGCGAAAGCATTGCTGTAAACGGCGTCTGCCTGACCGTAACCGGAGAAAATCCGGCAGGCGCTCTGTCATTTGATGTCTCTCCAGAGACACTAAAAAGCACAAACCTCGGAGAACTTAAGCCCGGTCAAAAAGTCAATATCGAACGGGCAATGAAAATCTCGAGCCGTTTTGGAGGACATATTGTTTCAGGCCACGTAGACGGAATCGGCACCATAGAGTCAGTGGAACCGGCTGGTGAATTTACCCTCTACAGAATTTCGGCGCCTAGTGATGTATTGACCGTCTCGATAAAAAAAGGGTCTGTAACGGTTGACGGAATAAGCCTTACAATAGTCGATCTTAGAGAGGCGGATTTTACTGTAGCAATAATACCGCATACGGCAAAGGAAACAACAATGGCCTTTAAACGGCCTGGAGACAGGGTTAACCTGGAAGCAGACATGGTTGGTAAATACGTGGCACGTCTCATGGAGCCTCAGGTCGTTGATAAAAACAGGGCTTTTATGGGGCTGCTGCAAGAGGAAGGTTTTATCTGATGAGCAAAAGCAAAAGCAAATTCAAGGTTAACTCTATAGAAGAGGCTATACAGGATATCCGGGAAGGAAAGATCGTAATCCTGGTGGACGATGAGGATCGGGAAAACGAGGGAGACCTCACCATGGCGGCCGAAAAGGTGACTCCGGAGGCTATAAACTTCATGGCCAGGTACGGTCGCGGCCTGATCTGCCTCTCCCTTACACCGGAGAGGGTAAAAGAACTGCATCTTCCGATGATGTCAGAGGTTAACACTTCGTCTTTCGGTACAGCCTTTACCGTTTCTATCGAAGCGGCCCGGGGAGTAACCACCGGCATTTCAGCGGCTGACAGGGCGACTACCGTTCTTACTGCAATAGATCCGAAAAGCACGCCGTCTGACCTGGCCCGGCCCGGACATATCTTTCCTTTAAAGGCCAAAGCCGGCGGTGTGCTTCAGCGAGCCGGACAGACCGAAGGCTCTGTGGATCTTGCCCGTCTGGCAGGGCTCTATCCTTCCGGCATTATATGCGAAATCATGAATGACGACGGAACAATGGCCAGAATGCCGGACTTGTCAAAATTTGCAGAAAAACATGGTTTGAAAATTGTAACTATAAAAAGCCTTATTGAATACCGCATGAAAAATGAAAGCCTTGTGCGCCGCGTAGCCGAAGCAAAACTTCCGACCAGCTTCGGAGAATTCCGGGCAATCGCTTTCGAAAACATGGTTGATGATAATACTCATGTCGCCCTAATCAAGGGTGACATAACCCATGGTGATGATGTTCTTGTAAGGGTCCACTCGGAATGCCTGACAGGAGATGTTTTTGGTTCAGTACGCTGCGACTGTGGAGAACAGCTTCATAAGGCCATGAAGGTTGTGGCAAAAGAAGGCCGTGGTGTGATCTTATACATGCGCCAGGAAGGCCGTGGAATCGGGCTTGCGAACAAGTTCAAAGCTTATGAACTGCAGGATGCCGGATATGATACGGTTGAGGCAAACGAAAAGCTTGGATTTAAACCAGACTTGCGGGACTACGGAATCGGGGCTCAAATCCTTGTCAATCTCGGCCTTAAAAAGATCAAACTACTAACAAACAATCCCAGAAAGATCGTCGGCCTAGAAGGTTATGGGCTGAAGGTGAAGAAGAGAGTTTCGATCGAAGGGGATCCCTGCAAGGGAAACTTACGTTATCTCTCCACAAAAAAGAAGAAGCTGGGACATATGCTTGAAAATGTGTAACTTACAACTTTGGAGGAACAAATGCAGACTATAGAAGGAACTCTTCAGGCAGAGGGACTGAAGTTCGGCATTATTGTCAGCCGGTTCAATGATTTTATTAATGGCAGGCTTCTGGAGGGAGCCATAGATGCGCTTATACGGCACGGCGCTGCCGAAAGTGACATTGATGTTTACAAGGTTCCAGGCGCTTACGAAATACCACTTGTTGCTAAAAAACTGGGAAATAAGGGTGGCTATGATGCTCTTATCTGCCTTGGGGCCGTAATTCGTGGAGCTACGCCGCATTTCGATTATGTTGCCGCAGAGGTTTCAAAAGGAGTTGCTACGGTCTCTCTTGAGACGGGCATGCCAATGTCTTTTGGTGTACTAACCACTGATTCTATTGAACAAGCAATTGAGAGGGCAGGAACCAAAAGCGGCAATAAGGGTGTTGATGCCGCTGTTTCCGCCATAGAAATGGCCAGTCTTCTTAAGAAGATTTAAGCGCTTGCACAAAAATAAATTCGTAGTTTTAGTATCCGTATGAGTCGCAGAAGAAAGGCCCGGCAGTATGCTCTTCAGCTCCTCTTTCGCCTGGATATCACACGTGAGAACATAAACTGGGCTGATTTTAATGAATTTTGGGAAGATATACAAGCGACCGAAGATGTAATTTCCTTTGCCAAAGAACTTGTAAAAGGCACCTGGGACAATTTGGAACGTATAGACAACGAGATTCGCAACTCATCTTCTCACTGGACACTTGAAAGAATAAACAACGTAGATCGCAGCCTGCTCAGGCTGGCGGCCTTCGAACTGCTGTACCGCAATGACATTCCAGCATCGGTTTCCATTAACGAAGCTTTAGAAATAGCCAAGAAGTTCTCAAGTATGGAATCAATATCTTTTATAAACGGAATTCTTGATAATATAGCAAAAAAAGCTGTTTAAAAATTTGATTTCCTTGGGGACATACTATACCTAAAGGTATTTGGATGTCATACCAGAACGGTCCTGGGAATCGAAAAGCCGTTGAACTCAGATGCGTAGCACGTGGTGTACGCGCCGCAGCCGAGTATTATCAGATGATCACCTATCTCGGGTTCAGGCAGCTCGATCTCGTGGTCGATCACATCGAAACTATCGCAACTAGGACCCGCAAGCGTCCATTTGCGTAAAGGGCCTGCACTTTCCGAAAGGTAACTGTAGCGAATCCCACCCACGCTCTCCATCAGGCCGTTAAAGACACCTACGTCCAAATACATCCAGTTCTCACCTATACGGTTTGCCTTGCCTATCACCGATGTCACAAAAAGGCCGGCGTCGCCGATAACCGCCCGGCCCGGTTCAAGCAATATCCGTATTTCCGGTGGAAAAATATTTTTGACACGCCTGTCTATCCTGCGCTCTATTGTTTCGATCTCCACAACATCTTTTGTGTAGTGGATGGGATATCCGCCCCCGATATTAAGCAGATTGAGCTTAAGACCGGCTTTTGCCGCCATCTCCCACAAGCGGGCGGCCTTATCCAGGGCAGCGTCCCAGTTGTAAGGATTGGCGCACTGTGATCCCACGTGAAAGGTCAGGCCTGCAGGTGAAAGCCCGGCTTCTCCTGCGTAAAGCAACAGGTCCCGTGCCTCTTCCAATTCCACGCCAAACTTCTTACTTAACGGCCACTGACTTCCCTCGTTAGGCACGGAAAGCCGTACATAGACATTCGAGCCGGGGCAGAATGAAGTCAGTCTATCCGCCTCATCACGTGTATCAAACGCGAAATACCCGATACCGGCTTCTCCTGCTTCCTGCAGAAACAGACAGGTTTTGATAGGATTACTGGATATTATACGGCCCGGAGATACTCCGAGTTTTAGAAGCAGGCGGAGCTCTCCCTCCGAGGCTACTTCAAAGCCCAGACCCAACTGATTGATAAGGGCAAGAACTTCCGGATGAGAGTTAGCCTTAACAGCATAAAAAACTTCCGCTTTACTGATGTTTCTACCTATTAACCTTGCCTTCTGCCGAATTTTAGCACTATCCAGAAGAAGAAACGGGGTTTCTGTAGAAGATGTCTCCAGGTAGTCCACCCCTTTTTTGATGGTGGAACGAACCGTCATGCCAGGGGGAATACACCTCAGGTTGAATCTTTTTTCTTTATGTCGCACGCCTTATCAATCTGCCTTACCGGTCGGGTCAGTGTCTCTTTTTGCTTAAGATACGCTTGACTGCCCCACGAACCAGATCCGGAATGTTCTTGTTTTTCTCAAGACGGGACAGGTCCGACTTTTTTATTCGCGACACAAAGCTAACGGAAACTCCAGGAGGAGTTTTAGGATTTGTAACCAGCCCAAATAAAATAGAGTAGTTTCTTGTCCATTCACGATTCTTGGATATAATTCTCAGGATTTCTTCGGGTGTGTTTCGGTTTACGGCAATAAGCTCCACTTCGCTCTCCGTAATCTTAGGATTTAACATCACCGTTCTAAGAACCTCTTTGTTTGAGTCTTTCAAAAGCAGGTTCCTAACTTCTCTTCCGCCTCTAAGTGCAAGATGAATGCGCTGTCCCACATTCATACTTTGTATGCACTGAAGCAGGGTCTGCTTACGCTCTTCCTTCGGCTTGGCCTCTTTCTCTTCTTTAACCGCCTGAAGGTCCGTCTGGGCCGGCACCGGAAGATTCAGCAGCTTGCTTGCCTCCTGCCTGATTTCTTCGGGTGTGCCGTAATGGTTAAGCAGCATCTTAAGAATCCCGGGCCTGTTTCTGTTTGCGAAAAATATGTCTGAGAAAAACGCGGAATCCAAACCACCTTCCCAAAGTATGATATCTAGCGCATCCTCTGAAATTGAACCAAGGTCAAGACCTATCTGCTTAAGTTTTTCCGTCATATCGTCTTTCTTGTAAAATAGATAAGAAATTCTATATTACCTTTTGCACCTGATATGGGTGAACATATTATGCCACGTGACAGTAGTCCAAGGCTTTCGGCAAACTCCCTGATACTATCAATCACCATCTCGTGTTTTTTGGGATCTCTCACCACTCCTCCTTTTCCGACCTCTCCCTTTCCGACCTCGAACTGGGGCTTGACCAGAGCTATAAGCTTACCTGTACTGGAAAGAAACTCAAGGATTTTTGGAAAAACAAGTTTAAGAGATATGAAGGAAACATCGATAACCACGATATCAACCGGCTCGCGCACCACGGCTTCTGACTCCAAGTACCGTATATTGGTTTTCTCAAGCAGCCTGACCCTGGGGTCTTGTCTAAGCGACCAGTCCAACTGGCCATATCCTACATCCACAGCAATCACACCGGCCGCACCGTGTTTAAGCAGACAGTCGGTGAATCCTCCTGTTGAAGAGCCGATATCCATCGCTGTCATACCTGTGGGATCGATCTTGAATGCGTCAAGAGCCGCGGCCAGCTTAATGCCTCCTCGGCTTACGTAAGGGTTATCTTGCTGAATTGTAATCGATGCCTTTGCGGGCACTGTTGCTCCGGCCTTCTCCACACGCCGGCCCTCAACAGCTACACGCCCGCTCATCACCAGAGCCTGGGCCTTATGACGGCTGCAAACAAGCCCGCGCTCCACCATTAAAAGGTCTATACGCACCTTTTTATTTGCAAAGGAGGACCGGGAAGATACAGGGCCGGTCGGAAGACCGGCCTTATCACCCGACGGTGATCTGTCTTTGTCCATCAGACTTCTTTAGAAATGCTTCGGCTGTTTCAGCTATTCCATCGGCATTTAGGCCAAGAAGGGCCATCAACGATGTTTGACGCCCCTGCTCGATAAAACGGTCCGGAATGCCTATTCTCTTTATTCGCAAATCATCGATATCACAATCTATAAGATACTCAGTAACAGCACTTCCAAACCCACCCTGCAGAGCATTTTCCTCAACCGTAAGCACTGTTTTAATTCTGCCGGCAAGAGATCCTATCAGGTCTTTGTCAAGGGGTTTTACAAACCTGGCATCCAAAACAGTAGCACTTATGCCTTTATGCTGTTTAAGCTTCTTTGCAGCCTCAAGCGCAGAACCTACCCTGCTTCCAATAGCTATTATCAGAATGTCATCACCCTCCTGCAGCACCTTGGCTGTGCCGACCGCAATAGAGGTTATTTCATCTTCCATTTCCACGCCCTTGGCCCGGCCACGTGGAAACCTTAAGGCAGAGGGACCTTTATGCTCCAGGGCCGTCTTAAGCATTCTGCACAGGTCGTTTTCGTCCTTAGGCGCCATTATCATAAGGTTTGGGATATGCCTTAAATAGCTCATGTCGAATACACCATGATGCGTCGGACCGTCCTCGCCTACAAGCCCGGCCCGGTCAAGCACAAAAACCACTGGGAGGTTCTGCAGACAGACATCGTGTACCACCTGATCGTAGCCTCTCTGCAGAAATGTAGAGTAGATGGCAACAACCGGCAGAAGTCCTTCAACCGCAAGGCCGGCGGCAAACGTAACAGCATGAGGCTCGGCAATGCCCACATCGTAAAACCTGCGCGGAAATGCATTGGCAAACTCGTAAAGACCTGTGCCTTCCGTCATGGCTGCGGTTATAGCCACCACCCTTTTATCATTGCGGGCCAGTTCGCACAATGCCTCGCCAAAAACACGGCTGTACGCAGGAGTTCCCTTTCTGCTGCTCGGCTCTCCTGTTTCCGTGTCAAACGGATCAACCCCGTGAAAAAGGCTGGGCTCCTTTTCCGCGGGCTCATACCCTTTACCCTTCTGGGTTATAACATGAATCAACGTGGGACGATCGAAGCCGCGCACCCTTTTAAACGTATGCACCAGGTCATCTATCCTGTGCCCATCCACAGGACCCACATATTCAAAGCCAAGTTCTTCAAACAGCATGCCCGGTGTAACCAGCCCCTTAACAGTGCCCTTGGCTCTATGGGCAATGCGGATCATCGACTCACCCACAGAAGGTATTCCTTCGAGCAGGTGCTTGGTTTCCTGCTTCAGCTTACTGTAAAGTGTGCCCGTCATCATACGCTTAAGATAGCTGGAAAGGGCGCCCACATTCGGAGATATCGACATATCGTTGTCATTAAGCACAACTATGAGCTTCTTTTTTATATGCCCTGCGTGATTCAACCCCTCGAACGCCAGACCGGCAGTCAAAGCGCCATCACCAATAACAGCAATCACATCACCCGGGGCATTAACCCGTCTCTTGCCTTCCATCATGCCCAAAGCAGCAGATATGGATGTTGAACTATGGCCTGTTCCAAAAGGGTCATGTATGCTTTCCGAACGTTTCGGAAAACCAGAGAGACCGCCTTCTTTTCGTATGGTATCGAAACGGTCCCGGCGGCCGGTAAGAAGTTTGTGGGCGTAAGCCTGATGCCCTACATCCCATATAATACTGTCTGTGGGAGACTCGAACACATGATGCAGCGCAATTGTGAGCTCGACCGAGCCCAGATTGGATGCAAGGTGTCCGCCGTTTAAGGATACCCTTTCTATTATCAGATCCCGCACCTCATCGGCGAGGCGACCGAGTTCATCCAGTGAAAGCGGTTTCAAGTCATCAGGATCGTTGATCTTCTCAATAATCGACATAATATATACCACATCTTAGCACGGGTGTATTGCAATACACCCGTGCTTTAGTTCTTTCTCTCCACGATATAGTCGGCGATGGTTCTAAGCCCCCAGGCTTGCTCGCCGAAAGAGTCCAGTGCGCCGACGGCTTCGGCTGCCAGCCGCTCTGCTTTCCGGCGGGCATTCTCAATGCCGTAGAGAGCCGGATAGGTTTTTTTGTCCCTGGTAACATCGGATGTGGATTTCCCCAGTTCCTCTTGGGTGCCGGTAACATCAAGTATATCGTCCGCCACCTGGAAAGCCAAACCAATTCGTGAGCCGTAAACCGCCATAGCGGAAACTTTGTCAGCGGCGGCACCGGCCAGGATTGCCCCTGAAACCACTGACGCACATATCAGGGCTGATGTCTTTCTCAGGTGTATATCTTCCAGTGCCTGCCGGTCAATACTCCTTCCTTCTGACAGGATATCAGCCACCTGCCCGCCCACCATGCCTGATGAGCCGGAGCTGCGTGCAATCTCTGAGATTATTTTACCTCTACGGTCCGGATCTATGTCTCTTAAAATTTTGTCGTCCGACAGAAGTTCGAACGCTTGTGTTAAAAGAGCATCCCCTGCAAGAATCGCCACAGCATCTCCGAAAACCTTGTGGTTTGTAGGGCTGCCACGGCGGAAATCGTCGTCATCCATGGCCGGCAGATCATCGTGTATAAGAGAGTACGTATGAATCATCTCTATTGCCGCACCCAGAACAACTGCGGCATCTTCGCAGGGTGTTTTTGTATGGCATGTTTCATAAGCGGCAATAGCCAGAATAGGCCTGAGACGCTTGCCTCCGGCAAATACGGAATATCTCATCGCTTCAAGCAGCCTGGAAGGCGCATCAATGGAAGAAAGGTATTTCTCGAGAAATGCGTCAACCCTGTTTTTCCGGCTCTTCAGGTATTGCTTGAAATCCATCACTTTCGTTTCTGCCGTCAAAGGGCACATACCGTACTCCTGCTTTGCTATCCTTTAATAACATCTCGACTTTACCCTCGGCCTCTTCCAGCTTGGCGGCAAGAAAGCGCGAAAGTTTCATGCCCTCCTCAAAGGCTTTAAGTGACCGGTCAAGAGACATGTCACCCCGTTCCATTTGTGCGACCACCTCTTCAAGGCGTTTCAGAGCATCCTCGAAGTCCATCGTGTATTATCTTTTTTTTAGGGCTTTGTAGTCAAGTAAACTTTCGTATTTTTTATGAAAAATCTCTTTAAAACAACCTTAATCTTTACTTTAAGGTAGCTTCTGTGTTAAAAATCAGCTATTTTTTATGGACTACTTCAGATACAAACAAGGTCAGCTCTATGCCGAGGATATAGAAATTTCCTCCATCGCGGAAAAAGTCGGGACACCTTTTTACGTATACAGTTACGCTACTGTTATGCGTCATATACATGCGGTTAAGGAAGCCTTATCAGGATATCCAAGCATTTTCTGTTTTGCTCTTAAAGCCAACTCCAACAGCGCTATTTTAAGAATACTTGCCAAAGAAGGCGTCGGCGCTGATATCGTCTCCGGAGGCGAGCTCTACAGGGCCAGGAAAGCCGGCATATCCGGCAGGAAAATCATCTACGCCGGTGTCGGCAAAACCGATACAGAAATTCGTGCCGCTATAAGGGCCGGCATTTTGATGTTCAACGTGGAAAGCAGCGATGAGCTGCGAACTATTGATCGCGTGGCCGGGCTGATGAACAGAAAAGCTCCGATTGCACTCCGGGTGAATCCGAATATCGACGCCGGAACACATCCGTATATCACCACCGGTATGAAAAAGTATAAATTCGGAATGCCGGTTGAAGAAGCCCTGGAGGGCTACAGGCTTGCACGCCGTTTGAAAAATGTCAAAATCATGGGCGTGCATAAGCATATAGGATCGCAACTAACCGAGTTGGCCCCGTTTCTGGAGTCGGCAAAAAAAATCGTGGCTTTTATAGATCAGCTGAAACACGAGGGCATTGATATTAAATACCTTGATGTCGGAGGAGGCCTCGGTATCCGTTACGGCGAAGAGATTCCGCCGCAACCCGCAGAATTGCTTGCCAATCTAATCTCTATAATACGCCCGACAGGATGCACGCTGATCACAGAGCCTGGACGCTCCATAATGGGAAACGCAGGTATACTGGTTACACGGGTACTGTATCTCAAACAAAATGAGCTAAAGAATTTTGTGATCGTGGATGCCGGGATGAACGACCTTATACGCCCCAGCCTTTACGAAGCGTTTCATAAAATCGAGCCGGTTGTTAAAAGGAGGCGTACCAAAATTAGTGCAGATATCGTTGGCCCTATATGTGAATCAGGAGACTTTCTTGCCAAGGACCGTCTGCTAACCAGGGTAAAACAGGGTGAGCTTCTGGCTGTTCGCTCGGCAGGCGCTTACGGTTTTACCATGTCATCCAACTACAACTCGCGTCCCCGTGTGGCAGAGGTTTTGGTAAAAGGCAACAAGTTTTATACCATCAGAAAACGTGAATCGTACGCTGACCTAATCAGACATGACAGTATACCAGCCTTCCTGAAAACAGCCGGTGACAGGTAGTATCCCACAAGTTAAAATATCGTACAAAATATCGTGAAGATTCATTTTACAAAAATGCATGGCGCAGGCAATGATTTCATTGTTATCGACTGCAGAAGAGATGCGCAGGCATACAAATTTTTTAACACGCCCAGCAGTGCCGGTGATACAGCACGCAGGCTCTGCCGACGGAGGTTTGGAGTAGGGGCCGATCAACTGCTTCTTTTACTGGACTCGGCTCAGGCTGATTTCAAGATGAACATATATAACGCCGACGGCAGCGAAGTAGAGATGTGCGGAAACGGAATCAGGTGTTTTGCAAACTATATATGGAACCGTGGTATTTCGAGTAATGAAATTTTAAATATCGAGACAACTGCCGGAATCATCCGCCCTAAACGTAACGGAAAGCTCGTGGAAGTGGATATGGGAAAACCGGTGCTTGATGGTAAAAACATACCGGTAAATATTGACGGCAGGGTGATAGACTTTCCGGTAATAATAGAAGGAAAAGAGATCAAAGTTACTTGTGTTTCCATGGGCAATCCACATGCTGTTGTTTTTGTGGATGATGTCGAAGAATTCCCGGTCGAGCGTATTGGTTCCACCTTGGAGACCAACCCGCTATTTCCAAACCGAACGAACGTTGAGTTTATAGAGGTTGTTTCTGAGAGAGAACTGAAAATGAGGGTATGGGAAAGAGGGGCCGGCGAAACTCTAGCCTGTGGTACCGGGGCATGTGCATCTGCAGTTGCGGCCTCTTTAAAAGGAGTGACGGGCAGGGATATTACTGTACATCTCAAGGGAGGAGATCTTACGATCCGATGGAATAAAGATGATCGGGTTTTTATGACCGGACCTGCGGTAGAGGTTTTTGAGGGAATTATCGAGACCGCAGAACTCAAAATAAAAGTATAATTAATATTATTATAGATTTAGTTACGCCCAGATTGATAGATGCAAAGATATCTGCTAAGATTTTGAGCCTACCTGGTTCCATATTGGGCTGATCAATATTAACAGCAGATCAAGCAAGCAGGTTGCCCGGCCTGGATTATAATAAAAAACAAAGAGGTGATATCTATGTTTGAAGGTTCCATAGTTGCTATTGTTACACCGTTTAAGAAAGACAAAGTCGATGAATCAGCCTTTAAAAAGCTGATAGAGTGGCATATAAAGGAAGGAACAAACGCTATCGTACCCTGTGGTACAACCGGAGAATCCGCCACCCTGGATTACGAGGAACACCATAGAGTAATTGAGCTTACAGTAAAAACAGTAAAAGGCAGGTTGCCTGTTATCGCCGGAACAGGAGCAAACTCGACCGATGAAGCGATAATGATCACAAAACGAGCTATGGATGTAGGTGCAGACGGTGCTCTTCTTGTTTCTCCTTATTACAACAAGCCCTCTCAGGAAGGTATTTATCAGCACTACAAGGCGATTGCAGAATCGGTTAAAGGGTTTCCACTGGTCCTTTATAACGTGCCCGGCCGAACAGCGTCGAATATATCACCCACTACTGTGGCAAGGCTCGCCCGTATAAAAAATATTGTTGCGATAAAAGAAGCTACCGGAGATATGCGGCAGACCAGTGACCTTGTACGCCTCTGCTCGAAGTCAAAAAAGTTTAATATTATTTCCGGTGATGATTTTACAACCTTTTCCATGTGCATGCTTGGGGGTAAAGGCGTTATATCTGTTGTGGCAAACGTAATGCCAGGAGCTGTCAGCAGGATGATGGCTGCAATAAAGTCCGGAGATATTGACGAGGCCCGCAAAATACACTTTATGTTAGAGGAACTAAACGGTGCAATGTTTATAGACAGCAACCCGGTTCCGGTAAAAACAGCGCTGGCCATGATGGGAATGATAAAGGAAGAATTCCGTCTTCCTCTATGCCGTATGACTAAAGAGAACAAGGCAAAACTTAAAAATGTACTCAAAAAATACGGCCTGATCCGGTAGCTGGAGCCGGCTATAAAATAAAATAAAATTAAATCTGCACCTGTATAATTTGCGGAGAAACCTTTCTTCTATTTAAGGAATTAGTCAAAATAGTTAGAAGCACAACAACTACACAGGTAGGGACGTGTTTTAATGCGTCCCTGCAGTTCCATACCCCCTCTTTCTTAACTTTTTACTTGTGTTTAAAAGAAACTAAAAAACTGAAATAGCCTGAAAATATTTTTAAATTCATCACCGGAAACCCGGAAAAAATGTCCAGACAAAAGCGCAAAAAGAAGACAGGAAAATCCAGGGGTGGATTATGGCTTAAACGTACCAAAAGAATCCTGTTTTGGATTTCTGCCGTAGTGGTTATCATTGCCGGCCTTTACACAGGTTTTCTGGCAGCCGATATATACGACAACTTGGAAAAGCTCAGCCAAAGACCCGTATCACGTTTTTACGCGGCTCCACTTAAGCTCGAAAAAGGCAGTAATATAAGCCGTGAGAGCCTAGCTGAATACCTGCATCTACTTGGATACTCAGAGCAGAACTCGGTCGAGCAGCCGGGCCGGTTTAACCTTTACGGAAATGAGTGG
>JALUUO010000070.1 GCA_027021335.1 Nitrospirota bacterium
GGCAGGGATGAAGGTGCTTATAGTCGAACAGCACCATAAACCCGGCGGCTACTGCACCTCCTTCAAGCGGAACGGCTTCACCTTCGATGCCGCCGCCCACTCTTTCGGGAGTTACAGGGAAGGCGGCAATCTTAGAAGGATACTGTCGGGCCTAGGTATAGACACCTTGATCAACGTCAAGCGATCCGATCCTTCCAACATCGTCATTACGCCCGACTTTGAAATAAACCTCTGGAATGACACCCAAAGGACTATGTTCGAGTTGATAAAGCTTTTTCCTAAAGAGGAACGTGGCATTAGGGCCTACTTTGAATTCCTCGACTCCGCAGACCAAACTGAGTTCATGAAATTAAAGGATAAAACGTTTAAGTTTCTTTTGAGTTCCTTCTTTGCCGATGACAAGTTAATCAGCTCTGTTACACTACCTATATTCAGCTGTGGGGGGGTACCACCGTCATTAATGAATGCCTTTTTAGGCGCAAAAATGTTCAGCGAGTTTTTAATCGATGGTGGCTATTACTTCGACGAGGGCATTCAAACATTGCCTGACGTCCTTGTCCACACCATCAAACAAAACAGGGGAGAGATAATTTATGGAAGGCTTGTAAGAAAAATACTGTGTCAGAATGGTTCTGCTACCGGAGTTGAAACGGACAACAACGAGACTCTCACTTCAAAGTACGTTATCTCGGCATGCGACATCAGGCAAACCTTTAAAACCCTAATCGGTAAAAAAATGCTCGACAAGGAACTCATAAACAAACTAGATAGCATGATCCCATCGTTATCATTTTTCATCCTCTACATCGGAGTGAAGCCGTTCAAAGAGCTTCCAACCGGAGGATCAAACATATGGTATCTTCCATACTATGACCTGGATAAAATTTACGATCGGATAAACCTGGGACATCTTGAGGATGCAGGTATGTACCTCGTCAGAGTCTCTCCGGACAGAAAAACCATCGTTGCGTTATTTAACGCTCCTTTCAAGACAGAGGAATTCTGGGACAAGAACAGAAAAAGGCTGTCAGAATACTTACTAACTTCCATTGAAAAAACAATTCCAAACCTCAGGAGGCATGTTATTCACTTGGAAGATGCCACTCCACATACCCTTCATCGATACACCCTTAATTACAAGGGAGCGGCTTACGGCTGGGCTCCGCTGATTTCGCAATCATTTGATCCTGCATTTATCAGGAAATCCTTCATAAAACGGCTATACCTCACCGGCCATTGGACGACACTCGCCACTGGAGTTCAGGGAGTCTGTTATACGGGATATGATACAGCCACCCATATACTGAGACAAGAAAACCTACTCTAAAACTAATCATGACGAAAAAGAACCTCAAAGACTATTCAGCATTGAACATAAAGCGAGAAGAATTCATTGCTTCAAATGTTGCCAAGATCTTTTATCACTGGTCTAATACCGTCTTGTTTTCAGGTGCCCTGTTCATTTTAATTCTGAGTCTTCTCGATTACTTTGCAACACCTAACAATTTTAAAACATTTCTTATATACAGGGTCGTTACGGCTTTCTTTGTCTTTCTAATCTACCTCATAAACAGCAGAAGAGTCTCCCTGTTATTACAAAATGTTTCTACCGTGATGGCTGCAATCGTGGTGTCATCAATGGTGGCGTTGATGATATCTAAGTTTGGCGGACATACGTCACCTTATTTTGCCGGTATAATCATAACCGTGGTTTACATTGTCGGCCTCATCCCTCTGGACCTCAAAACAGCCATACTGGTATCCTTCTTGATTTTTGGATTCTATGTTATACCCATTCTCACTTATGACGACATTTCAAACAAGTCCTATTTCATCTCTGCAAACGGCCTTATTGTAGCCATAATATTTATTACGCTCCTCCTGAGATACCTAAGCCAGAAGAGCCTCATAAACGAGCTCAGTCTCCAATACGACCTCGACAAAGAGAAAAACAAGCTGAAAAAGTATTCTCAGCACCTTGAAGAAGTGGTCGAGGAGCGGACACGTGA
>JALUUO010000071.1 GCA_027021335.1 Nitrospirota bacterium
CTCCCAACAATGCCGGAATAATTGAGGGAATAATTACTCCTCGTTCAGAGCTTGTGGGTAAGACATTGAGACAAATAAGGTTTAGAAGAACTTATGATCTGAACCCGGTTGTGCTTTGCAGAAAGGGTGAATGTATTTTCAATGAAGTATCCGATCAGACGTTGCATCCAGGTGATGCACTGCTGTTATTCGGCAGATGGGAAAAATTTCACCTGCTTAAGGGAAAACAGACATTCACCTTTACCACCGAGATAAAAGGCGAGATAATGCGGGCGGAAAAAGCAAAGCTGGCCCTTCTCTGGCTTGCCGTGGCTCTGGGTCTTGTTCTTGGTTTTAACCCCTTAATGAAGGCTATCGGCTATCCTGACATGAAGTTGTCCCTGTCCGTATGTCTTCTTACCGGAGCTCTTGGCATGATTATAACGAAGGTCATGTCGGTTGACGAAGCATATGAGTCTGTCGACTGGATGACGGTGTTTCTGCTTGGAGGCTTGATTCCGCTTGGCCTGGCGTTTCAAAAAACCGGAACAGCGGCATTTATTGCAACCGGAGTCATGAACCTGCTTGGTGATGTTCCGGTAATAATATTTCTGGCGGTTGTAGGAGTAATGGCATCGTTCTTCACGCTTGTGGTCTCTAATGTGGGTGCAACGGTTCTTCTGGTGCCGCTTGCAATGAATATGGCTATTACGGCAGGAGCCGACCCGCGTTTAACCGCTATGGTGGTGGCTCTTTCGGCCTCGAATACGTTTATTCTTCCTACGCACCAGGTTAATGCTTTGGTAATGAGGCCCGGCGGTTATAGGACTGTTGATTACGTAAAAGCCGGCGCTGGTATGACCGTGCTGTTTTTAGCCGTGCTATTGACAATGCTTTACTTGTTTTATTAATGCGTGGTGTCGAGTTGTGAGTTTCTCGACTTGGGTATAAAAAGCGTAACTTTACCTGTTTAGGAGGAATCACTATTACTTTCCATAGAAAACTTCAGCGTATTGTTTCTAAGCCGATAAGAAGTAGATTAACGGTTTCTATGCCGCCAGTGGGTATAAATGGAAGTAAAAAGGAGGCAAGAAGAATGCCTAAACAAGAAAGTAAGATAAAAACCGTAGAGAGTTTTCAAACAACGGATGGTAAAGTTCATAGAAATCTTAATGAGGCGAACCTTCATCAATCAAGGCTGGATGTAAGTGAATACATAGGCGGTGTTGTTGAAGAAAAAATTTCTTTTTCTTCTGAAGAAAAAGAAATTTTAAAAGAATTTCTCTTGGAGAATATCGAGGAAATATGTCAACAGGTACATAAAATAAGGCTTAACTATATTTAATAACTAATTCAAGATATTTTTTCGTTTGCTATAAAAAAACAGGCCCTGGAAACAGGGCCTGTTTTTTTAGTTCTACCTTTTTCCTATGCATCTTTTAAATTTCAGGAATGCATTTTTTGCCTACAACTTAACCACATTAACCGCTTTCGGGCCCTTGTCGCCCTGCTCGGTATCGAAGCTGACTCTGTCACCCTCGGCAAGGGTTTTAAAACCGTCACCCTGGATGGCAGTATGGTGGACAAAAACATCGGGACCATTCTCGCTTGCAATGAAGCCGAAACCCTTCGAGTCATTAAACCACTTAACTGTTCCTTCAGCCATTCTACTATTCCTCCTTACTTATAGACTAAAGTTCCAGAACGACCCGACTATACTGTATAAGGGTACAAAGCTAAAAGTCTTCGCAGCCTTACCTGTTACAAACACTTCTGAAACTTCCTGCACAGGCTACCATGCATGATAACAATTAGTCAATAGTCTGCTTTTATTTATTTAGGATGCAGGATCAGGCAGTACACAGCATAGTATCTAATAGATTACAATACTTTTATTCCATGTGAACTTGCCGATATAGTAGTGAAGGGAGAAAATCTCTCTGAGTTGAGTTTGAAGGGCAAAGAATAAAGAAGCTATTGTTAAAAAAACGAGCAGTAGCGTTGTATGTTCTTTAATGAAAAGGAGATGTCCAATGGAAGTATTTTTAGCAAGACAGCCTATCTTTGACAAGAACCTTAAAGTCTGCGCATATGAACTCCTGTTTAGAAGCAGCCTGGATAACTACTTCAGCCATCCAAGTCGTGACCATGCCTCGTCCAAAGTTATTGCCGATAGCTTTCTTTTGTTCGACTTGGAAAGCCTGACCGGTGGTGAAAAGGCGTTTATTAACGTTACCGCAGATGTGCTTCTTAAGGAATTCGCTCTCCTTCTTCCTCAAAAGCTGACTGTTCTAGAAATACTTGAGAATGTGGAGCCTGACGATGCTGTACTCGCCGCTTGCAGGGAACTGAAAAAGACAGGATATCTTCTTGCCTTAGACGATTTTGTTTACGAAGACAAGTATCGTCCTTTTGTAGACCTTGCAGATTATATAAAGGTTGATTTTCTCGAGTCAGACATGAATAGAAATAGAGATCTGGTAAGGCAGTTCGGTCACAAAGATATAAAATTTCTGGCCGAAAAGGTGGAAACAAAGGAAGTTCTTGATAAGGCCCTGTCTATTGGGTACGAGTATTTTCAGGGGTTCTTTTTCAGCAAGCCGGTCATAATATCCAACAGAGATGTTTCACCTTACAAGCTTCATTACCTGAAGGTTCTACAGGAAATTCACAAGCCTGACATGGATTTTGTTCAGCTCGAAACAATTGTTAAAAAGGACGTTTCCATGTCATACAAGTTGTTGAGATATATTAACTCGCCATTTTTCGGCACACGTTTTCAAATACATTCTATACAGCAAGCCCTTATGCTTCTTGGTGAGAAAGAGATAAGAAAATGGGCGACCCTTATTGCGCTGGCCACTATGGCTGATAACAAACCGGTGGAACTTGTAGTACATGCGATTATCCGGGCAAATATTTGTGAAGCCCTGGCCGCTAAAGCCGGAAAACCGGACCAGGCACAGGATCTTTTCCTGATGGGAATGTTTTCATTAATCGACGCGATTATGGACAGGCCTCTTGACGATATTCTCAGGGATGTGCCTATTGCGCCCGGTTTAAAGGATGCTTTACTTGGTAAGACCAACTGGCACCGGAAAATACTAGATGTAGTTCTGAATCATGAAAAGGCTGACTGGAAAGCATTCTCCGAGTGCTGTGCTGAACTTAACATAGCAGAAGATGAGTTTCCTAAGATATATATTGATGCAATAAAGTGGGCGCAGGGAAGCTTCAGCAACGAAGCCCTGGGTAGCTGACGGCAACTTTTTACAGCATACTATACCCTAAAGTCGTAAAAGACATGAAGGTGGGTGATATGATAGAAAGATCAAAGAAAAGAAGCTAGGCAGACTTATTTGCAGTATCTCTGGCCATATCAATTTCTCCATTATCATAAGCTGTTAAGAATGCCTTTACCACTTCAGGATCAAATTGTGTGCCTGAACATCTTTTTAACTCCTTTAGAACCATTTTCCGGCCTAGTTTATCCCTGTAAGGCCTGGATGATGTCATTGCATCATATGTGTCTGCAACAGCTATAATTCTGGCTATAAGTGGAATCTGTTTTTCTTTTAACCTCATGGGGTATCCATCCCCGTCGATTCTTTCATGGTGGTGCAGTATACCGGGAATAATGTCTTTCAACATCTTTACGTGCTTTAGTATTTCGGCACCGAATATTGGATGGTTTCTCATCATCTCGAACTCATTTTCGTCAAGAGACGCATTTTTTCTTAGCACCTTGTCGTCTATGGCTATTTTTCCGATATCGTGCAGAATAGCCGAGAGCCTTAACGTTTCATATAAATCTTCAGATATATTAAGATGTTTTGCAATCGCCAGGCTGTAATTTAGGACACGCTTTGTGTGGCCTCCGGTATAGGGATCTCTTTTTTCTATCGCCTCTGCCAGAGCTTCGACAGTGGCGTAGAGTGTTTCCCGTATTTCCTCGTAAAGGTTTGCATTTTCCAGAGCAATAGCGACGTGGTTCGAAAAAAGTTGAAATAAATCCAGGTCATCCTTATTAAACGTGCCGGTTTTTCTGTGCATGGCCTGAATCACACCCAAGATTTTACCCTTGATTTTAACCGGCACGCAGACCATGTTTTTAGTTTCGAATTTAACCTTAGCATCAACTTTGGCCTGAAACCTTCTGTCTTTTGTTACATCAGGGATGAGCAGAGGTTTGCCGTGCTTTGCGACCCAGCCGGCTATTCCTTCTCCCATTTTCAACTTTAGAGCTTTTACATCTTCGCCTTTTTTACCGGTTGCAACTTCAAAATAAAGCTCATTTTTTTCTTTGTCCACAAGAAGAAGCGAACCTGCCTCTGCATACATAAGCTTGGTTATGGCTTCTATGACCAGTCGCCCGATAACTTTATGATCCAGGCTCGATACCAAAAGGTTGCCAACTTCGTTAAGCGTTGAAAACTGCTTAAACCGATACTTGAGTTCCTTACAGAGATTCACTCTGTCTATCAATCTGCAAAAATGGTTTGCTACGGATGTCAGCAGCTTTAAGTCGGTTTTTGTGAAATTCTCACCTTTGGCTTTGTTTATTACCTCGATGACACCGATAACATTTTTCTTTATCTTGAGCGGAACAGCCATCATATTTCTCTGTTCGTAACCTGTCTTCAGTCTTAACCATTGCTTGTCTTTATCAAGGTCGTCGCTTATGTAGGGTTTGCCGGTATTTGCCACGTATCCGGCTATGCCCTGATCACTGCGCATTCTTATCCCTTTTATCTTTTTATAGGCCGGTCCTTTAACCACCTCGAATACAAGCTCATTGTTCGGTTTATCAAGAAGGTACAGGGTTGCGGAGTCCGCTTCCAGCAATTGAAGAACAGTATCCATAAGACTGTCCAGTTTGGATTTGATATTGGGCTTTGTGAAGTCTATTTCACCTATTTTTCTGTAGAAATCAAGCTCAAGATCTATAGATTTTTTTTTGTTTTCAGAATGTTTAATGTTTTTTTTCATCTTAGAATCATTTTAGGTTCATGAGCCATACAGTTCTTTTTATTCTTGTCTGTCTAAGTACGTACTAACTTTAGAATCCATTCCGAATTGAGACATAATTATTGAGTATCAATCATTATGTCTAAATTCAGGTATATAAAAGGCAGGGACGGCCTATATATTTTTTTGCCTCTATACCATGAACTGTTTCATAATAAACCATGCCTGGAATTCGAAATAGTTATAAGTGGTTGCGCCTTAATTTGTTTTCATCCCCCATGAGTACCGTATTGACTCTGCTGGCCGTATATTTTCTATACCTGGTCGTTCCTCCGCTTGTAAAGTGGGCATTTATTGACGCCGACTGGACCGGAACAAGCCGGCAGGACTGTACCGGCGGTGGAGCCTGCTGGGTTTTTATAACGGTACGTTTCAACCAATTTATTTACGGTTTCTACCCTGCCGGCCAGCAGTGGCGTGTGAACCTTGCTGTGATACTTCTTGCAGTAATGCTGGTAACACTATATTTTAAACGTGTTTCTTTGAAGTTTCAGGTAGTTACAGTTATCGCTCTTACCTATTCTCTTATTGTTTACATATTATTGGTTGGAGGCGTTTTAGGACTTGTTCCAGTGGATACCAGCCTTTGGGGAGGACTTATGCTGACCCTGATCATTGCCGGGACAGGTATTGCTGTCTCACTGCCCATTGGAATACTTCTTGCGCTTGGACGGCGTTCAGAAATGCCTGTTGTGCGTGCCCTTTGTGTGGCGTTCATCGAAATTTGGCGTGGTGTGCCATTGATTACGGTTCTGTTTATGGGGTCGGTTATGTTGCCGCTGTTTCTTCCTGAAGGGATGAATTTTAACAAGTTGCTGCGTGCCTTGATAGGAATTGTGCTTTTTCAGTCGGCCTATATGGCGGAAGTGGTGCGAGGGGGGCTTCAGGGTATTCCCAGGGGGCAGTACGAAGCAGCTGATGCCTTGGGACTTGGTTACTGGAAAAGCATGAGACTGATTGTGCTGCCCCAGGCGCTGAAACTGGTGATACCTGGTATCGTCAATACCTTCATAGCTCTTCTTAAAGACACGTCTTTGGTCCTTATCATCGGCCTGCTTGATCTTCTTGCTATTGTCCAAGCCGCATTTACCGATCCGGATTGGCTGGGCTATGCGGTTGAGGGATATGTGTTTGCCGGCTTTGTATTTTGGCTCTTTTGTTTCAGCATCTCCCAATATAGCCGATATCTTGAAAGGAGGCTTTCTGTTGGAAGATAGGATCGGCAAAAAAGTTGTGATTGATATGCGTGGCATAAACAAATGGTTTGGTTCTTTACATGTGCTGAATGATATCAATCTATTGGTACGAGCTGGTGAGCGTATTGTGATCTGTGGCCCTTCCGGTTCCGGCAAGTCTACACTGATACGCTGTATAAACCGCCTTGAGGAACACCAGCAAGGTCGTATTATTGTGGATGGAACAGAACTGAGTGACGACCTTAAGAATATTGAGCAGGTACGCCGGGAGGTTGGAATGGTTTTTCAGCAGTTCAATCTGTTTCCGCACCTTACAGTGTTGGAAAACTGTGTTTTGGCTCCGCTTTGGGTACGCAAGCTTTCCCGCAAGGATGCTGAGGAGACGGCAATGCAGTACCTGGAGCGGGTGCATATTTCAGAGCAGGCGAAGAAGTATCCGGCCCAGCTTTCCGGTGGACAGCAGCAGAGGGTTGCGATTGCAAGAAGCTTATGTATGCACCCTAAGATAATGCTGTTTGATGAACCGACCTCAGCGTTGGACCCGGAGATGATAAAAGAAGTATTGGATGTAATGATCGAGCTGGCAGAAGATGGTATGACTATGCTCTGTGTCACTCACGAGATGGGTTTTGCAAGAAAGGTGGCGGACCGCATAATGTTTATGGATGGCGGAAGGATTATAGAAGAAAGCAACCCGCGGGATTTTTTCGAAAATCCACGATCGGAGCGGACGAAAATGTTTCTTAGCCGGATTTTATCCAGTGAAAAACTTTGTTAAAAATTTTGTTGGCGGGAAAGAGTAAATTAAATGGTATTCCGCCGCTTGTCACTTTAATGATTTATGCTTTTTAGGAAAAAACCTACTTCCTGTTTGCCTGATAATCGTGAGGGGGCCGGCAATGACGGATTCCAGTCCTAGGTACATTCGCAGGCTGGCGGCGTTTATTGCTGCTCTGTTTCTGTTTATTCTTGTTGCCGATATCATTTGGATATCGAAACAGCGCGGCCTGTTTCTTCAGCAACTTAGAGAACATACGGGAGAAGAGCTTAAGCTTATAGGAGAGATCACTGCCGCATCTTTACTTAGGGGTGATTATGACAATGCCGAGAAGTTCATTGTTAACTGGGGAAAGCAACATTCTGAGGTTATTGAACTCAAGGCTACCTCCAGTGATGGGATGGTTGTTGGCCACTATAGCCTTCAGAAGTCCTCGCCGGATATGCTGCAGATTACACGTGTGGTGCAATTTGCGGAGAAGGATATACTTTCCCTGGAGATTGTTGAGGATACCAGCCCTGTAAAACGATATTTACAACGCCTTGTTATCCAGCACCTAGCCACATCTTTTGTCTTTATAGTCATACTGACTATTCTTCTTTGGTATGCAATGCGAAAGACAGCGTTTATACCAATGCTCAAAGAAATACGTGTTCTTAATGAGACCCTGGAAAACCGTGTTAAAGAGCGCACTCGTGAACTTGAAAAAACAAATGAAGCCCTTGCAAAGGAAATTACTGAACGAAATCGTGCAGAGGAAGAGCTGCGTGATGCCGTAACTAGGGCAACAGAAGCCAAAGCAAGGTCAGAGGCTATTCTAGCTGCCATTGGAGATGGTGTAAGTATCCAGGACAGGGATTTCAGGATATTGTATCAGAATCAGACACACAAAGAGCTTATGGGTGACCATGTTAGTGAATATTGCTACGCTGCATTTGAAGGGAAGAGTAAAGTCTGCGCAGGCTGTCCTGTGGCTCGTACTTTTGCAGACGAAAAAATTCATACGGTAGAACGAAGGACTGAAAGATCGGGGAAGGTGCTGTACCTGGAAATTACAACGTCACCTTTAAGAGATGCCGGAGGAAATGTCGTGGCAGGCATCGAGATGGCCAGAGACATTACCGCCCGGAAACAGGCTGAGCAGGAGAAGCAAAGCCTGCAATCAAAGCTTGTCCAATCGCAAAAGATGGAATCCATCGGAAAATTGGCAGGTGGTGTGGCGCACGATTTTAATAATCTTCTATCAAGTATTATCGGTTACGGCGAGCTGGCTTTGATGAAAACTCCTGATGATTATCTCGTAAAAGAGTACATCGAATTAATCTTGGAGGCAGGAGAAAAGGCTGCTGCTCTTACCCGCCAGCTTCTTGCCTTCAGCAGGAAGCAGGTCCTAGAAATGAAGGTTGTAAGTATTAATACTGTAATAGAAAACATGCTAAACATGCTTGGCAGGATAATAGGCGAAGACATAGCTCTGGAACTTAATGTAAAAACGCCGGGAAAACGGATACTGGGTGATTCCGGCCAGCTTGAGCAGGTACTTATGAATCTTGTCATAAACGCCCGCGACGCCATGCCTGATGGCGGACGCCTTACTATAGAAACTACGGATGCCGAAGTTGATGAGAAATCCGCCAAAGATCATGAAGGAGTTAAGGATGGACATTATGTAGTGCTTACAGTAAGCGACACAGGCGTTGGTATAAGCAAGAAAGTACAGAAACGAATCTTCGAACCGTTCTTTACCACAAAGGGCCTTGGCAAGGGAACAGGTCTTGGATTGTCAACAGTCTATGGGATTGTAAAACAGCACGGTGGGCAAATATTTGTATACAGCAAACCAAACAAGGGGACAACCTTCAAAATTTACTTGCCTGTAACCACGGCTCAGCCGGAGGACGAAACAGCGCCGGAAAAAGAGCCTGACATGCGTCTTGGAACAGAGACGATACTGGTAGTGGACGATGAACCCTCAATCTGTTCCCTGGTGATGGAAACACTTAAGCCGCTGGGTTATAAGATTATAGAGGCCTCCAGTGCGGAAGAGGCATTACAGCTTGGTGAATCGGCCGAAACTCGAATAGATTTACTCTTGTCCGATATGGTTATGCCTGGAATGAATGGTGGAGAACTGGCGGATATTCTTTTGGCCAAACATCCGGAAATGAAGGTTATATTGATGTCTGGTTACACTGACAATTCGCTTATCAAACGGTCTGTTCTGAGATCAAAGGTGCTTTTTTTGCAGAAGCCGTTGAGTCCTGCAAACCTGATGGGTAAGTTGCGCGAGGCACTCGATGGCGATATACAGCAGTAACTGTTAAACTTATAAACTCTTTGAGACAAACGTTCTAACCCCTTGTAAAGCTGTAATAAATTTTTTATCATGTAGTGTCGGGATGCTGTTTTGTGTAAGAAAGTTGGTTCTTCTGCCGATATGTTACTGTTTGAGGATGTTTTGATTCTGTATTTTTATATGGTTGAACTTTTTTTATAAAACAGGAGCATCTGCCGATTAAAGAAGAAGACATTGCTGTCATAGTTTTTTTATGGAACTGCCAATTCAAATAGAGGGGCTCAGCCCGGAGATCTTGGGTCTTATAGGTGCGGTTATCGCCGCCTTTATCATTTACCGCATTGGTGTTTCGGTGGGACGCGGAAAGGTTGTCTCCAATACCAAAACCGGTGGTAAAGTACAGCCGAGCCGGGACCAGCAGGTAAGAAGCCTGCAGGCAAAGGTCAATCATCTTAACACACTTAATTCACGCTACTTGTCGTTTATGCTGAATGTTCCCATTGCTGTAAAGCGTCTTAACGCAACTTTTGATTTTGACGAGATAATTTCATCCGTAACAAGGCTGGTCCGCGACATAACAAATACGGATAATGTAGATATTTATGTATTTGACGAAAAAGAAAAACTTCTGAAAAAAAGCTTTAACAAGTCCGCGTTTCTACCGAACAACCCTGTCTCTTTTGCTTTGGGGCAAGGGCTTGTGGGCAAAGCCGGCCAGGACCGTATTGTAAAAACCGCAAGTTATTCTGATAATGAATTGTTAGAGACAGATGTGGATGCCAAAGCCCACAGTCAGAAAGAACCATGGATTGCAGCTCCTATTATCTTTAATAACCGCCTGCTAGGAGTTATTTCTATAACCAAACCGGGACTGGCCATAGGAAACGAGGCTAACCTGCTTGTGATGATAGCGGATATAGCAGCTACGGCTCTTAACAACCAGGCATACCTGGGCGGGGCAAAACAGGAGGCCAGTACGGATCCTCTTACCGGTCTTTACAACCGGAGATACTTCTTTGATAAAGCTGAAGAAGCGGTAGAGCAGGCCATTTTGGATAGTACACCTGTATCAATCTTTCTTTTTGATATTGACAACTTTAAAATTTATAACGATGTAAACGGTCATCCGGAAGGAGATAAACTTCTTAAAGGGCTTGCCGCACTTGTACGCAAATCCACGCGTGATAACTCTGTGTTTGCCCGTTATGGAGGAGAAGAGTTTATTGTGCTTCTACCGGGGATAACAAAAGAAGGCGCATATTCATATGCAGACAGGGTCAGGCAGACCATTGCCAAACACCCTTTTGATCACAGGGAAAAGCAGCCGCTTGGTATTCTTTCAATAAGCGGTGGAGTAGCCAGTTTTCCTCTGGATGGTTCATCTCTCCAGGAGACAATCAGGTTGGCCGACGAAGCGCTGTACAAGGCAAAGGAAGCAGGCAGAAACAGGGTAGTCAAGCACGAACCGTTCACGTTTTCGTGATTCTGCTGCGTTACAGTTTTTTCGAGGCCAGCTTGTTTAGAGCGGAGATGTATGCCTTGGCGGCAGCCACGATAATATCGGTATCGGCTCCATGTCCCCGCACAGTCTCTTCGTCCTGCTCAACCATAGCCACAACTTCCCCCAATGCGTCAGTGCCTCCTGTTATTCCTTTGACTTCGAACTTCAAGAGCTTGCTGCATGTTCCTGTTATTAAAGCTATGGCGCGGTAAGCAGCATCTACCGGACCATCGCCGGTACTGGTTTTCTCCCGTATGCCTTCCGGTGTGGAGATTCTCACAAGAGCTTCAGGTTTTTTATCAAGACCGCTCGATACGTCTAAAGCCTCCAGGCGGTAAACTTCATAATCAGAGGTAAAAACCTCATCCGAGATAAGCGCTTCTATATCTTCATCAAAAATATCCTTCTTCCTGTCGGCCAGTTCTTTAAAGCGTACAAAAGCCTTTTCCAGGTCTTTTTCAGCAAGTTCGTAACCCAACTCTTGGAGCCTGGTTTTGAAAGCATGCCTGCCTGAGTGCTTGCCCAGCACAAGTTTCATCTTCGAAAAACCCACAGATTCGGGTGTAATTATTTCGTAGGTGCTGCGTTCTTTCAGAAGTCCGTCGGTATGAATGCCGGCTTCATGGGCAAAGGCGTTGGCGCCGACAATAGCCTTGTTCGGCTGAACAGGTATCCCGGTTATTTTTGTGACCAACCGGCTCGCTCTTACAAATTCCCCGGCATTAATGTCGGTATCTGCCTGAAAAAAATCTTTACGGGTTCTTAATGCCATTACAACCTCTTCCATCGAGCAGTTTCCCGCCCGTTCGCCGATACCGTTTATTGTGCATTCGACTTGTCCGGCACCGCTTTGCACGGCTGCGAGCGAATTAGCAACGGCAAGGCCGAGGTCGTTATGGCAGTGCATCGAGATTGTTGTTTTCTCTATGCCTGAAACTTTTGTCTTTATTGCATGATTAATCTTTTCGAATTCCCAGGGCAGGGCGTATCCAACAGTGTCCGGCACATTTACGGTTGTGGCTCCGGCCTTAATAACAGCCGTCATGACATCGCATAAGTAATCGATATCTGTTCTGGTTGCGTCCATTGCCGAAAATTCAACATCATCCACGAAACTTTTGGCAAGCTGCACCATCTCGGCAGAACGTTTCAGTGCTTCTTGAGGGCTTATCCTGAACTGGTATTTTAAATGTATGTCTGACGTGGAATGAAAAACGTGTATGCGCCGTTTCGGAGCTTCCTGCAGTGCCTTCCAGGCACTTTTTATATCTGCTTCTCGGGCGCGGGCCAAGCTGCATATAACAGGACCTTCCACTTCGCCTGCTACTGTTTTTACAGCTTCGAAATCACCTTTGGAACTGTATGCAAAGCCGGCTTCGATAACATCAACTCCCAGGCGTGCAAGCTGGCGCGCTATAACCACCTTTTCATCTATATTCATACTGGCCCCGGGCGACTGCTCGCCGTCCCGCAGCGTAGTGTCCATAATTTGAATCGTTCTCATTTCGCAGCTCCTGCCTTCTTTATACCTTTGGAAGCAAGATAGACGCTTTCTACAATGCCCCACAGCATATATGTTATACCAAATACAAAAAGAACAACCGGCGGATGCACAATAATAAGCGCAACCACAATAACAAATACAACCAGAATCCAGAAGGGCTTTCGTTTCCTGAAATCGATCTCCTTAATCGCATGGTAACGGAATGTGCTCACCATAAGAATCGCCAACACAAAGGCCAGGAACAGAAACAGAACGTTTTTTTCCGGCCACTCAGCCCATATCTCATGGTAAAAAAGAACAGTTGTGGCTACTATTCCTGCCGCTCCTGGTATAGGCATTCCAGTAAAAGACTTGCTTTCTGCGGATCCCCTTTGAACATTGAAGCGAGCCAGGCGAAGAGCTCCGCAAACCACATATAAAAACGCCGCAGACCAGCCGATACGACCAAATGGAACAAGGCTCCAACTATATATTAATACTGCCGGAGCCACGCCAAAAGCTATGAGGTCTGACAGGGAATCAAGCTCAATACCGAACCTGGAGGTGGTGTTTGTCAACCTTGCGACCCAGCCGTCCAGGCCGTCGAATATACCTGCAATAATAATAGCCCAGGCAGCTGACTCGTAATTTGCGTTAAAAGAGGCAAGCACGGAGAAAAAGCCAAAAAACATGCCGCAGAGCGTCAGTCCGTTTGGCAGTAGATATACCCCTTTTCTCACCCCTTATTCCTCAAGTTAACTGCTCCGAGTATGGTTTCTCCTGCAGTGACACGGTCGTTAACCGCGACAGAGATACTTGTGCCTTTGGGGAGATATATGTCCAGTCGTGAGCCGAACTTAATCACACCGTATCGTTCTCCTCTTTTGAGCTGATCACCAGGTTTTACCCGGCAGACGGCTCTTCTTGCCAGAAAACCCGCTACCTGCCGCACTAAAATTCTGCCCAAATCCCCTTCCATCACCATGTTTATGTGTTCGTTGGCAAGCGAGGCCTCCTCCTTGAACGCCGCCATGAACTTACCCGGCACATGAACCACATCCAGAACCACGCCGTCCATCGGAGCCCGATTGACATGTACATTAAAAGGTGACATGAATACAGAGATCATTACCGTGTCCGCTTTAAGGTACCGGTCTTCGTAGACTTCTTTAACTAAAACCACCTCACCGTCTGCCGGTGAGACAAAAACTCCGGCATCCTGCGGAACCATGCGTTCAGGATCCCGGAAGAAAAACAACATAAAACAGAGAAGCAAAACAGGAAAAATGGACAGCCATGGTCTAAGCACGACACCCGTGGCAATAGCCAGCAGTGCAAACACGACAACAAACGGCCAGCCCTCCGGGGCTATCATAAATTTCACTAAGCCTTGCTCTTATCTACCAGTTTTTTCTTGCTGAGCCATGGCATCATGGAACGCAATTTACTACCGACCTCTTCTATTTGGTGCGTTGCCGCCTGCCGCTCCAGGGCCTTGAAAACCGGCTTATTCACCCTGCACTCCTGAATAAATTCGCGTGCGAATTCCCCTGACTGGATTTCGCCGAGAATTTTTTTCATCTCGGCCTTTACAGCAGGTGAGATGACACGTGGTCCTCTTGTAAGGTCGCCGTACTCTGCGGTGTTGGATACCGAGTAACGCATGTTGGCTATCCCCCCCTCGTAAAGCAGATCAACTATCAGCTTTGTCTCGTGCAGACATTCGAAATAGGCCATCTCAGGAGCGTAGCCGGCTTCGACTAGAGTCTCGAATCCTGCGGTAATCAAGGCGGTAAGTCCGCCGCACAGAACCACCTGCTCGCCAAAAAGGTCGGTCTCGGTTTCTTCCCTGAAGTTCGTTTCGATAATAGCGGTGCGGCCTCCCCCTACGCCTGATGCATATGCCAGGGCGATCTTTTTTGTGTCTCCGGACGGGTCGCTGTCAACCGCGATAAGGCAGGGGACGCCACCGCCTTTCTCGTACTCAGAGCGTACCAGGTGTCCGGGGCCTTTTGGCGCACACATAAATATATTGGCATCAGCCGGTGGTTCTATCTGGTTGAAATGAATATTAAAGCCATGTGCGAACCCGATGTATACTCCCTTCTTCATATTGGGCTTGATCTCGTTATTATATACCTCGGACTGAAACTCATCCGGTAACAAGATCATGATAACATCTGCCGCCTTGGCCGCCTTGGCAGGAGTTTCTACTTTAAAGCCGGCCTTCTTTGCTTTATCCCAGCTGGCTCCTTTACGTATGCCAACCATAACATCAAATCCGCTGTCCCTGAGATTATTTGCATGCGCATGCCCCTGGCTGCCGTAGCCCATCACTGCTATCTTTTTCTTTTTCAGTTTTTTTGTGTCGGCGTCTTTATCGTAGTAAACATTAATCATTGCAGGAAATCCTCCTTAAGTAGTTCAAATTATTGTAATGCAAAACGTTCGCATCGTTAAACCTATCTAGTATACAGAATAAAGCGTACAAAAACCGAGCGATCCCGGTCTTCAGGGGCTTGGCCCCTTGACTTATGACAACTAAATTGATTATATATACTTCCTTTAGCCGATAACAATCAGCCCGTTTTAAGTCTCATAATTATGATCCAAATAACGGATATTTTAAGGAGGATTCACATATGTCTAAATTTATAGCCTCTGCTACTATACGCGCATCCCACGAGATGGTTACGCGGGCCGAGGAGTTGCTCAACAAGACTATTGCAGAAAAAGGAGAGGATTTAGAGTTCGAATTCCCTGACACCGCTTTCCAGCTCCCAATGATAAATGCTATGACCGGTTACCAGATAAAAACCCTTGGTCAGATGAAGGAGGGAATAAGATTTGCCAAGGAACTTCTGACGGAAGAGCCTTTGGATGAATCTTGGAAGCCTTATCTTGGTGAAGCTCTGGATGCCGGAATGGCCACGCTTTTTGCACAAGAGATATGGCTTGCCCTTCGGTATATCGCCGGGCTTGAGCCTGTCAAGGATGATGATCTGGGTATTACATATAATGGATTTATTACCGACACCATACAGAGAAACCTGGGTATTCAACTTGTAGACGGCACAATGCCGGGTTTTGCAGCAATTATCGGTCCGGCTCCTTCAGACGAAATTGCGGAAAAAATAGTCAAGGAGCTTCAGGAAAAAAATATCCTTATATTTCTTTCAGGCGCTAATGCTGAAGGCAATTCTGTGACCAAACAGCTTGTAAGGCGTGGTGTACAGCTTGGCTGGGATACCAGGATCGTGCCTCTTGGGCCGGACACCGAGCATACGCTATATGCCCTGAACTGGGCTATCAGAGCCGCTCTTATATTTGGTGGTCTGAAGGCAGGAAATTTTAAAGAGATTTTGAAATATACCAAGGACAGGGTTTTCGCGTTCGCACTTGGCCTTGGCGGGTTGGATGAACTAAAGTGGGCCACAGGAGCTGGAGCCATAAACATGGGTTTTCCGGCAATCTGTGATACTGATGTTCCCGTTATACACCCTACAGGTGTCTGCACCTACGAAGAGGTCGATAAAGAATTAGATCCCGATAAGATTGTGCAGAAAGCCATAGAGGTCAGAGGTCTTAAAATCACTGTTGAAAAGCCGCCGATTCCGGTCTCGTACGGACCTGCGTTCGAAGGTGAACGAATTCGCAAGGATGACACATTCATAGAGTTCGGTGGTCAACGGACTCCTGCTTTTGAGTGGGTTAGGATGAGAGAGCTTGATGAGATTGAGGACAACAAGGTAACGATAATCGGTACTGACTGGGAAAAACGTTTTGAAGCTGGTGGAAAGATGCCTTTAGGTATTGTGATTGACGTGGCCGGCCGTAAGATGCAGAAAGATTTCGAGGCGGTAATCGAACGGAAAATTCACCACAATCTGAACGAGGCCCAGGGGATATGGCATATGGGACAGCGTGACATTAACTGGATGAGAATCAGCAATAATGCCAAAAAGGATGGATTTACCCTTAAACATATGGGTGACATCCAGAACGCCATGTTTCACAACAGATTCAAGTCTATTGTAGACAAGGTGCAGGTCACGCTTTACGTGGATGAGGAAGATGTGCTTAAAGTTCAGGAGGATGCAAGAGCGGCTTACAAAGAGAGGGACATGCGGCTCGGAAACCTGACTGACGACTCTGTGGATACCTTCTACTCCTGCCTGCTATGCCAGTCGTTTGCTCCAAGCCATACATGTGTTATCACTCCAGAGCGTCTGGGCTTATGCGGCGCCTACAACTGGCTTGACGGTAAGGCCGCCTACGAGATAGATCCGACAGGCGGAAACCAGCCGATTCCTAAGGGCGAGGTTCTGGACGAGTCCAAAGGACGCTGGTCCGGAGTGGATGAATATATACTGAAATCCACAGGTGGTGCTGTTGAGACCATGAACGCCTATACGATAATGGATAATCCCATGACCTCCTGCGGATGTTTCGAGGTTATATGTGCGATTCTGCCTGAAGCAAACGGGGTTATGCTTGTAAATCGTGGTTTTGCCGATATGACACCTATCGGTATGAAGTTCTCAACACTTGCCGGAACCGTGGGCGGGGGGTTGCAAACACCGGGCTTTATGGGTATAGGCAGGAATTTTGTTACAAGCAAAAAGTTTCTTTACGGCGACGGCGGTCTCAGGCGTATAGTTTGGATGACAAAGGCGCTCAAAGAGGGCCTGAAAGATTCTTTTAATGCTATGGCTGCGAAAAACGGAGTGCCTGATCTGCTGGATAAAATAGCGGATGAAACCATTGCCACTGACTCTGAAAAGCTTGTTGAGTTTCTCACCTCAGTTGGTCACCCGGCTCTGGAAATGGAGCCTATGCTTTAAAACCAGTCTAAAACTGCTGACAAAGGGGCCGAATGTGAAGGGCGAAGGGTGTTTTTTTAAAAAACCTTTCGCCCTTTTATTTGCTCATGTCTGCCTGTTTTCATTGCCTGGTTTGGTTTTAATATCCCGTTTCTTGCAGTGTGAATTTTTTATCTTGCCCACCTGTAGCAGTCTGGGCTATAATGCGTCAATATGCTGATACTTCTTGTAGATGACAATGAAATGTCCCGGGCCGTTTTAAAAAAGATACTTGAGATATCAGGCTACGAGACTGTTTGCGCATCAGACGGAGATGAGGGCTTGATGTTGGCCAGACAGCACAGGCCTGACCTGGTAATTTCAGACATAATGATGCCGTTATCCGATGGTTACCAGTTTTGCAGAAACATGCGCATGGATCCCACTCTTAAGGATACTCCCTTTGTTTTCTATTCGGCGGCTTTTACATCGGCTAAGGACGTGGATTTCGCTTATGATTTAGGCGCCACGCGTTTTATACAGAAACCTCAGAGCCCTAAGAAGATACTGGAGCTTGTGGAAGAGCTGCTTTCTTCCAGGACGGAAAGCAGGTTTGATGGTCCGCCTTCCGAGTCGCTTATGGAACCGTCATTCCTGAAGCTGCACAGCCAGCGCGTAATTCAGAAGTTGGAAGAAAAAGTGGCTGAGCTCGAGCAGACACACGCCTTTCTGGAAACTGTTCTGGACAGTATGGCCGAAGGCCTGATCGTAATCAGTAAAGACTATACCGTGCTTGATGCCAACTATGCGGCATGTACCCTTTTAAAACTCTCAAAAGAAGAGATAGTAGGCAAGAACTGTTACAACCTTTTGCACGGGCTCCAAAAGCCATGCAGCGCTGCCACTGCTGTCTGCCCGTTTCCACATGTATTCGAGGAGGGGAGGGCTACGGAGACAACCTATACTCACACCATACCCTGTGAGGGGCATATTCTTGAAGTCGTAGCCTCACCTGTTCGTGATTCAAAAGATAAAATCACCTGCATGGTGCAGATAATAAGAGATGTGACTGAGCGCACAAAGCTCGAGGAAGAGGTGAACAACCGGATAAAAGAGCTTGAAGATTTCTATGATGCCTCAGTAGAAAAAGAACTAAGGCTCATAGAGCTCGAAAAGTATGTTGAAAATATTAAGAATAAAAAGCCGCAGCCGGAGGGGTGAAGCATCCAGGCTTTTTATACATGTACATAAATTCTTTATATGGCCTTATTTATGTATGGCAACACTGCTGACTTTTGTGGAGTACCAAAAAAAGACGATCATTACACCAACGCAGTTAAACAAAATGTCTAAAAGCGAAAAACTGCGCCACTCGATAAAGTACTGTACAACTTCCATAAAAAGACCCAATGTCACGCTGAAAAGCGCAGCCGTCCGAATCCTTTTTATCCAGCGGTAGTACAAAAAAGTTGTAACAGCATACATGACCAGGTGGACCAGCTTGTCGGTCTGTCCGGCATCTATGCCTGATGAAACAGGCCAAACAGAAAGCAGTACAACGATAACAGTCCAAGCAGTTGCAAAAAACATCTTATCTTATTCTACCTGCAATTATAACTTCTTGGCGATTTCACGGGCGGCTAGCTCCAGATTCACCCTATTTATTTTCTTTACAAAAGGGAAAAAACCAAGAACAGGAACCTCTGTAAACCTGGAGACCAGAGCCGGACCTGTTTTTTCGGCAAGAGTGCGTCGCCTGCCGGGCCTGGTTTGGTTGAAGATGATTCCTAACACTTTCAGACCCCGGTTGCGGGCATGTTCCAAGCTTAAAAGCGTATGATTAATTGTGCCTAACTCTGTGCCGGCTACCAGTATGACGGGAATCTCCAGTTCGGCCGCCATATCGGAAAACAGGTAGTCGTTTCGTATAGGCACCATGATCCCGCCGGCGCCTTCCACCAGAACAACCTGGTATTTCCAGGAAAACTCCCTGTAGGCAGGTAGCCAGTCTTCCGTTTGAATATTAACATTTTCAAGCTCGGCAGCCGCCATGGGCGCAAGCGGATGTCGCAGTTTGACCGGACATATGGCATCTATCGGTTCTTCAATCTCCAGCATTTCGGCATGAAAAAGTGCGTCACTTGGCATAAGAACTCCATTTTTAAGCTTACAACCCGACTCAACAGGCTTTATTACTACTGTACTGACTCCTGTTCGTTTCAGAGCCAAGGCAACGCCGGCAGCGACAACTGTTTTACCCACGCCGGTGTTTGTGCCGGTAATAAAAAACCTTTTTTTAATAGAGCTGTTCATAGAGGCCTTCCATCCAGGTTAAATACCTGGCCGGTAATATCCTTGTTTTCAGCAAGTTGAGCAATAAAGCGGGCCACTGAATGCGGATTGCCGTACCTGCAGAGCAGGTTTTCCGAAACAGCGGTTTTTCTGGCCTGCACGGAGGATTCAAGTCCCATGCGGGTCAACATAAATCCGGGCAGTACAACGTTTACCCTGATGCAGTCTCCGGCCAGTTCCCGGGCGGCAGAGAGGCTCAATCCTGAAAGGGCCGCCTTTGAGGCTGCGTACGCAGCAAGTCCGGAGCTTCCCTTGAAGGCCGTATATGATGAAATATTTATTATCTGTCCGCCCGAGCCCTTCTTCATAAGGGCCGCTCCAAACTTGATTAGATTGAAAGCTCCTTTCAGGTTTGTATTGATTACATTATCAAAGTCGGCAACCGTAGTTTTTACAATAAGTGCCTCGTGGGTTACGCCGGCACTGTTTACGATGAGGTCCAGGCGTCCTTTCCATTGCTCCACCCCTTCAATCATGCGCTTGACGGACTCTGCACTTGAAACATCGGCAATAAACACCCTCCCGTGTTCGATGGTTCCGGCAAGGGTTTCGGCCGCAGCAGGGTTGTTTTGGCAGTGTAGAGCCACGTGAAACCCAACTTTCGAAAGCTCTTTGGCAATCTCACCACCCAGGCCGCCACTGGCTCCGGCAACAAGTGCGACCGTTTCCAAGGAGTTATGAGGTAATAAGTCATACATAATAATAAATATCACCTTCAGGCAGGTATAGTTAGGTATAGTAAGAAACAGGGTAAGATTATGTCCAATATCAAACCCGCTTGAAAATCACAACATAAGCCGTGCTTTCCGGTGAGCTCCTTGATGGATCGAGTTTTATTGTGGTAATTTTGAAGAGCCGTGTTGTTGTCGTGACCGGTAATTTTATAAAAGGGCCTATAATGTCATCTATTAACTACTCAATAAAAGAAATCAGCTGCAAGGTTGTATATTATGGTCCTGAGCTTTGCGGTAAGACGACAAACCTTCAATGTATTCATAGCCAGACAAAACCGGATCGTAAAGGTAAACTTATATCTCTGCCGACCGAAACAGACAGGACCCTTTTTTTTGATTTTCTTCCATTGGAGTTAGGGCAAATAAAGGGATTTAACGTCCGGTTTCATCTTTACACGGTGCCTGGCCAGGTTCTTTACGCAAATAGCCGGAAGCTCATTTTAAAAAATGTAGACGGGGTTGTTTTTGTAGCTGACAGCGACAGTAATCGCATCCAGGCTAATGTAGAAAGTATGCAGGATCTCTGGCAAAACCTTGCCGCACATGGATACAACCCTGAACAGCTGCCATTAACTATTCAGTATAACAAGCGTGACCTGCCGGACATTACTCCTATTGAAGAACTTAACAGGCTTATTAATTCAAGAAATATAACCTGGTATCAAAGTGTTGCAACCGAAGGCATAGGAGTGTTCGAAGCACTGAAGGACAATGTGAAAAAGGTTCTGCTGAAAATTGAAAAGACATATTAAGGCAATCCTTAACAGACCGGAACATTTTATAACTTTTATTTATGCGCATTGGAATATTCGGAGGTGTCTTTAATCCCATACACTTCGGTCATCTGCGCGCTGCTGAGGAGGTTCGTACAGCGCTGGATATGGACCGCGTGATGTTTGTAACCGCGGCACGGCCGCCGCATAAGTCTTTGGAAATCGCTGCCGCTTCCGATCGTTTGAAGATGGTGCAGGATGCCATAAGAGACAACCCTAACTTCATTTCCTCGAGCCTTGAACTTAACAGACCTGCCGCCTCCTTCTCTATTCATACGATTGAGGAGTTAAGAGGAAATTATCCATCTGCCGAGTTCTGTTTTGTTATGGGTATAGATGCGTTTCTTGATTTCAGCACATGGCTTCAACCGGAGAAGATCTTATCTCTTTCCGATATAGCAATAATTTCCAGGCCGCCGTTTGGGTTCGACCGTATAGCCGATTCTCCGTTTTTGACCAAGATAACCGGGGGGGAATTAGATAGCTTGAAGGATGGTAAAACCAGGATGATCAAGAAGAGCTCTACGGCAGGACGAAAGATATATTTAACCAATATAACTCCTCTTGGCATCTCTTCAACTTTGATTCGAAAGCTTGTTAAAAATGGCGGAAGCATTAAGTATCTCTTGCCAGCAGCCGTGGAATCTTATATACTTTCCAATAAACTATACGGGGGCTCAATGGGCCATACTGGAGGATAACGTCTTAGACTCACTTAAAAAAACCCTTGTAGCTGCTAAAGCTGCCGCTGATAAGAAAGCTCATCGTATTATCATACTCGATATGAGCTCAGTCTCTGCTTTTACTAATTATTTCGTGATCTGTCACGGCGGCAGCTCTTCGCAGATTCAGGCAATCACAAATAATATAGAGAAAACTCTCAGGAACATTAAGGTACGGGCTGATCATATCGAGGGTGACGTATCAGCTGCCGCATGGATTCTTATGGACTACGGCGACTTTATTGTTCATATATTTAACGAGGCAAGCCGGGAGTATTACGGCCTTGAAAAATTATGGCTGGATGCGCCGCAGATAGATTTTGAGGAAGATACGCCTGATATGGGTAGGTAAATCAAAGGATAGCTTTATCCGGGATGGTGTCGATAAGTATCTAAAACTATTGAAGCCTTATGTCCGGGTCGAGCTTGTTGAAATTAAAGGGGCAAAAGACACCGGGCGGAAAACCTTAACGAACCGTGAGGGGTTGCGTATACTGGAAAAAACATCTTCCTTCATACTTCTGGATGAAGGAGGAACCGAGATGACGTCGCTTGAATTTACCGGCTTCCTTGAAAAACATATTCTGTATGCTTCGTTGCCACGGGATTTTGTGATCGGAGGGGCTTACGGCGTATCTGAAGATGTCCGGCAGGCGGCCTGGAAAACACTGTCGCTGTCGCGCATGACGTTTACTCATCAGATGGTCAGGGTTGCCCTGCTGGAGCAGATCTACAGGGCGTTTACAATTATAAAAGGGAAAGCTTATCATTACTAAATGAATCTAATTGGAATTTTTTATGTGACGGCGGTCGATAATGCTGATTCTAGTGCTACAGCGGGGGGGGCATCCGCATGAATTTGCTGGTTCTGCTGTTTTTAATCGCAATGCTGGCTGTCACGGCTATCCTTACATTTTTCAACATAGACCCTGTTAGCATTACTCTCTGGACCGACTATAAGTATGAGCTGCCGAAAATAGCACTTATATTGATTCCGTTTGCTATTGGAGCTGTTTTTGTTTTCTTTTTATACGTTGTGCGCGATGCAAAAAAATATATCAACGGCTGGAAAGAGGCAAGAACAAGAAAAAAAGAGTCCCGAATACAGGATCTTTACTCAAAAGGTGCCAATGCAGTGCTGGCAGGCCAGTCTAATGATGCTCGTGATTATTTCAAAAAAATATTGAGTGAAGCGCCGGGTCATCCGTATGCCTTAATGCGGCTGGGCAATCTCGCCCTGAATGCGGATAATATCAGCGAAGCAATCGATTATTTTAAAAAAGCCCGTGATAATGATCCCAAAAACCTTGAAATCTTGTTCGCTTTGGCAGGCGGTTTTAAAGCCGCGGGCAGAGTGGAGGAATCTATGGGGGTTTTGGACGAGATTCTTCGTTTAGACGATGGAAATCTTGCTGCCCTAACAGGAAAGCGTTCTTTGTACGAACAACTAGACCGCTGGGATGAAGTTAACGAAATACAGCAGAGAGTGCTTAAGCTGCAATCAGATCCCAAGGAAAAGGAAATAGAGCAGAGCAATCTTTTTGGTTATAAGTATGAACTCGGACGATACTATCTTGAGGGCGGTAAGTTTGACAAGGCCATAAAGGCCTTCAGATCAGTGCTTAAGCTGGAGAAGAATTTTGTTCCAGCTTACCTGGGCGAGGCCGAAGCCTTGTTAAGGCAGGAAAAGGCGGATAAAGCTGTAGAAGTCCTGGAGAAGGGCTATGAAACTACAGACTCCCTGACAATACTTATTCGCCTTGAAGACCTGTTTTTGAACCTGGGTAACCCAAACCGTATAATGGCACTTTATCAAAAGGCTCTTGAGGGCGATCCATCGAATCCTAAAATTCAGTTTTTCCTTGGAAAACTCTATTACAGGTTGGAGATGCTGGATGACGCATTCGATACTTTATCGAGACTGGATACTGTTGAAGAGCACTATCCGGACCGTAACAAGCTGCTTGGCAATATATACCTGCGGCGTGGTAACCCGGAGCAGGCTGCTGAAGAATTCAAGAAAGCCATGCATCTGCAACGTCTTGTAATGGTCCCTTACTGTTGCGCGGAGTGCGGCTACCAGAGCAATGAGTGGTCAGGCAGGTGTGATAAATGCGGCAGGTGGGATACGTTTACACTGGACCTTACTTATAAAACATGTATCATCTAAGGAAAATACATGGTGCCGAAGGGGAGACTCGAACTCCCACGGCCTTGCGGCCACTAGACCCTGAACCTAACGCGTCTACCAATTCCGCCACTTCGGCACTGGCGTTTAATGATGTAGTATAAAATTGGGTTGTGTTTTTGTCAAACAACCCAAAACTGCGAGTCGCAGTGATTTTCCTGTGCTGTAAGCGCCAAAGTCTTGTGCTGTAAGTGCCGAAGTCTTGCGCTGTAAGCGCCGAAAACATTACGTAGATGTAGAGGTGTTGCTCGATGGCCAGGCTGCTCATATTAGATAACGACGAACCCCGTATTCTTCAACTTAAAAACTTACTGAAAAAGGCCGGTCATGTTGCTGTTGTTGTGAGTGAACCGGAAAAAAACGTTCTGCTTGATAACAGTGAGGCCGCCTCTGCCCCTGTTGATATGCTGCTTGTTGGAGAACGCAGGTTCTTAATGGATGCCGAAACACTTAGAAACCGGTTTGAAGGCGTTCCGGTTATTGCCATGGTGGATACTGAAAAAGGCTGGCTGGAGCATGTGGTGGACAGGGTCAAGCCTGACGATCTTGTCACTTCTCCCTTAAAAGAGCACGAGCTTCTTTTTCGTATAGGGCGGACGCTTGATAACTTTGAACATAATAAGTGGATGAAGCAGTACCAGCATGACCTTGAACGGGTTATAGATATTACTTCCCGTGCATCTTCAATCCTTACTCCGCGTAAAATTCTTTACCATATTGTTAAAGAAATTTCTGATGTAATTCCGGTAACCCGCTGTTCTGTAATGCGGGTGGATAATGACCAGGGTAAAATTGTTGTGGTGAGCACTTTTGAAAACTCTAAAATTCATGACATTACGCTTGATCTTAAAAAATACCCTGAAATCCATGAATCGGCTGTAAATATGGAGCCTGTTTTTGTACGGAACGTTAATGAAGATCCCCTTATGAGGAGTGAGAAGGAAGTTCTTGCTTCTATGGGAATCAGGTCCATTTTAGTATTACCCATAATGCGTCGTGACAAGATTGTGGAACAACTTTTTCTGCGAACATCACGTGCAAGCCGTCCCTTTAGTGATATGGAAGTGAGATTCAGCCATGCCATAGCAGATGCATCGGCAAATGCCATTCATAGGGCTTTTCTCTTTGATAAAGTAGATATGGAGAGAAAACACTTTCAACTCCTGGCGGTTACGGATCCCCTTACCGGTCTTTTTAACATACGTTATTTTGCCAGGCGTCTAGAGCAGGAATTCAGCCGGGCCGTACGGCATAATCTGCCTTTGTCTTGTATGATGTTCGACCTGGATAATTTCAAATATATAAATGATAAATATGGACATAAGTGTGGTGACCTGGTGTTGAAAGAGTTTTCATGGTTGTTGGAAGACAATTTCAGAAAAAGCGATATAATTGCCCGTTACGGTGGAGATGAATTCATAGTATTAATGCCGCAGAGCGATATCACCGGCGGCGCCATCGAAGCCGAACGTATTCGTAAAATCATAAAGAATCATCGCTTTGACGCTTTTGGCCGGGACGCATCCATATCTGTTAGTGTAGGGTTTGCGTCATTTCCTCATAAAAAAATGAAGGTACCAACCGATCTGAGCGCTTGTGCAGATAAAGCTCTGCTTGATGCAAAAAACCGCGGAAGGGACCAGGTGGCTGTGTTTACCTGACAGGCTTAATCAGAGCCGGCGTCTGAAGAGGACGAAGAATCTCTCCTGTAGTTTTTCATGCATAGGCCGGCCGGACCATTGAGCTGGATTTATCCGGCGCGAATGCTCCAGGTCGTTTTTAAACATTCCGATCATCTGGCTTCCGAACTTTCTGCCTAAAACCCCCACATTTCCTTCATCATTGCGGCGCATTGAACGAAAATCCAGATTTGAAGAGCCTATGATCGACCAGATCGAATCAAATACCGAGGTTTTGGCATGAAGTATCTCATTTTCATAGGTATGTATTTTTAGACCGGCCTTTAGAAGCCTGCTGAAGAAATACCGGCCGGCATAAAACGGAACTATCGAGTCGCTGCGGCCGGGCAGCAGCAGGTTTACATCGACTCCGCGTTGAACAGCGTCTTCCAGGGTTTTAATAAGGCGTTTGCTGGGTGTGAAATAAGCTGTTGTCATGTGTATGCTTTTTTTTGCGGAGTTTATGCTGTGGTAGAGGAGTTTACGAAACCTTCTTCGCTGTTTTGCCGAGTTGGTAAATATTGGTATTGCGGACGAGCCGTTTTTTATACGTACCGGTGTGGCTGAATACAAAATAGGTTCACCTCCCCATTGGCTCCAGCTTTCCTTGAATATACCGTAAAGCTGGGCCGAGATAGGACCTTTCATGAAAATTCCGGTATCACGCCATGGTGACTTGCGGTGAATTATTTTGCGGTATTCATCGCCTATATTTAAGCCGCCGGTAAAGGAGACTTCGCCATCAATCACTATAAGCTTTCTGTGATTTCTATGCAGGTAATGGCCGGGGGCCGACCATTTAAAAGGACGTGAAGCCCGCACCCTAACGCCGGAATCTTTAAGGGATTTCCAGAATGAAGACGGTGTGCCCAGACATCCAAAATGATCGTACCGCATATACACATCCACACCTTCTGCAGCTTTGCGTTTTAAAACCTCGGCCAGGGCCCAGCCGGTGGCATCGTTCCTGATTATGTAGAACTCCAGGCAGATAAAGCGCTTTGCCGCTTCAAGTGAACGGAATATAATATCAAAAGCCTCTGTGCCATGGCAGAGCAGTTTCAACGAGTTTCCATCACTGAAACGTTGTCCCAGGACATTTTCTATTGCACTGCGGGAATAATCATGGATAGATTCTGTCTGCATGGTAATATTACAAGACTTAGAAATCGCGTGTCAGGATAACATATGTAAATGAAAACCAGAAGGATACCTGTTTTTTATTTTCTGTCAAAATAACCACAGTGAGCTATTTGTTTATCATTATACTTGATACCCGGTACGAAAGGAGAAAGCATGTTAAAGATAGGAATTATAGCAGGAAGCGGTCTTTACGAGATGGAAGGATTAACGGTAAAAGATACCCGGCATCTGCAGACCCCGTATGGCTGTCCTTCGGCCGGCTACCACCTGATCGAGATGGATGGCCTCGAAATTGTATTTCTGCCGCGCCATGGTTCGGTTCACCGTATCTCCCCTCACACGCTTAACTACCGGGCCAATATTTTCGGGTTTAAGGATCTCGGTGTTGAGCAGGTCATTTCGATAAATGCCGTTGGTGGAATCAACCCTGAGTTAGACCCGGGCCTCTTTATTCTTCCGGACCAGGTAATAGACCTGACATCCGGCAGAGATGCATCCTTTTATAATGGGCCTGAGGTTGTACACATAGATTTCACTGACCCTTACTGCCCGGAAATGAGATCCATACTACAAACCTCCACAAAAAAGACAGAAATAAGCATAAAACCGGCTGGGACTTATGTTTGTACAAACGGTCCGCGTCTTGAATCCAGAGCTGAAATCCGTATGTTTGCGGGCATGGGTGCTGATGTGGTGGGTATGACAGGTATGCCTGAAGCAGCACTTGCCAGAGAGCTGGAAATATGTTTTGTAAGCATATGTATCGTAACCAATTTTGCGGCAGGCGTAGGTGGAGCCGGGCTGACCACCAGCGAGGTTGTTGGGACTATGAATGCATCTATGTCCGAACTAAAACGGTTGCTTAAGGCTGCTTTCCCGGTTCTTGCTTCCAGAAAGCGCAGTTGCAAATGCGGTGAAGCATTAAAAGATGCAAGCATGTAATAACAGCGGGTTAAGTTAGCCCCAGGTACAAAAACATGGGTACTGTTGCCATTGATGCAATGTATTGGACAAGCAGGGCACGTGATGTCATTGTGGTGTCGCCACCATATTTCCGGGCTACAACTATGTGATTCATTGCTGCCGGCATAGCAGCCTGAAGGATCAGTACAACCGCGAAGACATGGTTCATGGAGGTTATGCGTGTGAAAATAACTACCGCGGCCGGTATTACCACCATCTTCATGACTGCAGCCGGGTAGATCACGTTTACTCCACGACTGAAGCCTGCCTTGGTCTCGGCGAATGACCCGCCGAGAATTATCAACACAAGCGGTATGGTGGTCTCTCCAACAAGTTTCAGCGTGTTCATGACGATCGGAATGGCATCGAACAATTCTTTTAAAAAAGGTATCAGAAACAAAAAGCCCAGAAGTATCGCTGTTATAGGAGGGTTAAATATCCTCCTCAGCGTCTCTGAGACGCCTGAGGCAGGCCGGTCGGATACCAGGCTGACACCAAGGGTCCAGAGTATTATCCCCATAACAATCATGTATACAAATGTAAATAGCAGTCCCTGCTCTCTCAGGTTTTCAGGAAGGATAGCTGTAATCAGCGGTATGGGCAGGTATCCGGAATTCTGGATGGAAGACAGGGAGACAAACAGGCCGCTGCCGGGTTTTCCGGATTTTATGAAAAGCGGCCTTACAGTTGTGGCCAGTAGAATGCCGAACAGGTTAAGCCCCAGGGCTGCTGCCGCACACAGAGCCATTGATCTAATAATATCGGGGTGGAGTACGCGTCCCAGGGTTGCTATGATCAGGCAGGGCAGGGTGATGTATATGACGAACCTGGAAAGAGCCTGTATAGTTTGGTTGTTGAGTATGCTTAAACGTACGCCCAGGTATCCTGCCGTGCTTATCAGAAACAGTTTTAAGATGGCAGTGAACAGCAGATGTACGGGTATCATGCTATGAATGTATGAATGAACCGGTAGGCGGGTTACTGTTTGTAAACCACGCGTCCGCAATCCTGTAGATCGTATCCGCCTAAAGTCTCCACTGTTTTTCGGAATCTACCGTTTTCACGGATAATTTTAAGAAGTGTACGTACTTTTTCGTCTTCCATCTGTGTCTCAGGGACTACAAGGTCGTACCTTTCGCTGGCAACCGGAATAAAATCCAGGTCCAGAGCCACTGCAGCGGCCATAATCGCAAGCCCGGTATCCGCAACCCCGCTTGCCACAGCGGATGCAACGTTCATATGGGTATACTCTTCCCTGTCGTATCCGTTTACCTCTGCCGGCGTAATATCAAGCCTTTTAAGATGCATATCTGTAAGAAGGCGGGTTCCGGCGCCCCGCTGCCGGTTAATGAATTTTATCTCCGGCCGCGCCAGGTCTTTAAAACCCTGTATGTTCTTTGGGTTTCCTTTTGGAACAAGAAGTCCTTGTTTGCGGTGAACGAGATTTACAAGTACGAGTGGAACTCCCTTAAGAAACCTTTTTATAAACGGAATGTTATATTGCCCGGTATGTTCGTCCAGGAGATGTGTGCCTGCCAGATGCGCCTCGCCTCTTTTAATTGCCAGGATTCCTCCCATGCTGCCCACATGTGCCGATGACAGGCGGTACACTGGCCGCTGCCTGTGAAGCATATCGGAAAGTACGTCAAGGGTGTTGTCGTGGCTGCCGATAAATACCAGTGTGTTTTCGATCTCATCTTCACTCCGGAGCAGCTCGACGCTCACCCTGCTTCCTGCGCCGATTCCTTCGCTTCCTGCTGGTACTGTTATAATTCCGTCAGCCTGCACAAGTGACATAACTGCTCCTGCTCCGCGGCTTGCAGGCGTTGCCATCAGGTTGTCTCCTACGCGTCCAAGCTTTACGCGCACAAACTCCTCTACGCCCATCTTTGATGCCAGGGGCCGCGACAGCGTAGCAGTAAGACTGCCGGCCTCCTCCGGCTGGATCGCTTGGTACGCACTGATAAGATCGTGCAGAAAAAGACGCATTGTGACGACTGCAGAGACGGGATAACCTGGAAGGCCGACTACCGGCTTTCCGTTTATTATGGCCAGTAGAACCGGTTTGCCCGGCTTGATGTTTACTCCGTGGACGATTACCTTGCCGAGTTGACTTATGACTTCGTAGGTGAAGTCCTTGGAACCTGCGGATGCGCCGGCGTTTACTACCACCAGGTCGTAATCCAATACAGCTTGCTTAATGGCCTGTTTCAGGCTTTCATGGTTGTCCGGTACTACCCGGCTCCGCACTGCCGAGGCTCCCCACTCCTTTAGGTATCCTGTAAGAATCCGTCCGTTGAATTCTATGATGTTACCTGGCCGCAATGGTTCGCCGGGTTGTACGACTTCGTTTCCGGTGGGAATCACTATTACCGAAGGTTTTCTCCTCACCTTAACCCGGTTGACCCCTGTGGCCAGCATAGCGCCCAGGTCTATGGGCCGTATACGATGTCCCTCGGTAAGGATCAGCTCAGTGGCCACAATGTCTTCGCCTATGGTCCGGACATGTTTTAAGGGTGTAACAGGGTTGATAATCTCTACCTTTTCATCTCCAACCGGTTGTACGTCCTCGATCATGATCACGGAGTCGAACTCCGCAGGCAGGGGATTACCGGTGTTTACGTATACGTACTGGGTCTGCTTTAACAGGACTATGGGCTTTGATTCGGTCGCTCCGATGGTATCTTTGAAGCGTACGGCAATGCCGTCCATGGCAGAGGCATTGTAGAAAGGTGATGAACTATGAGCATAAACGGCTTCAGCAGTAATGCGGCCCAGCGAGTCATCAACCTGAATCTCTTCAGATGGCAGAGGTTCAAGGCAGCCGTGATTGTTAAGAGCGCTGTTCCAGAGCTTTATAGCCTCATCAAGCGGGGTGTTGTTTACAAATATGTTTCTTTTTCTCATATAGCAGAATATGTAGGCAAACAGGGTGTTATAAACATGATGAACGGCATTTAGTAATCAGTGTCGGTTTATTATTGTCACAATTCAGTCAGATAACTATATTACATTAGTATCAAATTAGCCTAAGAGTTTCCGCATGTTTAGTGGTAAACTGCCTTAATTGGGGGTTAGAATGATTTTTAACACACCTGGTTTTGATGCATACTTAAATGCCTCTATGCCATCTTTAAGGGGAAAACTATCGCTGATAAGAGAGGTAAGATCGACTGTTTTGGACTCTATGGATTTTATCGCGGGTTCAAAGGGGCCGCACCTGGATCCTGTTATGGTGATTTCATTAATAACTACGCTGTTTAAATCAATTTTACTCCTGCCAGCAGTTGTTGTCTTGATAATCAGGGTTCCCCTGGGCCTTACAATGTTAAGAGCTGACACAATACCTGACAAAGACCCTGTGCAGTCAATGACAATATCAAATCTTCTTTCATCGGGAGATAAGTCTATCCCTGTTTCAATTCCCAGGTTTTTTAAAACGGAAAGTTTATTTTTATGCTTTCCAAACACAATAAGCTTACAGCCGGTTAAAGCGAGTACCTGAGCAGCAAGAAGAGCAAGTTTTCCATCACCTAATATACAGACCATGTCTGAGTCTTTGATGTCTACCTGCTCTGTAATTTCAAATGCTGCTGCCAGAGGCTCTACAAAAACCGCTTTTTCATCGGGGATGGAATCAGGCAGAATGTGGAGATTTCTAACGGGAAGGGTTATATATTCGGCAAAGGCTCCATCTTTGTTTAATATTCCAAGGACAGAACGATTTGTGCAGTGATTCCGCATCGAATTGCGGCAATACCGACATCTGCCGCAGCCGATATTAATCTCTCCGACAACCCTGGTTCCCTCTAAATCTTTTTTCTTGCATTCTTCGACAATGCCCACAAATTCATGGCCGGGAACCCCGTTAAATCCCATGTATCCTTTTGTTATTTCAAGGTCGGTGTTGCAGATGCCGACGGCTGTAACTCTTATAAGAGCTTCATCTTCTGCAGGGATTGGCACAGGATAGTCTGTCCGGTAGCTAAGATCGTTATCAAAAACAAGGGCGCGCATAGTAAATACCTGTTCTTGCTTATTTAATAGACGGATAAATTTCCGTTGCAGCGGATATCGTCTTTCTCCTCAACTAAACATCCAGGAGACTCCGGCAGAACCATTTACTTCTTTTAGATATTTTCAGAAGCAGCTGAGTTGGCATGCCGTGATCCTGATTCCAATTTGATCAGCCACCTTGCCTACTTCACGCGAAGAGATTTCAGGTCCGAGGGATTCGGCTATAGCCAGAGCATCGGCGCACTTTACGCGGCCGTTTTTTGCGGCGCTGCGAAGGCGTTTTTCGATCAGCTCCCTCTTTGCTTTTGAAGGCTCCTCATTGATTTTGTAAGTTTTGTTTAGCACTTTGTACAAGCTGTTTTTTTCTGCTTGACAACGCCGTATTTTTTTCTGACTTCTTTAGTCTTTCCGCAGGAATACTCGCCTTCCGGGCAGGGGCCGTAAAGGCAGCCGGGCCCGGATTGCTGGAAGATTATCGGTGCGGCTTTCTTTACGTATTTCAACATCAGTTCGGCCATTTCTCTTATCTCCCACTGTGCGCGGTTACAGCATCGCACTTTGAAGAAATGAAGCAGCTCCCTGGCGTTCATGGTGACCATAATCTTGGTTTCGGCCGCGTTTGGAAGCAGGAACCTGGCGTCCTGATTGGCGGCCTCTCCCTTAATTCCCTTTTTGTTAAGCTCACTGATGATGTGATTGTATGCCTGCTGCGCTTCATCCATGAACCGGATAAAAGCTTTTCTTAGCTCACGATCCGAGCCAATAGAGGGAGGTATTACGTAGTCGAATCCATCGGCCTCGTTTACATAGCGTTGAGATTGTTGCGAGTAGCTTGCCAGGCGATGCCGTACAAGCTGGTGCGAGCATGCCCTTGAGATTCCCTCGACCGCAAAGGTGAATGACACATGTTCCACAGGACTCATGTGTCCCATCTTCATAAGCCGTTCTACAAATTCTTTCTGACTTTTCCTGCCCACTTTTTTCTTCAAATCTTCAATATCCGATGGACTGTAGCAGAGCTTGGCGGCCATGGCCACAGCAGCCTCGGGATCAGGTGTGTGTGTAAGCAGAATTACCTTGAGCTTTGCTTTACGCATTATAGTTACATCCTTTATTGCTCCTCTAGCCCATACGCATGACCATGGGAAGGCTTAGCAGCCAGAGGTTTACGGCATTTACAAGTACTAACATAATAAGCGGAACCAGCCGGAATTTCCAACCCCGCTGCCGTTCAGGTATATTTTGTGGTGATGTGCGCATCACAATTGCAGTGGCAACAGCCTGGCCTGCCAGCACAAAAAATACCTGGATAATGGCTGTTTTGTTATGGGATAACAGGGGGCTGAACTGCTTGGCCGCAGTGCCGAATATATTCCAGCCCCAGCCGAAGGGATCCGACAGGACAGGCAGAATATTGCCGCCTTCCATCAGAATATGCATCGAGTTGTGGGCCAGATGCATGAACAGGGCTATGGCAATAAGAGGGTAGGCCATCCATGCGAATATTTTTACGGTATCTGTTTTGACTAGAAGTTTTAGAAGTGCTGCGGAGATGATCAAAATCAGGGGAAGTATGCCTGCCGACATTATCATAAGTGCTGTAACAGCAGAATAACCTCTTAAAAAACCTGTCAGGTTTGACAGGCGCAGAAGCAGGGAATCCCAGATGGGTGTCATACTGACGGCATGCAGCAGGGTTATCCCCATTATGACCTGAGCCAGCAGCGCCTCGTCAAGCCTGTGTTTGTGAAATTCCATGAGTTCCGCCGCAGGCGGCCTGAGATTGAAGGCCAGGTTGTCATGGGGGCAGGTTTTTATGCACTCGGTGCATAGTATGCAGTAGGTGTTATTCTGCATGGTGCCTGGGTATTCGTGTACAGGGCAACCGTACCCTTTTTCATTGCCCCGTATGCAGTCCTTGCCCCGGCAGCTCCGGCAGATCTGCCTGTCTTTAACCCGAAGTTCGGTAGGGGCTATTGTAGAGTAAAGGCCCATGAGACCGCCTACAGGGCACAGGTAGCGGCAGAAGGCTTTTTTCTCGAAAATAAGTCCCATGGCCACGGCCAGAAAGATCATCCCTATGGCCAGATAAGCGGTGTACATCGGGTTGGTGATAAGGCCGAAACGAAACTGAATCCAGGTAAACAGCAAAAAGGTCAAAGCAGGCGGGTAGAGGTTACGAAACATTGCCGGCCATTTCAGCCCCATGCTCAGTGTTTCTTCACGTTTTCCCCAGAAGGTCATCCGTTGCACCCAGTCGCCTATGGCGGCAAAAGGGCAGATCAGGCACCAGAACCGTCCCATCAGCAGAAAGGTGAAGATAATGCCTGTCCACCAGATGCTCCAGGTTATAACCGTTGCCGGGTTGCGGCTGGAATTTTGAACACCCCAGAGTCCTGCAGCTATGATTAGCAGGTATAGCAAAACAGCGGGAGCCTGCAATACAAACTGAAAAGGCCGCCGATTAACAGCCTGTTTAAGCCTTGACGAGGCCAGAAGATTTTTTCTCTTGGCCATCTGCTGCTGCCGAGGTCTGGAAAACAGCATGTAAAGTCCGGTGGTCAGAAGGACCAGAGCCATCCATGTCGCGTAAAGAACCTCTCTGGAGAATCCGCCCATCTGCATCATAGTAACAACGCTGTCGGACAAAGTTGTTCGGGATTGATGATTTCGACCAAATTCAGGCCAGAAAACAGTCGTCGCAGACAAGGTCTATGCCGTTGTCGTTCATGGTGTCCCATGGGTGTATCTCTCCACACCTGATACAGGCAACCAGTGACGCAGATTTTTCCGCTTCGGTCTTCTCCGGCTTAGTGGTACGGCTATCGGATTTTATGCTTTCTGTTGACATGTTAACCTCGATCTCTTTATTTTTCTTAGTGGTGTATCCATTTCACTGGCCTTGATGCTCAGCATCAATAATTTTCTTGTACGGCACCGTTGAAATACATACCGCCTGTTCTAAAAGCCTGTAAAACAGTAATCCTCGAGCCTTTGATGTTCTCTGGGATTGAATCGAAAAGTGTATTCATCAAGATAGTAATTCAATGCAAACCAGGCATCGAATTCTTGCAGTGTTTCCGGGTAATCAATTCGGGCAATTGGATGGGGTACAAAATTATTCATGCCCAATTATAACATTAGGCCGGCGAAGTTGATACCCGCCTTTTACATTATATCGGCACCAGCTAGTAACCGAAACTACTCGGCTTGCCGCCCATATTATAAAATGAAGTCAAGGGTTAAAAATATCAAGATGTGTCATCTGCGGACTTCCTTGTTTTACGAGAAAAACTTGGTCTTAAAACTTACAGGAAAATGGCCAAGAGAGATAGAGAAGAAAGAAGAATTATCTTTCTTTAAAAGAGTGTGATTCATTGAAAATATACGGTCAAGCCAATATAGAGTTTACACTAATTTCGACAAGCTTGTTTTTGCGGCGCTGTTATTTATGCAAATATAATGTTTTTCATATGATATAATGCCGGCTTTAGCACTTTAAACCGAAAGGAGACTTACTATTATGAAACAGATGAAAGCAATTACTGTTTACACCCTGGTTACACTGTTGTTCGTATGGGGCGGTTTATCAGTTCCCACTGTGGAGGCGGAAACCGCAGCCGCAGGCACTTACAAGATTGACCCGGAACATTCTTTTGTACTGTTCAGCGTAAGCCACTTGGGCATCAGCATCTCGGCAGGCCGCTTCAATGATTTTGAAGGCAATATAATCTTAGCCCCTGGAAAGAACTCAAAAGTTGAATTGACTGTTAAAACCGCCAGCGTGGATACCTATATCGAAAAACGCGACAAGCACCTGCGCGGACCGGATTTTCTTGATACAAAGCAGTTTCCCATCATGCGATTTGTCTCCAGTAAGGTCGAGTACAATGCTGCTGGCGAACCCGTAAAGTTGACCGGCGAGCTTTTCCTGCACGGCAAGACTAACACTGTGAGCTTCACAGTAAAACCCATAGGCGCCGGCAAAGACCCATGGGGTGGATACCGGGCCGGATACCAGGCAAACACCGTTATCAAACGCAGTGATTTCGGTATGAAGTATATGCTTGGTGGTGTCGGTGATGAAATTGATATTACGCTGAATATCGAGGCGATCAAGCAGTAAAAAAACAGCGGCTCGGTGGTTCTACCGTGAACATGCAATTAGAACTCATTCTTTCCAGTCTGCTGTTGCCGCTTGTCCTTTCTCTCATCCTGGCCTCACTTACAGGGCATAGAGGCCGAAAGGGTGGGTGGAAGAGCGGGCTGGGCCTGCTGCTGGCATATCTGCCCTCTTACCTCTGGATTGCAGGAATTCCCTCGCTCCCACCTGCGCGGGCGCTCGGATGGATTGGGTTTATCGGGATAGGTTCACTTGCCGTCATGGCTGTGATCAATCTCCCCAAATCCGGACCGGGTAAGCGGTTGATCGTTCTGGTTTCTGCTTTCAGCGCAAGCATAATTCTGCTTTCCCTGCCGATCCTTCGATACGGTTTCAGCCTGTTGCTGGCTGCTGAACTGGCCGTTTTTCTGGCTGTCTGGGTTGGTCTTGGACTGCTTGTACTTCAACCAACGGGCAATAAATCGGTTCCCCTATCCATTACCGGCGCCGGTTTTGCACTTGCCGCTGCCCTGGGTGGAAGCCTGCTTATCGGGCAGCTAACCGGAGCGCTGGCCGCTGCCCTGGGTGGATTCGCACTCCATGAACTTATAAGCCGAAAAGAGAGGCTAACTCTTAACGCGGAAGCCTCTCTTGTTTCGGTCAGCCTGCTGGGCTGTATCGTCTTGGTTGGATGGCAGTATGCTGAGATACCTTCTTTGCCATTGATCTCAATTTTTGTCGGCTCTGTAGCGGGTTTATTTATGTTTAAAAGGCATGGCAGGGGCTGGCGGTTTATTTCACTAAATGTTCTGGCTATGAGCATCCCAATGTTTTTCGGCCTGGTGTGGATGGTTATGACAAGTGACAGCTCCGGCTATTACTGAGGGCTTGAGTAAAAAACTGCGAATTTATA
>JALUUO010000072.1 GCA_027021335.1 Nitrospirota bacterium
TGATAAGAAGTTGACATACGGTTTTTCAGCAGCTTCTGCCTCTATCGATCCCGACGCCAGTAAACTTGATTTTGACACACCGGTTAATATGAATGATGATTTCAACCAAGGCTGGATAGTTGGCGGCCGGCTGGACTATCATCCTTTTGGAAATCTTAAGTTTTATCAGGGGGATTTTAAACGAGAAACCAAGGCTACCATCAGTATCGCAGCCTTCAGGTGGAGCAATGACGATGATAATAACTCATATATAAACACACCTGATTCAGGTGGAAAAAAGTTTGATGTTGATAAAGTGACAGGTTTTGAAGTAAGCAGCGCTTTTCGGACAGCAGGTTTTTCTGTTGATGCCCAGTACAACTTATTTAAAGCCGATACCGTGGATTCAGGCGTTACTAGTGGTATATATAAAAACGGCAGCACGGACCTTACTAACTACTCTGTTGAGGGAGGATATATGCTGATTCCCAGCAACTTAGAGATAGTTGCAGCTTATCAGGCGCAAGATGCAGACAACTATTCGAACCTATGGACCCGTACATCTGTGGGGGCCAACTGGTTCATACATGAACATGATATCAAGGTGCAGTTTACCTACAGGGTTGGTAACAACCTGAAGGGTGCGGATAAAGATGAGAACGAACTGTTTTTGCAGACACAGTACGTATTTTAAAAATTACTGAAAGGAGAAAAAAATGTGTCCCAAATTCAATAAAGGTATATGTGAAGTTGCAGGTATTGAGCCGGAATATATTGAGTGTGTGGATTTAGGTTTTTGCTATACAAGCAAGTACGAATATGAGATTTGCAGGCTTTACATGCTGCAATTCATGGTGGATTCCAGAAACCCGGTCGAGGTGTTTGCATAAACGGTAAGAAGAGGGGCAATTTTCCGGAAGGTAGACAAGTTCTAACGATTTTCTAACACAATACTAACAAAAAACTGTTAAATTCAACTTCAAAATCAAGGAGTATCCATAATGAATAAAAGAAAAAGCATGTTTTTAGTAAAAATTTCCATTATTACAACCTTTGTACTGCTTCTGCTTTTTGCTGCCGGCCGACCTGTACATGCCGCTGATATTATTGCCATAGACGGCTCCAGCACGGTTTATCCAATAACTGAAGCTGTAGCCGAGGAGTTCGGGGCTGTGAACCGCTCGGCCCGTATTACTGTGGGTGTTTCAGGCAGCGGCGGCGGATTTAAAAAATTCTGCCGTGGCGAGACTGATATTTCCGATGCATCCCGGCCTATAAAGAAAAAAGAGATAGACCTCTGTAAGAAAAACAAGGTGGAGTTTATCGAGCTGCCCATAGCGTACGATGGTCTGGCAGTGGTTGTTAATCCTGCCAATAAATGGGCTGAAACCATGACTGTGGCTGAGCTTAAAGTCTTGTGGGAACCAAAGGCTCAGGGAAAAATAACTAAATGGAACCAGGTTCGCTCTGGATGGCCAAATAAAAAAATCAAGTTGTTCGGGCCTGGTGTTGACTCAGGAACGTTTGACTACTTTACCGAGGCTATAGTCGGGAAAGCCCAGGCAAGCCGTGGGGACTTCACTTCCAGTGAAGATGATAACGTTCTGGTGCTTGGAGTTGCTGCAGACAAGTATGCCTTGGGTTTTTTCGGGTTGGCTTACTATCAAGAGAATCGCGATAAGCTCAAGGTGGTGGGGATAAATAACGGCTCTGCCACTGTAAAGCCGTCCCCTAAAACTGTTGAAAACGGCAGTTATACTCCCCTGTCACGTCCATTGTTTATATATGTCAGAAAAGATTCGGTTAAACGTCCGGAAGTTAATGAATTTGTTGAGTTTTACCTGAAAGAAGGCCCGGCGCTGGCGCGAGAGGTTGGTTATATTTCACTGCCAAGTGATATTATGTCTGTCGTGACCCAAAAGTATAGAAAGGGAGTTACAAACTCAATTTACAGCGGTAATCCTAGTGTCGGTAAATCCTTAAAATCCCTGTTAAACAATTCTGTGGCCTTAAAGTAATGTTGAATGCTGCTATTAAATCTCCTATGTGGAATTTACGTGTAGTTCCACATAGGAGTTTGCGGGAAAAGCTTACAAGAAGAAGTTTTTAGGTTGAGATGAAAAAAGGCGACTTAACGAAAAGTAAAATCAGACCCTGGGAATCTATCATTCATTCTCTGCTGTTTTTTTGCGGGATAATATCTATTTTTACGACAATAGGTATTATAGGGGTACTTCTGTTCGAGTCGGTCTCTTTTTTTAAAGAGGTATCTTTTTCTCAATTCTTCCTGGATACCCAGTGGACTCCTCTTTTCTTGGATAAACATTTCGGTATCTGGCCCCTTGTTGCCGGCACATTTCTTGTCTCTTTTATTGCTTTGCTGGTTGCTGGTCCGATCGGGTTGTTGAGCGCAGTGCTTCTGAGCGAATTCGCTTCTGAAAGGTTGCGCAGAACTATCAAACCTATGATTGAGATATTGGCCGGAATTCCCACAGTGGTTTACGGATACTTTGCATTATTATTCGTCACCCCATTACTAAAGAGGTTTATTCCGGAATTATCCGGTCTTAATGCGTTAAGCCCTGGTATTGTGATGGGTATTATGATTATTCCGATGATTTCATCTCTTAGTGAAGACGCTCTGTATGCGGTTCCAAGAAGCCTTCGTGACGGAGCCTTCGCTCTGGGCTCGTCCCGGTTGCAGGTGGCTCTTAAAGTTGTTTTTCCTGCCGCGTTTTCGGGGATAAGTTCGGCTTTTACCCTTGCAATATCACGTGCCATAGGTGAAACCATGATTGTCACGATCGCTGCCGGCCAGCAACCTAATCTCACTCTGAATCCATTGCAATCCATAGAAACCATGACCGCTTATATCGTTCAGGTAAGCCTTGGCGATACACCACACGGAACAATTGAATATAAGACTATTTTCTCTGTTGGTATATTGCTTTTTCTGTTTACTTTCATACTAAACAGTTTCAGCTACTGGTCTAAGTCCAAGTTTAGAGAGATTTATGAATGAATAACCTATTTGGACATAGAAGACGAATCTATCAGCGTTGGGCCGAGAGGACTTTTCTTGTTGCTGCTTATTTTGCCCTGGCAGTATCACTTGTAACCTTGGCGGTTCTGATAACTGATATATTAATGACGGGTGCCTCGAGACTGAGTTGGGACTTTATTACCAGTTTTCCTTCCCGAAGAGCCGGCCGGGCAGGAGTTTACTCACCCCTTGTTGGAACATTTTATATGATAGTTTTGACTGCCGTGATCTCCTTTCCCGTAGGGGTCGGAGCAGCTATCTACCTGGAGGAGTACGCCAAGAAGAATTTTTTTACCAGCTTAATAGAGATAAATATCGCAAACTTGGCCGGTGTGCCTTCCATAATATACGGTTTATTAAGCCTGGAGCTTTTTGTGAGGTTGTTGAACTTGGGTAGAAGCCTAATTGCCGGTTCTTTAACCATGGTGCTTTTGATCCTGCCTATTATTATTTTAGTATCCCGCGAGGCCCTTAAAACTGTGCCACGCTCGGTTCGTGAAGCGTCTTTTGCTTTGGGAGCATCCAGGTGGCAGACTATATGGCATCAGGTGCTGCCTATATCGCTGCCCGGGATTCTTACCGGTACCATTTTGGCTCTCTCAAGAGCCATAGGAGAAACAGCTCCCCTGATCATGATAGGAGCTCTGACTTACATAGCTTTTCTGCCGGATGGACTCTCATCGCCGTTTACCGTGTTGCCTATACAGATATTTAACTGGGTATCACGGCCACAGCATGCTTTTGCCGTAAATGCAGCCGCGGCAATAATAGTATTATTAGGTGTTCTTCTATCGATGAACGCTTTTGCGGTATGGTTGCGGAATCGTCTTCAAAAAAGAGTTAGCTGGTAAAAACATGAATCAACAAAACAACGCTGCATTTGAGGTAGAGAGTCTTAACGCCTGGTATGGTGATCATCACGTTTTAAAAGATAACGATTTGCGTATTGATTCCAAATGCATAACTGCATTGATCGGACCGTCGGGATGCGGTAAAAGTACTTTTATCAGATGTTTCAACCGTATGAATGATTTTATCCCTAATTTTAAACTATCAGGAAAAGTGATTTTTGAGGGGCAGGACCTGTATCAACCCCAGGTTGATCCGATAGAGGTCCGTCTCCGGATAGGTCTGGTTTTCCAGAAGCCAAATCCGTTTCCAAAGTCAATATATGACAACATTGCTTATGGCCCAAGACTCCAGGGGATAAAAGACAGGACTAAGCTGGATTCAATTGTAGAAAGCAGCTTGAAAAAGGCTGCTATATGGGATGAAGTGAAAGATAAATTGAAAAAGAGTGCATTGGCTCTATCGGGCGGACAGCAACAGCGGCTTTGCATAGCACGAACCTTGGCTGTGGAGCCGGAGGTTATACTGCTGGACGAACCTTGCTCAGCGCTCGATCCGGCAGCTACTTCGAAAATCGAAGAGCTCATAATAAATCTTAAAGAGAACTATACGGTAATTATCGTAACCCACAATATGCAGCAGGCGGGCCGTGTCTCGGATAATACGGTTTTCTTCTTTAATGGGGTGATTGTAGAGTCGGGTGAGACAAAAAACATTTTCACCAAACCTCTTAAAAAACAGACAGAGGATTACATAACAGGAAGATTTGGCTAGTTTAGGCTGATTCAGATTAGTTGAGATTAGGAGCTTTTAGCTTAGGAGGACGACTCTATGGGTAAACACTTTCAAAGAGAGATTGAAAGGTTGAAGAAAAATACACTTGCTCTTAGCACTATGGTTGAGGAAAGTGTTCAGAAGGCCGTTAGAGCATTGACTAAGCTGGATTCCGGACTTGCTGCTGAAGTGATAGATAATGATTACAAAGTAAACATGAAAGAGGTGGAGCTGGAAGAGGACTGTTTAAAGATACTCGGGTTGCACCAGCCTGTTGCCATTGACCTTAGGTTTATTATTGCGGTTTTAAAAATCAACAATGACCTGGAGAGAATAGGAGACCTTGCCGTAAATATTGCCGAGAGAGCGGCATTTCTTTCAAAGCATAAAAAGTTACATGTCCCAATGGATTTTTCCGGTATGACCAGGGAAGTTCAGTCGATGTTGAGAGGAAGCCTTGATGCCCTGGTCAATATGGATGCAAAATCTGCTTATGAGGTGCTTCTTGCCGATGATAGAGTGGATGCGATGAATCGTGAAATGTTTATTCAGGTGCAGAACGAGATAAGGAAAAATACATCAGAAGTAGAGAGTTTAATACACCTGCTGTCAGCCTCCCGCCACCTCGAAAGGATTGCGGACCATGCTACAAATATAGCTGAAGATGTAATTTATATGATTGAGGGCGAAATTATACGCCATAAAGCTGAAGAATATCAATCGGATATCTCTCCTGATATTTCTTCTGATGAGGCATGAACAAACACTATGAGCAATGAACCCAATAAAATTATTTACTCCATGGTCGGAGTAAGCAAGTATTACGATAAGAAGCCGGTTTTAAAGGATATTTATCTTTCCTATTTTTACGGGGCAAAGATTGGTGTTCTTGGTTTAAACGGTTCCGGAAAAAGCTCTCTTCTCCGTATTCTTGCCGGCAAGGATAAAGAATTCACGGGTGAGGCAGTTCTCTCGCCCGGTCATACCGTAGGCCTTCTTGAGCAGGAACCGGAACTGGATGCAGGAAAAACAGTGCGGGAGATTGTTGAAGAAGGTGTTCGGGAAGTGGTTGATGCGCTTAATGAATACAACCTTATTAATGAAAAGTTCGCTGAGCCCATGTCTGATGATGAGATGAACAGGCTTATCGAACGCCAGGGGGAGGTCCAGGAAAAACTGGATGCAATGGACGCCTGGGATCTGGATTCACGCCTGGAGATGGCCATGGATGCACTGCGTTGTCCACCTGGAGATACGCTTGTTAAGGTTCTATCCGGCGGCGAAAAACGCCGTGTGGCTCTTTGCAGGCTCCTTCTTCAGAAGCCGGATATTCTTCTGCTGGATGAGCCAACGAACCATCTTGACGCTGAAACAGTTGCCTGGCTGGAGCGGCACCTTCAAAGCTACCCCGGTACCATCATAGCTGTAACTCACGACCGGTATTTTCTTGATAATGTGGCAGGTTGGATTCTCGAGCTGGACAGGGGAGCCGGTATTCCCTGGAAGGGCAACTACTCCTCGTGGCTTGAGCAGAAAAAGAACCGCCTGCAAAAAGAAGAAAAGTCAGAGAGCGAAAGGCAGAAAACCCTCCAGCGTGAGCTTGAGTGGATACAGATGTCGCCCAAGGGCCGGCATGCAAAATCAAAAGCCCGTATTAATTCTTATGAGGAGCTTCTTGCTCAGGACGCTGAAAAGAGTTCAAAAGAACTCGAAATCTATATTCCTCCGGGCCCTCGTTTGGGTGATGTAGTTATAAATGCCGATAACGTCGGCAAAACATACGGTGACAATATCCTTATGGAGGGGCTGACCTTCTCGCTTCCTCCTGGTGGAATTGTGGGGGTTATCGGTCCAAACGGAGCAGGAAAAACCACGCTTTTCCGGATGATTACCGGCTTGGAAAAGCCTGATTCAGGCAGTTTTATTACAGGAGAAACTGTAAGGTTGGCATACGTTGACCAGAGCCGCGATGACCTTGATCCAGATAAAACTATCTGGGATGTCATATCCGGTGGTGCGGATACCATTGCGCTTGGTAAAAAGGAAGTCAACTCACGTGGCTATGTGGCGCGTTTCAACTTTTCCGGGGCTGATCAGCAGAAAAAGGTTTCGATGCTCTCTGGAGGCGAGAGAAACAGGGTTCACCTGGCCCGCATCTTGAAGGAAGAGGCTAATCTCCTTTTATTGGATGAACCTACTAATGACCTGGATGTAAACACCATGCGTGCCTTGGAAGAGGCCCTGGAGAATTTTGCAGGCTGTGCTGTTGTAATCAGTCACGACCGGTGGTTTCTGGATCGTATCGCTACGCATATTCTGGCCTTTGAAGGTGACAGCAAGGTGGTTTGGTTCGAGGGTAATTATTCGGAATATGAGGAGGATAGAAAAGCCCGCCTGGGCGCTGCCGCAGACCAGCCTCACAGCATAAAATACAGGCATTTGACCAGGATATAATAAGGTGATAATTTAGCCTGATAAGTTGAGCGGTGTTTTTTGGTGTATGCCGATTTCAGGAAGGTTATCCGATCTGCAGAACTGTCATAAAAGCCTCTTGCGGAACTTCTACGCGTCCTACTTGTTTCATTCGCTTCTTACCTTCTTTCTGCTTTTCTATAAGCTTTCTCTTTCTGCTTATATCTCCGCCATAGCACTTAGCCGTTACATTTTTCCGCATTGCGGAAATTGATTCTCTAGCTATGATTTTTCCGCCTATAGCCGCTTGTATCACAACTTCATAAAGTTGCCTGGGTATTACTGAACGCAATTTTTCCGTCACCTGTCTGCCGCGTGGATAAGCGGTATCGCGGTGCACTATCATCGAGAGAGCGTCCACCGGCTCTCCGTTTAAAAGAATATCCAGTTTAACAAGCTTTGCAACTTTGTAACCAATAGGCTCATAGTCCAAGGATGCGTATCCCCTTGAGGCAGATTTCAAGCGATCGAAAAAATCCCATAGAATCTCGTTCAGTGGAAAGTCGTAAACAATTTTCATGCGGTCCGGCCCGAGATAACTTAGGTCCACCTGTGTTCCCCGCTTTGCCTGGCAGAGTTCCAGGATGGGACCAACGTACTGGCTGGGGAGAAATATCGTGGCGCGCACGTAAGGTTCCTCCAGGAAATCTATGTATTGTGCTTGAGGCATCTTAGCCGGGCTGTCTATAAGAACAACATCGCCGTTGGTCTTGTTAACGCGGTAGATCACTGTCGGTGCGGTACTGATAAGCGAAAGGTTGAATTCCCGTTCGAGTCTCTCTTTAATGATTTCCAGGTGCAGCAGGCCGAGAAAGCCGCATCTGAATCCAAAACCCAAGGCAGCCGAGGTTTCCGGTTCGTAACTGAAGGAGGAATCGTTCAGTCTGAGTTTCTCCATTGCCTCGCGTAAGTCTTCGTACTGTTCCGTATCTGTCGGGTAAAGGCCGCAGAAAACCATAGCCTTGACTTCCTTGTATCCGGGGAGAAGATCCATGGCGGGTTTAGCCGCATGAGTGACCGTATCTCCGATTTTTGTATCCTGAATACGTTTTATCCCCGCAATAATATAGCCCACAGCTCCTGCGGAAAGGCTCTCTGTTTTTATACGCTTTGGGGTAAATACACCAACTTCGATCGTTTCGTAAACTCCTCCGCCGGCCATGAGTTTTATTTTCTCTCCGGGCTTGAGTGTGCCGTTAAACAGACGAACAAGAATGATGACGCCCTGGTAACTGTCGAACCATGAGTCGAAAATAAGCGCCTGAAGCGGAGCATCGGCATCTCCAGCCGGCCCTGGAATCCTCTGCACTATAGCTTCCAGGATTTCCTTCCCTCCAGTGCCGTGTTTGGCGGATGCCAGTATAACGCTGGAAGAGTCGAGACCCACGACATCTTCTATTTCTTCTGAAATTCGATCAGGCTCCGCACTAGGCAGGTCGATCTTGTTGATCACCGGAATTATTTCCAGGTCGTTATCAATAGCAAGGTAGGCGTTGGCAACCGTCTGAGCTTCGACTCCTTGTGTCGCGTCAACTATTAAAAGCGCTCCCTCACAAGCGGCAAGGCTGCGCGATACTTCATAGTTGAAGTCCACATGCCCTGGTGTGTCTATTAAATTCAGCGTGTAATCAAGACCGTCTGAAGCCCGGTAAGTAAGCCTTACGGCATGAGATTTGATGGTTATGCCACGTTCTTTCTCCAGGTCCATAGAGTCAAGCACCTGTTCTGACATCTCACGCTTGGAAAGAGCTCCGGTGAGTTCAAGCAAGCGGTCTGACAGCGTGGTTTTGCCGTGATCTATATGGGCTATTATAGAAAAATTTCTGATATTGGCAGGCTTTGTTTTTTTCACCCTTAGTCGTCAGCCTTTAATCTGTCAAATGCCATGCATGCGGCGCCAAGCACTCCTGCATCACCGGATAGTTCGGATCGCAAAATTTTCAGGTCGGATGAAAGCGGCTCAAAGGCGAGCTTCGAGACCTTGGAGCTAACCTCAGGGAAAATGAAATTCCATGCACCCAACATGCCGCCGCTGAATATTACAGCCTGGGGACTGAAGATATTTACGAGATTGGCAACTCCTACTCCAAGGTTCGCTCCGGCGTCTTTTAGGATTTCCCTGCACATGATATCACCGTCAAGAGCCGTATCGTAAATGATTTTTGAGGTTACCTTGTAATAGTTTCCGTCGCAGCAATTTCTGACCATACTTTCGCGTTCGTCACCCAGCTCCTGAACCGCGCGATCAACAACAGCGGTCGCGGACGCATATGCCTCAAGGCATCCGTGCTTGCCGCAATGGCATAAAGGGCCTTTAGTATTAATACTCATGTGTCCGAATTCTGCTGCGATATCAAGAAGTTTTCCTTGATGTATGACACCGCCTCCGACACCGGTGCCTAAAGTAATTAGTATAAAGTCGTCAAAAGGCCTGCCTGCCCCCATCCACTTCTCACCAAGTGCCGCTGCTGCCGCATCGTTGACAAGGTTGACAGGCAGAGCAGTGGCATCCTCCAGGAAACTTTTAAGCGGCTGTCCTGCCGCGGCTTCCAGGTTGGGAGATGCTGCAACCTCTATGCCTCGTTTATCCACAATTCCGGCCGATGCCAAAGTAATTGCCGAAGCCTTGTCGCGGGATAGGGAGTTTACTGTTTCAAGGAGCAACTTTTTAAGATCAGGCGCGGTGCTGGGGGTTGTTTGCTTCAGTTTAGAAACAATACTACCGTCCTGTGTTACAGCTGCCGCCCGCAGGCTGGTTCCACCAAGGTCTATACCAATAACAATGTTTTTATTATCACTTTCCATAACTGTTAAGATAGCACAGGCCTCCGGCTCTTGAAAAGAGAGACAAAACCTTTACCGTCCTGAAATATCATGACAACTTTTCCTTGGTGGGGCAGCGCTACCAGTACCGGCTTATTTTTTTCAGGTATTGAATGTCCTTCCAGTCATGTCCGAGGATTTTTGCCCCATACTTGTCCGCCTCCAGTGAGTTGCTTGAACCGAATATAATGTTTGCCGGTGGACAGAGGGGGTCGCCGGATATGTGTGAGCCTTTCATGCCTACAGTGCCGTCCACAATGGTCCAGTGAGGTCTTACAATACGAATTAGGTCGCTTAAGCATCCGTCCGGATTCTTTTTATGAATTTGTGATTTCTTGTATGTCCAGTACCCGCTGTAATGGGCTGAGGGCAGTACGCCCACCATATTTTTAAGCCCAAGTGTCACTTTCAGCATAGAGTGGTCTTTTAGCACAGGTATCGATATGATAAAAACGCTTGCAAGTATATCAGGAAGATAAATGCTATCCCATACCTCGGCATTCGGTACCCTGACAGGAGAGCTGGGCAGCGAGTCAAGATCGATCAGTTTTACTCCAAGAGAATTATAGCCCAGCTGTTCTAAGTTTTCGAGTGTATTTCCGGTCCCTGAGCCTTCAGCTACCGCTATTTCATAAAACCCGGCATTTTCAAGCGCCATGACGATACCCGCCACAACCCTGAAGTCGGTGGTTACCGGCGGCGGAGTTGGTCTTACAATATTGGGTTTCAAAATGATCAGGGTATCGGATGGTGGAGACGACTCATCTATCAACCTGGAGGTAACCCTGCTTGCAGCTTTTACCGGGTCTGACGCGATCTCTTTGTGGATGTATTTTGACGAAGTCAATTTTGGTTCAGGCTCTGCCGGCTTTCATCCGGTTTTAATCCTGTCAGGAAGTGGTTCTTACAAAAATTCCCTTGACTATTTCGTTATCCAGGGCAAGTGTGGTTTCCTCCACCTGGATTACCATGGTTGGACGTTTCTGCATAAGACGCACTGTACTTCCTGGAGCAAGTCCCATAGCTGTCAGCTTTTCTATATGCGATGTGTTTAGAAACGCCACAACGACATCAGTGCCCACTTCCACGTTGCTGAGATTAGTGATAAGTGGCGTGTATTTCTTCGATAAAGCGGAACAGCATGCGCCCTTGGGTATGGGTTTTCCGTGCGGGCATGCAGGTGGATGCCCAAGGAAGGTGCATAGCGCTTCTTCCACGTTCTTACTGATCACATGCTCGAATGTGCAGGCGTCATCCTCGTAGTTCGACAGATCCAGGACATCATGAAAAAGCCGCTCTGCAAGACGGTGGCGTCTCACTATATCGTGGGCCCTGTCTTCTGCATCTTCAGTAAGAGCAGGGATATTGCCGTCAAAGGAAAGCATGCCTTTGGCTTCAAGCATCTCGACCGCTTTCAGCGTGATTTTGTCGGCAAGAGAGGCGCGGTCCAGGGTCCCACGCTCCCTTAGTTCCCAGAACGTCTCCAGCATTTCATCGATACTATCTGCGTAATCGCATCTGTCGTTCATCCGCAACTCCTTTTTACAACCTTATTCCCGAGGCTTTTATTATAAAGTTTAGCGTTCCTCCAATGGCTATGGCAAACGACATGACTATGCCTAGCATGGTCATTGCCGATTTAAACCCTCTTTCCTTAATCATCATGAGCAGGCTGGCAAGACAAGGCACAAAAAGTGTGATTGTTACCAGAGCCACTGTAACCTGTGCAGGTGTTAACATTCCCTTTTTAGACATATTGAAGAATCCGGCGGCTCCGTAATCCCTTCGCAGAAAACCCATTATGAATGCGTCGGTTGCCATCTCCGGAAGTCCGAGCAGGGTCACAACTACTGGAGAAAGGGCTTCTCTGAGCCAGACCAGCAGGTGAAACCTATCCAGGAAAAAAAGTGTGAGTGTGCCGATTATGAATAGCGGCACGGCTTCCCGCAGATACCACTCGGTACGCCCCAGTGTCTTCAGTAACACGTTTGACATTCGTGGCATTCTTATGGGAGGAAGATCAAGAAAAAGCGCCGGTTTTTCGCCTTTTACAACCATTGAGGCGAGCCAACCAAGGAAGATCAGCGTAGTTACTATGCTTAGAATCCAGATTATCGTGACTTTGTAGGATAAAGAACTTAGAAGACCCATGATAACCCCAAGCTGAGCCGAACACGGCACTGCCAGGGCCAGCAGAAACGTGGCGATTATACGTTCCCTTCTGGTTTCAAGAATTCGGGTGGTCATTGTGGCCATTGTAACGCAGCCAAGTCCCAGCACCATGGGTAAGACAGCTTTGCCGTTTAGGCCCATGAAATTAAATATGCGGTTTGTCATAACCGCGAGCCTGGGCAGGTATCCGGAGTCTTCCAGAATGCCGAATGCGATAAAAAAGGTTCCGGTTATCGGAAGTATTATTGCGATTGCATATGTCAAAGCCATAGTTATTACGCCATAGGGACCAACCAGCATATCACGGAGAAATGCTATCGGAATCAAGGAGGCCAGGCGCTCGGCCCATGGGTTTAAGTATTGGCCGAAAATCACGTTTTCAAGGAAATCCACGAATACTCCGGCGCCAAGATTTCCAACAAAGAGCCAGATAATATAAAGCACGGCTAATAGGATAGGAATGCCCCAGACCGGATGAGTGCTGTATCTGCCTATTAACTGCAATGCTTTTCCTCTGCCGGGTTCTGTTTTGGTTAGTACCTCTCCGAATATCTGTTCCACTTTACTTAGACGTGTGCTGCTTAGCACTTCGGCAAGGGGTCGCTCGAAGTGTTTTTGGAGGTTTTTAACTATCCTTTCCACCTGCCGTACTTCATCTTCAGCAAGGTTGGATCTGAGCCATTCATTCATCCCCGGCGCACCTGAAAGGATCATAAGCGCCAGCGATCGATTGGATACCGAGGCTGCGGGAAGATGTTCTGATATTTTTTCGAGCGCTTTTTCTATGCGTGCATCGTAATTGAATGTTAGGAAAGGGATTTTGGGCGATTGAAGTGCGGCTTTTATCTGGTTTATACCCTTTTTCTGCGGCGCAATAGCGCTTATCACATGTATTCCCAGCAGGCTGGAGAGTTTTTTTGTATCTATCTGTATTCCACGGTCTGTCGCCTCGTCCCACATATTAAGAACCAGAATCATCGGTCTGCCTGTTTCGGCCAGCTGGAGGGCCAGCATAAGTGTGCGCTTCATGTTTTTGGCGTCGGCTACCTGTACGACCGAATGAAACGGATGCTTGAGCAGGATATCCCTTGTCACACGTTCATCTTCACTCATGGGCACAAGACTGCTTGTGCCTGGAGTGTCTATCAGGTGGTACTTCTTTTCGCCGGCAATTAGGTTGCCGTGTGTTACCTCCACCGTTGTGCCCGGATAGTTTGATACCGTGGCATATTTTCCGGTAAGAAGGCCGAAGATAACGCTTTTACCAACGTTTGCGTTTCCAAGGAGGATAACCCTGTCAGAATCTGATTTCTCCTCTACTGCTTTATCTTTGTGGCAATGATCATGCATATTGCTCCTTCATACGACCGAATTGAGCAATTTTTTGCTCGGTTTCAGTGCGCTTTTCTAAACGGCAATCAACCTGAATGTTAATCCAACTTAATATTAAAACAATTAATAATATACCTTTACCAGCCTATTTATAAAGTTTAACGCAGCTTATTGAGAGTAAAGCGTGTGATTAAGAAATCCATAGACATATCCGATACATAATAGAGACGGGAGGTATTTAAGCATGGAAGATATGAGAACGTCTGAAACGTGGAGAATTTTCAGAATACAGTCAGAGCTTGTGGATGGATTCGAAACGTTGCACGATCTGGGACCTGCTGTAACTGTATTTGGCAGTTCACGCCTTGCTGTCGGTTCCGAGTACTACACTGCTGCTGAAACTGTAGCTGCAAAGCTCTCCGCTGCCGGGTTTGCTGTTATTACAGGTGGTGGTCCAGGCATTATGGAGGGCGCTAATAAGGGCTGTTGCGGCAATGGATCACAATCCGTCGGCCTCAATATTGCTCTTCCTACAGAACAGTTTCCTAACAAATATCAAGACATAAGTCTTACCTTCAGGTATTTTTTTGCTCGCAAACTTATGTTTGTAAAGTACGCTATAGCCTATGTGATTTTTCCGGGAGGTTTTGGAACTCTTGATGAACTGTTCGAGGCGTTGACCTTGGTACAGACAGAAAAAATCAGAAAATTTCCGATCATTTTGTATGGTTCTGAGTATTGGAAGGGTATGATCGAGTGGATACAGGATAAAATGCTGGGTTATGAATGTATTAACGAGGCTGAACTTGAGCTTTTTTCGGTGGTGGACAAGCCTTATGAGGTGCTGGATATCGTAGCCAAACACCATAAAAACACTACTAAAGTCGTACGCGGTGAACGCAGGAAGTATAAATCCTGCGGCATGCCGGAACTGTAAAAAAGAACTGTGGGAGGAGACGATAGAATGAAGAGGGTACTAATTGTGGATGACAGTATATCCGTCGGCCGTCAACTTGGGAAAATAATTGCTGGAGCAGGAGAGGAATTTGAAGTGATAGGCCATGCTAAAAACGGAGCAGAGGCCATTCAGGTACACCAGGTGGAACGTCCGGATATCGTTTGTATGGATATGAATATGCCGGTAATGGATGGGTTGACCGCTTTACGAACTCTTGTCGCCATTGACCGTGATGTGAAGGTTGTAATGGTTACGTCGCTGGGAGGGGTAGGGGAGAAGTATACAGAGGCTCTGAAGCTGGGAGCAAAAAACGTTATATCAAAGCCGTTCGAGCCTGATAATGTGTTGAGGATACTTCGGGAACTGTAGGGCATAGGGCAGGCGAAAGGCGAAAGGTGAAGGGCGAAATGGGAGGAGTGTAATGGCGGTTAAGTTTTTCGGTCAGTTCATGGTGGAAAAAGGGTTGGTCTCGAGAGAGCTTCTTTTAAAAGCGATTGAACTGCAGGAGTCTACAAATCTCAAGTTAGGCGAGATGGCGCTTTCAATGGGTCTTATAACCGAGGCGGATATCAAGCGTATACACGAGGGGCAACGCTTTGAAGACCTACGGTTCGGAGACATGGCTGTGAAACTGGGCATTCTTACTCCGGACGAGCTTGAGCAGGTTCTGACAAAGCAGAAGAACAACCACCTTTATATAGGTGAGGCCTTGATAAAAGTGGGAGCTCTGAAGGCTGAAGACTTGCCTCGTTATCTTGATGAGTTTAAAGCGGACCAGGCTCCGTACATGGTAGAGAGGGTTGCAATTCCGGAGGGAGTGCCGAACCAAGATTTGTGGGAACTCTCGGCCGACCTGACATATAAAATGTTTACACGCATTGTAGGGCTGACCTTTAGACCGGGACAGTGTCAGCTTGTTAAGAGTATAGATCGTAATGATCTGATTGTAGCCATAGACCTGACAGGTCATGTGACTGCCCGTTATCTGCTCTCTGTATCTTCAGGAGTGAGACAGCTTATTGCGCAGGCGATTCTCCAGGAAAACGATGTAACAAACGAACCCGATGATGTGTTGAACGATACGGTTATGGAGTTTATGAATATTGTCTGTGGAAACATTGCGGCAAAGGCTGCGCAACTTGGAAAAATAATAGAGATTGATCCTCCCGAAATAATCGGTGCGGCAGAAGGCAGCGGCGGCCTGGACCTGCCTTCCGGAGGAACAGGTCTTAAATTTCCTCTTTATGTTGCGGAGGAACAGGTAGAGATAGGAATTTTTATGCTGCCGTAAGGAAGTTTAAGTCTTGTTTAGGATAGCAAACAAACGAAAATATTTTTAAAATTTATAAAAACATAAAAGAAACATCCCAAAATAAGTAGTTCTCTTTCTGAATGAGAACATATCTCAATAAGTTCTCACTGCACTGTCAACGCGAACTGTTTGAAAGGCTTATCCGGCCTGGGCCGGCATCGCCTGAAGGTTCTTCCTGATAAGCCTGAGAAGAAGTCCCTCTCTTAAGCCCCTGTCGCATATCACTATGCGTTTTGCCCCAAGGAAGCGTATTATCTCGATAGCCGCAGATGTTCCTGCCGGTACAATTTCAGCGCGGTCGTAAGGTATTCCGGCGGTCTTTTTAAGTTCTGCTGTTGTTTTGCCTGAGAGAAACATGGAGGTTTTTTCAAGATCCACGGCTTTCATTTCGTATCCGTGCAAATGGTTTTTACGGCTCTGTAGAGCCATATGCACTGCCGCAAGTGTTGTGAATGTTCCTCCTGTGCCCACAAGCAGTGGTGTCTGGACAGAGCCTTTTTCTAAGTTCTTAGTCAGAGCTGTCCGGACTGTTTTTGCTATTTCATGCCATTCATCTTTACAAACCGGATCGCTTCGGACTATTCTGTCTGTAAGATAAACAGCTCCTATATCCAGTGAAAATACCTGTACGGCGCCGGCATCTGCAGTGCCCAGCGAAATCTCGACGCTTCCTCCGCCGATATCAGCCACCGCAAACCGGCCGGCCCCGAGATCAAGGCTGTAAGCGGCGCTTTCAAAAACTATCAGAGCTTCCTCATCGCCGGATATTCTCTTCAGATCAACACCGAAAACCCGTTGTATTTCGGCTTTTATACTATTGCCGTTTTTTGCAGTCCTAAGCGCGCTTGTGGCGGTCAGCGAAACTGTGGATACATTGAGGCTTTCCAGAGTGGTTATTATGCGTCTTAGTGCTGTCATCAGCCGCTGCCGGGCTTCCGGTGATATTTTCCTGGAAAGGGCGATATCTTTACCCAGGGCGGTGGAAACACGTATGTCATCCAGCAGCTGATAGCTTCCATCCGGCTGCGCCTCTGCGACCATGCATCGTACCGAGTGAGTGCCGATATCGATTGCAGCCAATCGAAGACTTGACGTCTGGTTCATATTCCTTAGATTATGCCGTTGTCAGGAAACATATCCTGAGAGCCTCCAGGTTGAGCGAACCTGCATGAAAGGCTTAAAATTCTGACAGCTGTTCCCTGCATCCTTAAAACTGTTACAGTAGCAAGGCCTTATTATAAGCCGGCCGGTTTGCGAATATAGGTAAAATAAAAACACATGAAAATCTTCTGGGCGATTCCCCTCATGGCGATTTGGGGTAGCAGTTACGTAATCATCAAGGCTGGCCTTCAGTATACCACTCCGATCTTTTTTGCTGCGATAAGAGCGTTTCCGGCCGGATTGATTATTCTTTTACTAAGTTCATTAAGGTCTGATTCCACGCCTCTTCTTCGTAAAACAGCCTGGGATTGGTTCATGGTTTCCATGCTTGGACTTTTTTGTACGACTGCCTTTTTCTGGGCCATGTTTGTCGGTACCCCCCTGGTCGGCGCCGGCCTTGCGGCTGTGCTTATTAATACGCAACCTTTTTTCGTTGCTGCAATAGCCTATTTTTTTCTGTCCGAGCGCTTTGGGTGGCGAAAAGCAGTTCATCTTTTGACGGGTTTTTCAGGTGTAATATTGATTACTTGGCCAAAGATCGAAGGCGGCTTCTCTGCGGACCTGTTAGGCATAGCTATATTACTTGCAGGATCGTTTGCCTTTTCCGTGGGGATGGTGCTGTCAAAACCACTGTACCATCGGTTGGACCTGTACTGGCTTACAGGCTGGCAACTGGTGGTGGGAGGAGGGGTTTTACTTGTTGCAGCCTTCCTGCTTGAGGATGTTTTCTCTACTTTGTGGACTCTGCCTCTGGTGGCGGCTGTTGGATATCTGAGCCTTGTCAGCACGGCTGTGGCCTCTTTGGTATGGTTTCGTCTAATCCGCTTTTACCCTGTTAGTGTGCTGGCCTCGTACGGCTTTCTTATTCCTCTTTTCGGTATCATATTTGCACGCGTTTTCTACAACGAGGAATTTACACTCTGGTCTATCTCCGGCATGGCTTTGATACTGGTTGGTATATACGGTATAGAACGAAGCCGGTAGATTTTATTACGTTTGCAACCCCTTGGAATAAGCAGTTTTTTCCTGTAAAATGAACTCGTAGGTGAATCGTCGAAACGATTGTCTATTCTAATAAATGCAGAAGAGCCTGGTCAGTTTCCTTAAGGAAAATGAGTTGTTCAGTAGTTGTCGCTTCAGTGACGATGATCTGGAGTTGTTTGCGTATCAGGTGGAGAAGCGTTTTCTCGCAGAGTACCTGGGCGGCATTGTTGTAGAGATAGAAGATGTAATGAGCATAAGCCCGTCGCTTAGCTGGAGGGAGATACTGGAGACCGGTGCTGAAAAGATTGTCAAACACCTTGGGGCTGATGCTGCCTCAATTCGTTTACACGATCCTGAAACAGGCGAGATGGTCTCTTTTGGTTCTTTTCGGTTTCATGATTATACACGTATTCCAAGCATTCCCCTGAATGATTCCATTGCCGGAGAAGTGGTTCAAAGCGGTAAGAGTTACAAGGTTCCGGACATAATGGCAGAGCCTCTCTACCGGGACAAGGATGTTGTGCATAAGCTTGGGCTGAATTCTCTGATCGCGGTTCCCATCTACATACCCAGATTTCTTGAGACCGAGCCGGAGATTCGTGGAGCGTTGCAGATTTATTACCGGGAGAAAGACCGACGCTTTGATCCTCTTGAAGTGACACATGCTGAAGTTTTAGCCCGTAGAATAAGCCATGTTGTGGCGCGAAAGAGAATAATCGATCTTTCACAGCTGAATCTTCAGAAAGAAAAACTGGTTGAGAAGATTTTCCTTAAACTCAGCAACCGTGAAGGCATAAAGCTGAGGGACCTTTTTAAGCTCATGGTACCTGAGCTGGTCAATATAATTGAGATCCAGAGCTGCGCTTTGTTCTCCCTGTCGCAGGACAGGAAAACCGCGTGGCTCGAGATAAGCTACCCTACAGAGCAGGCCCAGGGTAAAATCGGTCATGTTTTCCGGGTGTCTGAACACCCCTACATGACTGCGCTTCTTAAAAACAGTCAAGAAAAGGTTGACACAGAGACCGAACGGATAGGTCCCTCTTACGTGCTTATAAAAGACCCTGAAAAAAGTGAGCTGTCAAATGAAGCCCTAGTCTCTTATATGCGCAAAAAAAAGCTTAATTCGGTTCTGCTTATTCCCCTTAAAGGGCGTGCCGAGGTGCGCTATTTCATGGTTTTTTATACAGCCGACATCAGGCAGGAGTTTACAGGGGCCGAGATTGATCTGCTTACGTTCTTTGCCAAAGAGGTTATGAAAGCCCTTCGTATGGAACGTCTTGACGACATACTTCATGACCTGAAAAATCCGGCGATAGCTATAGGCGGTTTTGCAAGGAGGGCACGGAAGCTTCTTGACAAAAATGATCTGGAATCTGTTCGCGATAAGATACGTGAGGCCCTGGACATTGTGGTGGAAGAGACCGACAGAATACAGAACCTATCCACAAGCGCGGTGATCGAGGGGCGTGAACGGCCTGTAAATGTGGGTGAGACATTAAAACGGCGTTTCAGGCTTAATGCCGAAGCCGTAAAGCGGCAGGGAAGAACCGGAATACAAGCCGAATTGCAGGATGTTGAGGAAGGACTGTTTATCTACTGCGTGCCTTTTGAGTTAGAGCGCGTTTTTGATAACCTTCTTATGAACGCTGTCCAGGCCGTACCTGGTGAAGGCGGCTTTTTACGTGCTAAATGCTTCAAGCACAACAATAGTTATGTTAATGTCGAGATTATAAATACAGGATTTATAGATGAGCAGCAGATTCGTAGAATACGTTCTGGTGAAGTGGCGGGCAGAGGGTTGAACATAGTATTTCGTTTTGTTGAGTCCTTGGCGGGAAATCTTGATATATCTAACGATGGATCACAAACTACTTTTACCGTCAGCCTGCCTATTTGCGCGGAGTGCAGTTAATTCAAGGCCGTATCTTCCTTGTTCGAGGAAAACTAAATTTTTTATAAAAAACAGAGGAGAAAACATGTTAAGACCAGAAGAAATACCGGCGCACATCGGATTAAGAAGAACGGTAATGGATGAAACAACCCCAACTCCGGCTGATAAAAATCTAAAACATCCGGCAGAAAAGGCCCCCAGGGTTTTTGCAGATACCGGTACTATAGACGAAATCCGGCCTCTGCTTGATGCGGGTATTATCGATGGTGTGACAACAAACCCAACTCTTTTAAAAAGGGCCGGAGCTTCCTCTTGGGATATGGCCAAGAAGATGATGAAGGACATCGTGAAACTTCTGGATCCGTATCCGGTTTCCCTGGAGCTAATAGAGCTGACAAAGGATAAGATGATTATACAGGCAGAGGAACTCGCCTCTTATGGTTCTAATGTTGTAATAAAAGTGCCTGTCGGAGGCTATCAGGCTGTAGACTCTTCTTTTGACAAACATACCGGGCTGAAGGTGCTTAATGTTCTGTGGAAAAAGAATATCAAAACAAATGCCACGCTTATATTCAACAGTGCGCAGGCATTGTGGGCGGCTCGTGCCGGCGCCACATATGTTTCGCCTTTTTTAGGAAGATTGGCTGATTACCTTTATAAACATGATGAGGTGGAAATGCCTGTTGGCAACTCGCTTTACTATATGGAGGATCACAGGGGAAAAAAAGAAAATACCAAGGTTCATAACACCGCATACGTAGCAGCAGGCGGAGCAAGGAAAAATGCAGGAATCAGACTGATTCATGAAATATCCGTGATTTTCAGTAACTATGAAATTAAGACGGAAATTCTGGCGGCATCTTTCAGGAATGATGTCCAGGTTCAGGAGAGCCTGCTTTGCGGGGCTGATATATTAACTGTACCTGCCCCCATTTTGATGAGAGTGGCGGATCATCCCCTGACCGAAGAGGGATTCAAAGCATTCAATGAGGACAGCAAGGCATTCGAAAAATAGATAAATACAGGTGGCTAAATGCTGTATGCAAAGTGGTGGAATAAGGAATTTGGAACCACTGTTTTTACTGCTTAAAGCTACCTTGTTTTAGCAGTTGTTGTAAATTTTTCAACTTTTTGTAGGTGGTTTTTCAGGGCCTTTTGGGAAACCGTGAAAAATCCGGTTTCCTTTTTTCCAGGAAGGCATCCCGGCCTTCCCGGCCTTCTTCGCTCATGTAAAAAAGCATAGTAGCGTTGCCGGCAAGTTCCTGAAGACCGGCCTGTCCATCGCAGTCGGCATTGAATGCCGCTTTAAGACACCGGAGAGCGATAGGTGAGTTCTCTAGAATCTCACGGCACCATTTAATTGTTTCCTCTTCTAGCTTTTCATAGGGAACCACTTTATTAACAAGGCCCATCTTAAGTGCCTCGTCAGCATTGTATTTGCGGCAGAGAAACCAAATTTCCCTTGCCCTTTTCTGTCCGACTATTCGGGCCATGTATGTGGCTCCGTAGCCGGCATCAAAGGACCCGACACGTGGTCCTACTTGGCCGAAAACGGCATTATCGGCCGCAATGGTAATATCGCATAAAATATGTAGAACATGCCCTCCGCCAAGCGCATATCCGGAGACCATTGCGATGACCGGTTTAGGGCATGTGCGCAGCTGGCGCTGAAAATCCAGGAAATTAAGACGGTTTTTATCGTTAGCTTTATGGTCTTTGTAGCCTGCATCGCCTCGAACCTTCTGGTCCGCGCCGGAACAAAAGGCCTTCCCCCCTTCACCGGTTAAAATAATGACCCCAATACTTTCGTCATCTCTCGCATTATCCAGGGCTGTTGACATCTCTTTAATTGTCCATGGGCGAAATGCGTTATGAACCTCAGGACGGTTAATGGAAATTTTGGCGATACCCTTGCTTTTTAGGTACTTTATATCCGTAAGTTTATCCGCAAACTCTTTTTCTTCGGTCCAGTTCACCATCAATAACTCCTTGTAGTATATTAATCTTGCTGTGGCTCAAGACCGGTTTTAGTGCCAGCTCGCGCTGCCCAGGGAGGTCAGCAGCTGGTCTGGTCTGGTTATGACACCGGCAGCATAGCGGCAGGCGGCGCGCTTAGATCCGAAGACTGGTTGCTATTATGAGCTAGTCCAGCTATTTCGTGTCCATATTTTGTGTCCTGAGCCTTAATGTGACCTATCAGCCAGTCTTTCAGGAAAAGCATTAATTTTGTGGCAACCACCACGCTTTGTGTTTTATCATACTCGCTTTTCAGGGCGACTGCATCAGCCAGTAATTTTTCATGAATTTTCTTATGTTTGTCAAAATCAGAGAAGTGGTTTTTTTTCAGTAATTTTTCCTCTTCAGCCAGGTGGAAGACCGCATACTCCATAATCTCATTAATAACGGCTTTAACCTGTTTTGAAGGTTCTTCATTCTTCATAACCACATAAAGCTTATTGATTATATCAAACAAACGGCTGTGCTGTTCGTTCATTATGTCTATGCCGACGTCAAAATCCTCGGTAAATTCAAAAATCTTGTTTTCAGGCAGCTGTTTAATCGAAACGCCCCGCTTGGATTTCACATTTTCCAATACGCTGTTTTTTATTTTCAAGTAGCTGGCCGTATCATTAAGAGCGCTGGCTTTAGAAGAGAGCTGGAAAGCGGTAGATGATACTTTTTCAGCTACACTTGCGTTGGATTGAGCCGACTTATCAAGGGCTTGCACAGCCTCATTTATCTGGTTGATACCGAGCTGCTGTTCCTGGCTGGCTGCTGTAATCTCATTTACCAGCTCTGAAGTCCGGCGAATATTGGGAACCAGGTCTTTTATCAAATCCGCAGCTTTATTGGCTATTGTAAGACTTGAACTGGAAAGCTGACCGATTTGCAGTGCAGATGCCTGGCTCTTTTCTGCCAACCTCCTGACCTCAGTGGCGACCACGGCAAATCCTTTTCCGGCGTTGCCCGCCCTGGCGGCTTCAATAGCCGCGTTTAACGCCAGCAGGTTGGTTTGCCTTGATATCTCTTCTATAATCGAGATTTTTTGGGCAATCTGGTTCATGGCTTTAAGGGTTTCAGCTACGGCATCTCCACTGCTGGCCGAGTTTTTAGCCGAGTTATTGGCAATATTTTCCGTCTCCATCAGGTTGGTTGCATTTTGAGCAATCGTTGCGGAAATCTCTTCCGTTGAGGAAGAGAGTTCCTCTGAAGAAGATGCCTGTAGTGAGGCCTGAGTTGTCATTTTGTTGGAAGCCTGGCCTAATTCCAGGCTGTTGTTCAGTGTGCTTTCTGCTAGAATTTTTATCTCTGCCGCGATTTCAGAAGTTTTTTCGGCCATAATATTCATACTGCCATACAACTCACCTATTTCATCTGTTCTCCCGGTTTCGAACTTGACATTCAGGTCTCCAGAAGCCATTAGGCTGACCTTATTGGTTAAGGTTTTTAGTGGCCGGGTCATGCTATATACTGTCATCCAGTAGAGCGCGATGCAGAATAAGACTCCGACAACCGCCATACTGAAGATCAGGTTGGCGGTGCTTACAGTATAAATATTATCAAACAATACTTCATTTGATTGCTTTATTTTATTTAGTCGTTGCACAGTAATGACGGCCATTGTTAAAATTAAAATTGCCATGCTCAAAAATCCCATGCCTAGCTTTGTCTTAATTGTTAATGATTTCATGGAGATTGCCCCCTCTTGGTAAACATTTTGTTGAAGTTGTTAAGCACCTTAAAACAGTTAAGTGGAACTCAAAAAAAGACTCATCATATTAAGTTCACTTTGAACGAATTTTTTAAATAATTTTTTAAATAATTTTTTAATACATCGGTACCCTTGACTCACTTCTTTAACAAATTATACGGCTGTTTTAGAGTGGGTAGCGAACCAGGTTTTTGTAATGACCATACAATACCTCTATTAACCATTCGTCAGTTTTTACTCTTTGGTGTCGGTTGACGGAAAAAGACAAAAAATTACAGGATGTTTATACTCAGGTATCTAAAGAAACGGTAAACCTGTTTTACAAAGGGTTTAAACTAAAGGATGCAGCGTACTTCTATTTAAGTATTTTAAAGATATGAAATCTTTTATCCCTCATGGCCTTCACACAGGTAACATACGCGGCGATATATATGGTGGTCTTACCGCAGCAGTAGTTGCTCTACCGCTGGCAATGGCCTTTGGTGTGGCTTCAGGAGCCGGTCCTGTAGCCGGTCTTTACGGTGCGATATTTGTGGGCCTATTTGCTTCGCTGTTTGGTGGTACCCCAAGTCAGATATCCGGACCTACTGGTCCTATGACCGTGGTGATGACAGGTATATTAGTGCAGTTTACTGCTGCCGACCCTGTAAATGGTGCGGCCATGGCCTTTACTGTTGTGATTATGGGAGGTTTTTTTTTGATAGCTTTTGGGCTTCTTGGACTGGGACGCTATATCAGCCTTGTTCCGAATCCCGTAATCTCCGGCTTCATGAGCGGTATAGGTGTGATAATAATTCTGCTTCAGATAGGCCCGTTACTTGGTCACAAAGCAACAGGAAGCCCACTTGAGTCGCTAAGAATGCTGCCTGAAATGATGAGTGATATCAACCCTTATTCAGTCAGCCTTGGACTCTTTACCATTATTATCGTCTATCTGCTCCCAAATCGGATAAACAGTATAATACCTGCTCCCCTTCTGGCACTTTTTACAGGCACAGCCGCGCTTGTTTTTTTTCTTCCGGAGGGCTCTGTAACCACTATAGGAGAAATCCCTTCAAGCGTCCCTATGCCTAAGATGCCTGCTTTCAGTCTCAGCATGTTTCCAAGCATGGTGAAATATGCGTTGATTCTTGCTGTTCTTGGAAGCATAGATTCCCTCTTGACCTCCCTTGTGGCGGATAATGTTACCAGAACTCGCCATGACTCTAATCTTGAGCTTATCGGACAAGGGATGGGCAATATTGTGGCCGGTATATTCGGTGGTCTGCCCGGGGCAGGCGCCACAATGCGCACTGTTGTAAACATTAAGGCCGGCGGAAGCACCCCGATAGCAGGGGCTCTGCATGCTTTGGTTCTTCTTGCCGTTGTTGTGGGTGCAGGAAAGTACGCAAAGTATATTCCACATGTGGTTCTTACAGGCATATTAATAAAAGTGGGAACTGATATTATCGACTGGGGCTTTTTCAGGCGCTTGCACCAGACAACGCGTACCGCGGTTTTATTGATGTTTACCGTTTTGTTTATAACTGTTTTTGTGGACCTTATAACTTCGGTTGCAGTCGGGTTGATTGTGGCAAGTCTACTACTTGTGCAGCGCATGGCTAATTTGCAGTTAAAGAGCATACAGATCTTTACAGAACCCGACGATGAATCACCGCTTTGCGAAGAAGCCATGGCTATACTAAAGGCTGCGAAAGGCAGAATACTGCTCTATCACCTGAGTGGACCGCTGAGCTTTGGTGCGGCAAAGGATATGGCGCAACGGGTAACCATGATTGAGGGATACAAGGTAATGATTCTCGATATGTCGGATGTTACAACCATTGATTTTACGACATCAGTTTCAATAGAGGAGATGATAATCAGCGCTCATGCCGTTGGGAGGTACGTTTTGCTCTCCGGCACTCAGCCTGCTGTCAGGGAGATGCTTGTCCGCCGGGGGATCTTAAAACTGCTGGGCGATGGGAATGATTTTCCACGCAGGCTCTATGCTTTTAGAAAGGCGGCAGAGCTTCTGGGTATTTGAATGTTTTTTTAAGAACAATACTTTTAAGACAGGAAAATAGATTTGTTTCACAAGTCACAAGTTGAGTGATTTACGTAAATTTACACGAACCTCTAAACACCGTGATGGCTTGGATTAGAGCTTGACAATATTTAATTAAAGACCATATAATTTGGGTCTAAATTACTGACCGGAGGAAGTGTTATGGCAGGGGATGTTAAAAATGTAACTTCAGCAGAGTGGGATAATGAGGTGTTAAACGCGAAGGGCTTGGTTATGGTTGATTTTTGGGCGACCTGGTGCGGTCCCTGCAGAATGGTGGCTCCGGTTGTCGAAAAGCTTGCCGGCGAATATGATGGCAGAGTTAAGGTCCTGAAGTTGAACACTGATGAGAACCCTGATATTGCCAGCAAACAAGGAATAATGGGTATTCCTACTCTTATGTTTTTTAAGGATGGTAATAAAGTTGACCAAGTGGTGGGGGCGGTTCCAGAAGGATCGTTGAGGTCGAAATTGGACGCGCTTCTGGGATAATTCCTGGACAATCACAGCTATTCGAATTTTGTTTCTGGTTTTGTGCAGATATCTTACGATGTAGTTATAATAGGGGGAGGCCCTGCCGGGCTTACGGCAGGGCTTTATTTGTCTAGAGCTGGAGTAAAGACGCTGCTTGTGGAAAAAGCAATCCCGGGCGGACAGATGAGCCTTACTTACCAGGTCGACAATTATCCAGGCTTTGATCTTATCTCCGGAGCAGAACTCTCTCGTAAAATGGAAGAGCACGCAAAAAAGTTCGGTCTGGAGATACAGACCGGAAATGTTTTAAGTGTTGATTTTTCCTCAGTGATAAAGAAGCTTAACCTGTACGGTGGACAAACGCTCACATCTAAGGCGGTAATTATTTCAACCGGTACATCTCCTAAACTTTTAGGTGTCGGCGGGGAAAAAGAGTACAGAGGAATGGGTGTTTCGTACTGTGCCACCTGTGACGGCCCTTTTTTCAGGGGCGCTGATGTTGTGGTTGTAGGCGGTGGAGACGCGGCATTGGAAGAAGGGTTGTTTCTGATGAAGTATGTAAAGTCTGTAACGTTAATACACCGGCGTGATACTTTTAGTGCACAGAAAATAATCGTTGACAGAGTCGTTTCCAATACGGGTATAAAGATGATGTTGAATACGGTTGTTAGCAATATTGAAGGAGATGGGAACAGGGTTACCGGTGTCGTGGTTCGGAACGTGGAGACAGGTAAAGAAGAGCATGTTGCGGCAGCAGGTGTTTTCATCTATATAGGCGCCAATCCTGCGACAGGTTTTTTGGAGGGGGCGGTTAAACTGGACGAAAGCGGTTATATTATTGCTGACGAGCTTATGCGCACGTCGGTTGAGGGTGTTTTTGCGGTTGGTGATGTAAGAGCAACTTCGTTAAGGCAGATTATCACAGCAGCCAGCGATGGCGCGGTTGCTGCTGTTAGCGCGGAGCGATACATACAGATTGGCACAGCGTATGCTTGAGAGTAATGCAGAGAGCGTATGGTTCAGATGTGATCGGAGGATTGATTAAGCACTATTGCTTTAAAATTATTTTATGTTTGAATCGTTATCAGAAAAACTAGACGGAGTTTTCAAGAAACTCAAGGGCAGGGCGCTGCTTAAGGAAGAAGACGTGGCAGCTGCTATGAAGGAAGTGCGAATGGCGCTTCTGGAAGCTGATGTGAATTTCCGTGTAGTAAAAGATTTTGTTGAAAAAGTCAGATCCCGTGCTGTAGGCAAGGAGGTAATGGAAAGCATTACGCCTGGTCAGCAGGTTGTAAAGATCGTCAATGACGAGCTGGTTTCCTTGATGGGAAAAACACATTCCGGCATCAGACTTGCTCCCAATCTTCCCACCATTATAATGATGATAGGCCTTCAGGGGTCGGGTAAAACCACATCGGTCGCAAAGGTGGCAAAGACTTACAAGAAAGAAGGCCGCAGGCCTCTTCTTGTGGCTGCTGATACGCAGCGCCCTGCTGCAATCACTCAACTTCAAACTCTTGGTGATCAGGTTGGAGTTCCTGTCTATGCCACCAGGGAAAAGGATGATCCGGTTCGCATCTGCAAAGATGCCTTAAACAAGGCCAGAACCGATGGACATGATATTTTAATCCTGGATACCGCAGGTCGGCTTCAGATTGATGATGATCTGATGAAACAGCTTCAAGACATTAAGTCGACTGTCGTACCAAACGAGGTCCTGCTTGTGGCGGATGCCATGACCGGCCAGGAGGCTGTGAATATTGCGGAGACCTTTGATGAAAAAATAGGTATAGACGGTGTAATTCTGACTAAAATGGATGGCGATGCCCGTGGTGGAGCGGCTTTATCCATAATGTGGGTTACCGGCAAGCCGGTGAAGTTCATGGGAGTCGGGGAAAAGCTTGACCCCTTGGAACCGTTTTATCCGGATCGTATGGCTTCACGGATTCTCGGTATGGGTGATGTCCTAAGCCTGATAGAGAAGGCGCAGGATGTCGTAGAAGAAAAAGAGGCTATTGAACTTGAGAAAAAGCTAAGAACAAACACATTTACCCTGGAAGACCTGAGAGACCAGATGCGGCAGGTGAGAAAAATGGGTCCTCTTCAAAGTGTTCTTGGAATGATTCCCGGTCTTGGTCCCAACCTGAAAAATGTTGACGTTGATGAAAGTCGCCTGAATAAGGTAGAAGCCATCATAAACTCAATGACCAAGAAGGAACGCCGTAACTATGCTATAATCAAGGGCAGTCGGCGTCGTCGAATTGCAAACGGCAGCGGTACGACTGTTGCGGAAGTAAACCGTGTGCTTAAGCAGTATATACAGATGAAAAAAATGATGAAAAAATTTAAGGGCGGCGGGATAAAAGGTATGAAACTGCCCGGAATGCCGAAGTTCATGTAAGGAGGTAATAAGTTGGTAAAAATCAGACTGACGCGTTTGGGTTCAAAAAAAAGACCCTTTTATCGTGTGATTGTTGCGGACTCCAGGGTTAGAAGGGACGGCCCTTTCCTGGAAATACTTGGCACGTACAACCCTTTGCCGAACCCATCTGAGATCAAGATAGATACGGACAGGGCTAAGCATTGGCTGGGCCTTGGGGCGCAACCTACTTCTACTGCAAAGAAGCTGCTAAAGATAGCCGGCGTTTAAACATGTTACAGGACCTCTGTTGGTCCGGCTACCCTTTTCCCTTGGAGGAGATACCTGATGAAGGCATTGATCGAAATGATTGCGAAGTCACTGGTTGACGTTCCGGATGAAGTCACTGTTAGCGAGGTCGATGGAGACAAAGTTACTGTTTATGGACTTAGAGTCGCTTCCGGCGACCTGGGAAAGGTTATAGGAAAGCAGGGTAACACCGCCCGTGCGATAAGAACTATTCTGAATGCTGCCGGCAACAAAAGTGGAAGGCGTTGCGTTCTTGAAATCCTTGAATAATTGATACAGCAAGCTGTTGTAGGAAAAGTCGTTTCGGCTTGGGGAACAAAGGGAGAGCTTAAGGTTTTTCCTTTAATCAACGATCTGAGTTTTTTTTTGGAGTTGAAACACCTTTTCCTTCGTTCATCCAAAGGAAACTTATTAGAAATACGTGTCGGCGGTATCCGTAAACATAATAAATTCGTACTTGTTCAGCTGGAAGGAGTAGCCTCTAAGGAAGAGGCGGAGGCTTATAGGGGGTATGAGGTGCTTGTTCCTTCCCCTGAGTTGCCTGCTCTTGATGAGGGTGAATATTATTACTTTCAGCTTGAGGGGTTGCGGGTACTAACATCTGATGGGCTTGATCTGGGCATTCTTGACCATGTCATGGAGACCGGCGGTAACGATGTATATGTTGTAGAGTCTTCCGATGGACGTGAAATTCTAATTCCTGCTATACGAGATGTGATATCAAAGGTGGATCTTGAGCGCAGGGAGATGATTATTACGCCTATTGAGGGCATGCTTGAGTAGAACTTAAGTCCGAATTGAGCTGTTTTTCCGCCCGGTATGCACCTGTTTTTTGAGCGGAAAGACTTTTAAATAAATAACATCTTGACAGACCTTTCAGATATGTCTGCGTTTTTTATTCCGAAATATCCTCGGGATTAATATCAAAATGTTAGCACATCCGTCTTTGCGACACTTTAGTTTCAAGTAGTTCAACTTGGGTAAAAATACTGTTTTTTCCAAAAACTGCGGGTATAGAGGCTGATTCACACATTAAGATGTGCCACATTTTCTCCTGCGAAATTCTGACTATTTTCCCTAGGATGGTAGAGCCCTACCTTGAGGAAAGCATCCTGGGTAAAGCACAGAAGAAAGGACTGTTTAACTGCAGGGTTCTAAATATTCGCGATTATGCCCCTGGAAAACACAGGGTTACAGACGATATTCCATATGGTGGCGGGGCTGGAATGCTGATGAAGCCTGAGCCCTTATTCAGAGCTGTTGATGACCTGAGAAAAGATGGCGTTCCACGCCGGATAATTATGCCTACACCTCAGGGCAAACGTTTTGACCAGCATATGGCCGAGGATCTCGCGGGTGAAGCAAAAACCCTCACCTTCATATGCGGCCGCTATGAAGGAATAGATGAACGAGTTTCTCTTTCGTTGGTTGATGAAGAAATTTCTATTGGAGATTATGTCCTTACTGGCGGAGAACTGGCTGCTCTTGTTATAATAGACGCTGCTGTCAGATTGGTTCCCGGCGTTGTCGGTGATGAACGATCGACAGAACTAGACTCTTTTTCGTGGGGTGTGCTGGATTATCCGCACTACACTAGGCCGCCGGTTTATCGTGGGCTGGCTGTGCCCGAAGTTCTCATGTCAGGTGACCATCGCAGTATCAAGCGGTGGCGACGAAAGGAAGCTCTTAGGCGCACACTTTTACGCCGGCCTGAACTTCTGTTTATTGAGACTGCTGGTTTGAGTACTGAGGATATAACGATGATAGAGGAAATCAAGAAGGAGGAAAAAATATGAACAGAATTAGCTCTGTTGAGGTGTCTTTTAAAAAAGAACTGCCCCAATTCGGTCCAGGTGATACTCTTAAGGTTCACTTAAAGGTTAAAGAGGGAGACAAGGAAAGAATCCAGATTTTCCAGGGTGTGGTTATCAGTATGCGTGGAAGTGGTACACGTGAAACGTTTACTGTTAGAAAAGTTTCCTACGGGGTTGGCGTAGAGCGTATTATTCCATCGTGTTCACCGCTTATCGAGAAGATAGAGGTGCTTAAACGTGGCCGTGTAAGGAGGGCAAAGCTTTACTACTTAAGAGATAAGAAAGGTAAGGACGCCAAGATAAAGGAAAAAGATTTTTTCGGTAAGAAAACAAAAGCTGTTGCTAATTAACCGAAGAAAAAGTTCTTACTAAAGGTTCTTATTAAAGCTGCGTCTATTCAAGTAAATAGGCTGTAGATGGCCTGGGGATAAGCTCGCAAAAGCCTTGTTCTCCAGGGGGTGAATCAAAGTAGATGGGAAAACAGGATCTTTTTACTTATGACCGGTCTTTCAGGGAGAAAGGTTATGCTCTGATAGCCGGTCTGGATGAGGTTGGTAGAGGTCCCTTGGCTGGTCCTGTTGTAGCTGCTGCTGTGATCCTGCCCGGGGATTTTTTTCTGAGCGGATTGCGTGATTCCAAAAAGGTGCCGGCCGGAAAGCGGTCAAAGATGTTTCTTGATATTTTGGCCGGATGCCTGGACCTGGGAGTAGGTATTATAGAGCCTGATGTGATAGATAAGGTAAATATCCTTGAAGGCACGAAACTTGCCATGCAAGCGGCTCTTATGAATCTTGAGCAGAAACCTGATCTCCTGTTGATAGATGCGCTTTGGCTCGAAGGTATTGATACGGATCAAAGGGCTATTGTAAAGGGTGACGATACAAGCGCATCAATAGCCGCAGCCTCTATAGTGGCCAAGGAGGTTCGAGACGGTATAATGCTTGACTATCACAAGCAGTATCCCCATTATCACTTCAATAAGCACAAGGGCTATCCGACAAAACTTCATAAAGATTGTCTCCGTAAATATGGTCCTTGCGTAATTCATAGAAAAACGTTTTCCGGTGTTATGCAGCAGCCGCTTCCATTTTAGACTGCATGCAAAGGGAAAAGGCCGAGAACAGAGGGAGAAGAAAAAGATAAACCCTTTAGTCTTTAGCCTGAATTTCAAATGTCTCTTTGGCGCGACTATGAACTTATAGATTCGGGTGGTCTTAGGAAACTGGAAAGATTCGGCTCTTACCGTCTGGTCCGGCCCGATCCTCAGGCTATCTGGAGGCCATCCCTTCCGGAGTCACGGTGGATGGACGCTGATGCTATATACGTCAGGAGCGGCACTGGTGAGGGAACCTGGAGTTTCAAGAGAAAACTGCCGAGTAGTTGGACCGTGGCCTTTCAGGAACTTCTTTTTAAGGTTAAACCCACGGCATTCAAGCATACGGGTTTATTCCCGGAGCAGGCTCTGAACTGGTTGTGGTTGCAACAACTTCTTAGGCTGCAGGGAGAAGCCGGAAATAAGAAAGTTCTTAATCTTTTTGCCTATACCGGTGGAGCTACGCTTGCGGCTGCGTCTGCTGGAGCCTCTGTCTGCCACGTGGATGCCTCAAAAGGATCGATCAAGTGGGCGAAACAGAACCAGGAGATCTCGGGCTTGACAGATAAGCCTGTCAGGTGGATCTGTGACGATGTCCCGGCTTTTGTAAAACGTGAGGTCAGAAGGGGGAAGCGCTACGACGCAATAATCATGGATCCTCCACCTTATGGAAGAGGAGTTTCTGGTGAGTTATGGAAGATAGAAAAAGACTTGGCTCCACTGGTTGATTTGTGTATGAAAAAAATTTTGTCGGACAGACCGGTGTTTTTTCTTATTAACAGCTATGCATCCGGGTACTCGCATATCAGTCTGAAAAATTTTCTTGAAGATTTTACCTCTCGTTTTGGAGGTTTTGTTGAATCAGGAGATTTATTGATCCCCCACACAAATTCTGCCCGGTTTTTACCTTGCGGTATTTATGCACGTTGGTCCGGTTCCGGGGTTAAAGCCGAAGCATGAATTCCGATTTTTTTTATAAAATTTCTTCCAAAACTCCTTCCAAAATTTCTCCCGAAGTTATTTTTGAAGACAATCATTGCCTGGCTCTGTTGAAGCCATGGAATATGCTCACACAAGGAGATATTACCGGCGATCCTTGCTTGCTCGACTGGGCTCGTGCCTGGATCAAGGATAAATACGATAAACCCGGCAATGTATACCTTGGCCTGCTTCACCGCCTGGATCGGCCTGCATCCGGTATAGTTCTTTTTGCCCGAACATCAAAAGCTGCTGCACGTCTTTCTGATCGGTTCAGGAAAGGTCTGGTTGATAAGAGGTACCTGGCAGTAGTTCACGGAAACCCGGGTACAGGTAGTGATCTTGTTCACCACCTGCTTAAGGATCCGGCGAAAAACAAGGTGCGTTCTGTAGCGGACGGGGTAGAGGGAAGTAAAGAGGCAAAACTTAGATACCGGTTGCTTGACCGTCATGGAGATCTAAGCCTTCTGGAAATCGAGCTTATGACAGGCAGGCCTCATCAGATTCGAGCCCAGATGGCGGCCATAGAGTGCCCTCTTGCGGGTGACCTTAAATACGGATCTTTTCAACCGCTTCCGGGCAGAAATATAGCTCTTTTTGCTTACAGACTGGCTTTTGAACATCCCACTTTGAAGAAGCAGGTCCGGTTGAAGGCCCAGCCTCCTGTTAATGAATACCCGTGGCATGAGTTTCTCTGACTTTGGGGGCGCTAGAGCGGCTCCCTATCCCGATTATAAGCAGATGCCTTCTTGGTGCCAGATTGTTGAAAGTTGAAAGGATATCACAGTTGTGTGATGTTCTTTAGTCTTGCTTGTCAATAGTTTTGCATAGTGTGCAACAACGTCCCCAAAGTTACCTAAGGGACGTATTACCCGTTATTACCCTGGGTACCTGTCCGTGATATATTCTTTAAGGTAGTGATTTTCAGATCTGATATTGGTAACCTGTGTTTTGACAACATCTCTCATGGAGAGTACTCCGACCAAACGGTGGTTATCAACTACTGGAAGATGACGGATTTTATTTTTGATCATGATGTTCATGGCGTAACAGAGATCATCCGAGGGTTCGACCACAATCAGGTTTTCAGTCATGATTTCGTGAACTTTGATATCTTTGAAAAGGCGTTTTTCTTTCAAAGCTGTTGTTCCATGTCCGATGTGTACCCAGCATTTAATGATATCTCTTTCGGATAGTAGACCTACCGGCATACTGGCTTTCGTGACCATCAAGGCGCCTATTTCGTGCTTTACCATCTGTTCAATTGAATCAGCTACGCTTGCTTCATAGTCAATTGAGTATATGACATTCGGCTTTTCTGCAATTAAATCTTTTATAATCATAAAATTTCTTTTAGTTGTCTTGTGACAACTCCCTTGTAGTAATTTATACAACATCTTACTTTTATCAAAATTTATTCGATTTGTCAAAAAGTGTGTAAACTTGGATAACTGTCGTATTTTGGATATAAAAGCAGTTTAATGAAAAATGGGAACCTGAATCCGGAACTCAAAACTCTAAAAACACGGATTCCGTTTCACTAATCGGTGTTGAAAGCCAGGTGTTTCGTCCAAGCCCTGATGCGTCTGATTCCGAAAGCTTTACACCTGGTATATTGTGTGCCTGAATCTTAACTTTCATATTATTTTCTTGTTGAGAGGGTTAAGATAGCATATAAGCACTGCATTTAAATTTAAGCGACTTGTTATTGTGAAATGTGCTAAGATTTTAATGAACAAATTTTCTAAAAAAAATCAAGAATAAAATAGTTGACTTTGTAAGACTTACCTTTTGCTTTTTGGGATCCGGCTATAAGCCGGTTAATTACTTTTTCAGGAGGTAATTGTCAGATGGAAACAGTACGAAAGAAGTCATCAGTATTTATGGCAATGTTTTTGATGGTGGCAGCTTTGCTGCTATCGGTTGTGCAACAGGTGCGTGCTGATGCGCCTGTTCCTGCCCGAAATGCGGCAGAAACTCTTGACGCACTTCAAGCTCCCGGCTCTACAGCCGTGATGTTCGATGTGCGTGCAGTAGATGAGCATAACGGTCTTTGTCTTCCATGGGCTGCTTGCGCGGGCTCTCTTGATACGACTCCGCCGGCCGGAACACCGGCATGGACAGTGGATGGTGTGATCAAGTTACCGATCAGCATACCATTCTGGATAGATACCAACTGGCCGAACGGAAAAACGCCTTCTGTTAATAGAAGGAAACCTCAAGATCCGGCTGAAGTTAAGACTATTATAGAAACCCTTCTTGCAGCCGGTGTGATAGATTTTAATACTCAGATACATGTGTTGTGCCGTACCGCAGTCCGGAGTCATCTTATGGTGCATTGGATACTGGACCAGGGGCCGACCGGTTTCTATAACGCAAAGACCGACACGTATGGAAATTTTAACAGTATTTTTGATATCGACAGCGATGGTATAGAGGGTAGTACAAATAATGTGCCTGAAACATATGGTGGTATGAAGCTTTGGAATTATGTAGGCAACCCGATATACACTACTTTAGCAGGTGGAACATATCCTGTTCCTCCCCAGGTATTTTCGATAGCACCTGCAGACGGTGATACAACGACCAATGCTGATGTAACTTTTACGGTCGGTATTCTCGAGGCAACTCCAAGCCCCTCCTTTAGCTATTCTGCGGTAACCGATGTTTCGTTGCTCATAGATGGAAGCATTGCAGATTCCAGCGCTGTTGATACTACCGGAGACATCTGGAGTATATACTCATTTCAACAAACTCTTGATAGCGGCAGTTATGTATGGGATTCCAGCGCGGCAAACAGTTCTGGAACAAGCTGGAACCCACATGCTCTTGCCTCAGGCCTTGGAGGAAGAACCCTTAACGTTGATTTGCCGGTGGACTGCATAGATAATGACGGTGACGGCTATGGCAGCCCTGGAGATCCTGCCTGTCCTAATGGCGCCGAACTGGATTGCGATGATACCGATTCATCCGTTAATCCAGGCGCTAGTGACTTTATTTGTGATGGAGTGGACAACAATTGTAACGGAATTTCTGATGATGAATATCTGCCTACAGATACAGTATGTGGTCTGGGTGCTTGTGCGTCTACCGGTCTGCTTGAGTGTATAAACGGTTCTGAAGTTGACTCGTGTACTGCCGGTACACCTGGTGACGACTCCAACTGTGACGGAATAGACGACGATTGTGACGGCGTAGCGGATAACAATTATGTGCCTATAGACACGACTTGCGGTGTTGGCGCCTGCGCGTCTACCGGTCAGAAAATCTGTGATAATGGTCAGACAACCGATACTTGTGTTGAAGGCACACCCGGCACAGAAGGTCCTGCCGGTGATGCAACATGCAGTGATTCGGTGGACAATGACTGTGACGGCTCAACGGACGCTGATGATACCGACTGTGTAGCAGGATGTATTCCCACCGGTGACGACTCCAACTGTGACGGAATAGACGACGATTG
>JALUUO010000073.1 GCA_027021335.1 Nitrospirota bacterium
TTACAACCGCTAACAAAACTTTTTTCATTTTCCTTCTCCTTATGTTTCTAAAATTTAAATTGATATGTCCGAAGTTTTCTAAAAACATCGGTAAAAAAATAGTCCTGCCACCTCCTTTCTCTCTACTTCTCTACTTCTTTTTTATTAACCACAAACCCACACAGACAAACACAAACTTTCACTTGCAGACAGAACATATTCCGCATAAATTCATAGTCACCCGTGTGAGTGGCTTAACATTATACATAAAGCAAGCTAGTCTGTATATCCTTTTTTTCAGATTAACGTTTTTTGGCTCTTAAGGATTTATGGGGTGAAAATTCATTGTTTGCTTTATAATATGATCCATGAAAGATACACGTTTATATGAGCAGATATTGGGCATTGAGCCGCCATGGTATGTTAAGGCAGTTAATCTTAAGCCTGAACTGGTAGAGATCGAGATAGATGTTATCATTTAAAGGAACGATTTGGGCCTGTCCCGAATGTCACCAGCGGATGCATATTCATGAACACAGGAAACGCCGCTTGCGTTATCTTGACAGCTGTCAGTTTAAAACCATCATTACCTGTAATGTACCGCGAGTATTGTGTAAAGACCATGGAAGCCAAACGCTTAAAGTTCCATGGGCTGATAAAGGGGCGTGTTTTACCCATATCCTTTTTCACTGCGGCGGTTTAAACCTCTATCCAGAAATCAGTCAATGACAAATCACACGACAAATCTGGAAGAACCCTTTTTTTGCCGCTAGGCAAGGTAAAGCACACTTTTGTCAACGGTAATTTCAAATATGCAGCTTATTAATATTCTATTTGAATCTCGGCAACTTATTAATAACCACAGACCCAAAGACTCCTGCAGGTTTAATTTAGGCTACTAGAGTATTGTTTCAAATAAAAATGCCCGCATTTGCGGGCCTTTTTATTTGCTTGGATAAACTTAAGCCTATCCGGATCATATGAAATTAGAAGAAACCTGCCATGGCATAAGCCGTTTTCTTGAACATTAATTCTTCAGCATCTTCCAGTTTCAGGTTGACTTTATTTGCAGTCGTCACAATACGGGTGCGATACTCTTTTCTATTAGACACTTCGGACACGGTCTGACGGCTTGAGCCGTCATCTGATATTTTAGTATCAACCTTGGAATCCTTTCTTACATACACACCTTTGGCAGCCTTTTCCTTAATCTGAACATCACTGACCAGCATATAGGTGACATCCTTCACCAAGTTGCCTGTAACCATATCAGCAGCACCACCTACTAAACCGCCTGCGACCGCTCCAGCGACAAGGTTATTTTTAGACACAACCGCACCAGTAGCGGCCCCTGCTAATACCGCACCGCCCGAATATCCCTTGCCAAGTGCAGCTTCTGCTGCTGTCTGGCTTGTTTTCTCCAAATTCAATATATAGGCAGTCATGTGAAATTGCGCCTCATTTGGATCATCAACAATCTTATAGCCACTATCATTATTTTCAGTAAATTGCTGTTTTACAAATTGCTTGAATTTACGGCGGTCAAATTCCATAACACCACTTTTCACCTCCAAGTAAATCGTGCGCTTAGCTTGGCTAACTGCATCTACGAAGATTGCATTACTGGTACGCGTCTGAACATCCAGATCTTTTTTCGACAATGCCATCTGAGCAGCTGCACAACCCCCTAATATGCTCAACATTGACAGCAAAACGAGTGACTTAAACAGTGAACTGCCTGATCTCTTCATCTGTAACAGTTTAGTATCTTTTTTTACGGATAGAATCGATTAATCAGGAAGAATTATTAAAGAGAGCATCCTGTGCCTTAGTGGTATCAGCAGTTAGTAAAGTTTGAAGGAACTCTCTGGGATGCTTGCCCTGACGGCGAGCAGTGAGCACAAGACTTGGCAAGATGCTATGATTTCTCAGTCCGGTGGCCGAGCGAGTACCGA
>JALUUO010000074.1 GCA_027021335.1 Nitrospirota bacterium
TGCCGGGGAGCCGACACAGGCTATTACTCAAGGTCGGCCACCTGCCACCGTAGCCTTACGTGGTGCCGATTATGTGGGACTTAGGCCCCGAATAGCTGTTAATGTCGGCGACCGAGTGAAGTTGGGGCAGTTACTCTTTACGGACAAAAAAATACCGGAGCTGCGGTATACGTCGCCGGGTACAGGCAGAGTTCTTTCGATCAATCGCGGGCCGCGGCGGGCGCTTGAGTCCATCGTCATTGCGCTGGAAAGCGATCTTGAAAACGATGACGATATAATCTTTAACTCATACCTAGAGCATGAACTCCGTGGACTTGATAGAACGTCAGTAACGACCCTGCTACTGGAATCCGGTTTATGGATATCACTTCGATCCCGTCCCTTCAGCTCTGTCCCTGATCCGGAAACAGTCCCACATTCTCTCTTTGTCACAGCCATGGATACCAATCCTCTGGCGCCGTCCGTGACCAAGATAATATGGGATGATCCAGAGAGTTTTATTAACGGATTGACAGTAATCTCCAAGTTAACCGAAGGGAACGTGTTTCTTTGCACGGCACCTGGAGACCCTCTGTCCCCTCCTCCGATTAAAAATCTGAGAGTTGCAGAATTTGCCGGTCCGCATCCTGCCGGTAACGTAGGCACCCACATTCATTTTCTTGACCCGGTAAGCAGGGGGAAGACGGTATGGCATATACATGCCCAAGATGTGATAGCCATCGGCAGGCTCTTTACAACCGGCCGCCTGAGCATGGAGAGGGTTATCTCCCTGGCCGGCCCTGCTGTGAAAAAACCACGTTTGATCCGGACCAGAATCGGCGCATCTGTAAATGATCTAACCGCCGGCGAATTACGGGAAGGCCGACATCGGATTATCTCCGGATCTGTCCTGTCCGGAACCTTTTCTTCTTCTACGGCTGGAGCGAAGCATGAGTCTGGACGTTCCGCCCATATCGGTCGGTATCATCACCAGATAACGGTAGCGGCCGTTCCGGAAGCCGGGAAGAGTGAGCTCCTCGGCTGGTTACGGCCCGGTCTGCACCGGTACTCAACAAACAATATCGTGTTTTCACGGTTTTTCCGGCAAGGCCGGCACAGAAAATTCGACTTTACCTGTACCTTAAACGGCGAAAGGCGGCCCATATATCCGATCGGAAACTACGAAAGGATCATGCCGCTTGATATCTTGCCGACATACCTTTTACGTGCCTTAGCCATTCATGACATTGATGAAGCAGAGAGGCTTGGCTGCCTTGAACTTGATGAAGAAGATCTTTCACTCTGCTCGTTTGTTTCGCCGTCAAAACTCGACTACGGACTGATGCTCAGAGAAAACCTGGCCCTGATACAAAAAGAATTATCGTGAAAAAAGCCGAAAAAACAATACAGAGACATGAACTCCGGCAAGTGTATCCTTTCTATGAGACAGTTGACCGGTTTCTGTTTGCACGCACAGAAGCCACGATATCAGCGCCGCATGTTAGGGATGCCATCAATCTTAAACGAATTGCCGTGATCGTGGTCATAGCTCTTCTGCCCGTGATATTCATGGCCCTTTACAACACCGGGCTGCAGGCAAACCTTGCACTTGCAGAGCTGGGCATATCATCCGCAGCAGGCTGGCGCGGCATGGTGCTGGCATCTTTCGGCTTTGCAACGGCAGACCCCGACAGCATGGCAGGCAATCTGCTGTACGGCGCACTCCAGTTTCTGCCGATCTTTACTGTTAACCTTGTGGTGGCCGGTTTCTGGACAATCCTGTTTGCCGTTATACGAAAACGATCCATAGATGAAATGTTTGTTATCACGGCGCTTCTTTTTTCCCTGGCCCTGCCGCCAACGATTCCCTTGTGGCAGGCAGCGCTTGGAATATCCTTTGCGCTGGTCTTTGGTAAAGAGGTATTTGGCGGCTTAGGAATGAATATCATGAATCCAAGCTTGGTCGGCCTGGCCTTTCTCTATTTTGCGTACCCGGCGCATGTTTCGGGCGAGACCGTATGGGTGGCGGTTGATGGCATCAGCCGGGCAACACCGCTGACGGCATTTACATGTCCGAACTTGAACATCTCTGCGACATGGACCGATTCATTTCTCGGTCTCATCCCCGGCACTATGGGAGAAACCTCTGCACTGGCCTGTCTGATCGGCGCAGCCATCCTGATCGTCACCGGAATCGGTTCATGGAGAATAATGCTAAGCATTTCGGGAGGAATGGTCGGCCTTTCTCTTTTTTTCAACTTGATCGGCAGCCAGTCCAACCAAATGTTTCAGGTCACACCCATGTGGCACCTGGTGATCGGCAGTTTTGCTTTTGCCACGGTATTCATGGCCACTGATCCTGTTACCAGCGCGCAGACCCTGCAGGGACAATACTACTACGGGATCTTGATCGGGGTTCTGGCTGTTCTCATCCGGGTAATCAACCCGGCCTTAACCGAAGGTATGGCACTTGCCATCCTGTTTGGCAATGTGTTTGCACCTGCCATTGACAAGGCGGTCATAAATCGTAACATCAAAAGGAGGCTACGGCGAACCCATGCCGGCTGATAGCCTGACCAGGACATTCGGGGTTGCCCTTGGGGTCAGCCTGGCCTGCTCTTTTCTGGTTTCGATCAGCGTGGTTTCGTTGAAGCCGATTCAGCTCGAAAACGAGGAGATTGCCAAAACACGAACCGTGTTTACTGATCTTGATGTCATCGGTGATAAGGCCAGTATCGCCGATATCAGAGAAATAGTAGATTCTGTCCTGGTAGACCTGGCAGCAGGAGAGATCGTGCCGGAAGAAGCCTACACAAATACCCTGAACGTCATCGGTTTTGATATAGAAACTATGGCCGAGCATCCAGAGTATGGCAGGGAAATTCCGGCTGATCGGGATTTGGCCAAAATTCGCAGAGTGCCGCGATACATGGTGGTACATCTGGTTAAGAAACAAGGCAGGATCACCAAGTATCTTCTTCCGGTCTACGGCAGCGGTTTATATTCAACTCTGTACGGTTACCTGGCCCTGGGCAGAGACCTGAAAACGATTGAGGGAATCACTTTTTATAAGCATGCTGAAACCCCAGGTCTTGGCGGTGAGATAGACAATCCTGCCTGGAAAACCCTCTGGAAAGGCAAGCAGGCCTTTGACGAGAAGGGAAACGTGAGAATTGAGATTGTTCATGGCCGGGTGGACCGGTCAAAGCCGGATGCCAAGTACAAGATCGACGGCATTTCCGGCGCAACCTATACGGCGCGGGGGGTGAATCAACTTGTCAGGTTCTGGTTAAGCGAACAGGGCTTTGGCCCCTTTATAAGAAAACAGAAGGCGAAGTTGAAGAAATCGGGAGAAAAAACCTCATGACTAGATACCGAAAGATTTTTCTTGATCCTATTGTCAACAATAACCCCATTGGCTGTCAGATACTGGGCGTCTGCTCGGCCCTGGCCGTAACCATGAAGCTGGAGACCTCGATCGTGATGTCGTTGGCCGTTATATTCGTGCTGGCATTATCCAACTTTTCGGTCAGCCTGCTTCGAAACCAGATTCCGCGCAACATACGAATCCTGGTCGAAATGACCATTATCGCCTCGCTTGTCATCATTGCCGACCAGTTTATCAAGGCCTTTGCCTACGAAGTGAGTAAGCAGTTGTCCATCTTTGTCGGCCTGATCATCACCAACTGCATCATCATGGGCAGGGCAGAAACCTTTGCTCTTAAAAACCCACCTTTGGCCAGTTTTATCGACGGCCTTGGCAACGGTGTAGGCTACAGTATCGTTCTGCTGCTTGTTGGCTCGATCCGGGAACTGCTGGGCTCAGGCAAGTTGCTTGGAATACAGGTACTGCCGCTAACAACAGAAGGCGGCTGGTATGAACCCAACGGCCTGTTCCGGCTTTCACCAAGCGCGTTTATCCTGATCGGGCTTATGATCTGGCTGCTTCGAACAATAAAGCCGGAGCAGGTGGAGGAAGAGTAAAAAATAGGAGTAAAAATATGTTGGAACATTATTTCGGCTTGTTTGTCAGATCCATCTTTATCGAGAACCTGGCGCTGACCTTCTTTCTTGGCATGTGTACCTTTCTGGCCATCTCCCAACGTGTGGAAACCGCAGTGGGTCTTGGCATTGCGGTTACCCTGGTCCAGACGATCACTATTCCTATTAACAACCTGATATACACGTATGTTTTGCGCAAAGGCGCCTTGAAATGGGCCGGCATCACGGATGTGGACCTGACATTCCTTGGCCTGATCACCTATATCGGCGTAATCGCCGCCATGGTTCAGATACTCGAAATGGCGCTCGACCGCTATGTTTCCAGGCTATACCATGCACTTGGAATCTTTTTGCCCCTTATTACGGTCAACTGCGCCATCCTCGGCGGATCGCTGTTCATGGTGGAACGGGATTATGATTTTATTGAAAGTACCATCTTCGGATTCGGTTCCGGAATCGGATGGGCGCTCGCCATTATCGGATTGGCCGGGATCAGGGAGAAGATGAAATACAGCGATGTACCACAGGGACTAAGAGGCACCGGTATCACGTTTATCACAGTCGGCCTTATGGCCATGGCATTCATGCTGTTTTCAGGAATTCGATTGTAACGCGTAGGTTTTGAGTTAAAACTTATGACCGACATATCACTTGTACTACTCGGCGTGATCATGTTCACGCTGATCGTCCTGGCTCTTGTGGCCTTCATTCTTGTTGCGCAATCAAAACTGGTTGCCAGCGGACAGGCCCGCATTATTATCAATAACAAGCCGGAGAAAAGCCTAACGGTTTCGATCGGCGGGAAACTGCTGAGCACCCTTGTCGAAAACCGGATTTTTCTCTCATCCGCCTGCGGTGGGGCCGGCACCTGCGGCCGGTGCAAGGTTCGGGTTCTGGAGGGAGGAGGCAGTATTCTGCCGACCGAGACCACTAAGATTAACCGGATACAGGCGCGTCAGGGCTATCGACTTGCATGTCAGGTTCCAGTAAAGGAGGACATGAAAATTGAAGTCCCGGCCGAGGTCTTTACGGTCAGGAAATGGGAGTGCCGCGTACGTTCGAATCGTAACGTGGCAACATTCATCAAGGAACTTATCCTGGAACTGCCGCCGGGTGAGCAGGTTGATTTCCGTGCCGGCAGTTATATCCAGATGGAGGCGCCGCCTCACACGGTCTACTACAAAGATATGGCGGTTGAGGAGCAGTACAAAAGTGACTGGGACAAGTATGACCTGTGGCGCTATGTCTCCAAAGTCGACGAACGGGTGGCTCGCGCCTATTCCATGGCCAACTATCCTGAAGAAAAGGGCGTCATTGTCCTGAATGTGCGCATCGCGCATCCGCCGCCGAGAATGCCGAACGTTCCTCCGGGCAAGATGTCATCCTATATTTTCAGTCTGAAGCCGGGAGACAAGGTAACGGTATGCGGCCCATACGGTGAATTCTTTGCACGAGAAACGGACAATGAAATGATTTTCATCGGTGGCGGCGCTGGTATGGCGCCACTGCGCTCGATTATTTTCGATCAATTAAAGAGGCTGCGGACAAAGCGGAAGATATCCTACTGGTATGGGGCACGAAGCCGCAGGGAGTTGTTTTACGAGGAGGATTTTAATGCCCTGGCTGACAACTTTGACAACTTCCAGTGGCACGTCGCACTGTCCGAGCCGCTTCCGGAAGACGATTGGGACGGACTTACCGGATTTATTCATCAGGTTTTATATGATAACTATTTAAAGGATCATCCGGCGCCAGAGGACTGTGACTACTATCTCTGCGGCCCTCCCCTCATGATTGCGGCCGTTACCAGGATGTTGGATGACCTTGGAGTCGAACCGGAAAATATTCTGTACGATGATTTTGGAGGGTAAAAGGAGAACAGCATGATCACAGCAGAAGACATTCTTAGAGACAAAGCGCAGACTCCGATAAGTGTTTCTGTTGACACATGTATTTTAGAGGCGCTGAAAGTGATGCTTGAGCATAATATTGGTTCTATCCTGGTAACCGAGACGGATATGATCGTCGGCATCTGGACTGAACGCGATCTCATGCGAAACACCGTCTCCGATGGATTTGATCCGAAAACAGCCCGCATCGGCGACTACATGTCCACCCGGCCCATCACAGCGCCCCATACCGCCTCGCTCTATCTTCTGCTGGATAAGTTCCTTGGCCTAAACGTGCGACATCTGTTAATCGAAAAGGAGGGCAATTATATCGGCCTGCTGGGCTATCGAGACGTGCTCCGGGTCGGTCTCACCGAAAGAAGCCGGGAACTGAAGGAACTGAATTCCATGGTCAGCTGGGAGTATTATGAAAACTGGAAATGGAAAGGTAAATGACTCTTCTTTGGTTCCGGCCTCGAAAGCTTTCTGCATGCCACTGCAAAATGCTCGTTAACAACATGTAGCCAGCAGAATACAATTAGATTGTGTCCTTTCTTGCCATCGTGCCTCCTTACTAAAATTAGGCAGTATAGCACCTCCAAATCAGGACATTATCATTTTGGTATTACAGGTTTTTATCTTCTTTGAGAGATACCTCCCCACGTGCCGAAATTAATTAAGGTGTTAAAATGGCGCTTCATTTTCTCTTTACCTGACACTGACATAAGACCGTACTTCACGGCAAACCCACAAAAAACCGACCTAAATGTAGTAAATCCAACAAAAATGTAGCAACAAGAGGGTGGTTCCCTTTTTCAACCCCTTACTACACTCTTTTTTTAATTGTTTTAAAGCAGGCATAACTATTGCTATCTTTTCATGAGTACTGTCACAATGTCTGAGCTGTTGTGCTGAAATTAAACCCTATTACAGGAAAGAGGAGGTTAAAAGTGTTATGTGGTCTTTAAGTAAAATTCTTAAACTAGGTTCACTTATGGGAGTTATGACGTTTTTTTTATTCAGTACGTCGGCCTGGGCTAAAGAGGTGGTCTACCCTGATTTATCTCCCAAAAAAATTGAAATAAAGAGGGGATACACCCCTGAAGCTTTAAAGTGTATTGAGTGTCATGCAAAAGAGACACCCGGTATTGTAGCAAATTGGAAGGAAGGCCGGATGTCTCATGCCGGGGTCTCTTGTTATGATTGTCATGTCGTGCCCAAAGACTCGCCAATGGCCAGTCAGTGTAAAGGTGTAAAGAAGACCATGCCTAATGTTTATACGTCTCCCATGGTTAGCGCAAAAACTTGCGAGAGATGTCATCCGGTAGAAATGGAGCAGTTCTCTAAAAGCGCTCATGCCAGACGTGCCGGCAAGCCCGTTATAGAGAAAGCCAAGTACCAGAAGCTCATGTATGATTTGGAGGGAGGAGTTTCCGGTGTTCCGGAAGGTCATGACCTTCGCACGGTGCCAAGACAAGCCGGATGTCAGATGTGCCACGGCACAGAGGTGAAACTTGAGGCTGATAACAAACCTGATGATAAGACTTGGCCCGGCGGTGTAGGCACCCGTTACCCTGACGGCGGCATAGGCAATTGTTCGGTCTGCCATAATCGCCACTCGTTCAAAGTCTCTCAGGCCAGGAAACCCGAGGCTTGCGGTAAATGCCATATTGGACCTGATCATCCCAATATCGAAATTTATATGGCCAGCAGCCATGGACAGCTTTATACCACTGAAGGTGAACAATGGAATTGGGACAGTCCTCCTGATGCCTGGGAACCTGGAGACTACAGCGCTCCGACATGTGCAACGTGTCACATGAGTGGAATTGGAGATCTTTCAACAACCCATAATGTTACAGAACGCCTCTACTGGGATATGGCTCATGTTAAAAGTGTGGTGAGAAGCGGTGAGTATGGTGACGGAGAAAAGGGCCGTAAGCTTATGCGTAAGGTCTGTAACAACTGTCACAGTGAGCTTCATACAGATACTCACTTTGCAAAGCTGGACCGGGCTAATGAACTTTATAATTCTTACATCGAAGGGGCCCAGAAAATGATGGATGAACTCAAGGCCAAAAAACTTCTTAAGAAAGATAAATGGAAAGATCCGTTCCAGGAACTGTTTTACTTCCTGTGGCATCATGCAGGCCGAAGAGCACGTCATGGTACTGCCATGGATGCCCCGGACTACGCTCAATGGCATGGTTTTTTCCAGATGATGAACATCTATAAAGACATGGAAGACCTTTACAAATGGCGTATAGAAAACAATAAGATCGAGGCTTTAAGCCCGGTTATGTCGCCGGGGCCCTATTAAAAAATAAAAAGCTAGAAAACTCAAGACTGGTTCCTGGCGGCCCTCTGCAAAGGGCCGCCAGGAAGTTATAACCCTGAAACATTACAAGAATATGAAAGTGTAACTACTTGGATGAATAGACTGAAAGCTAAAGGCTGTTGATTAAAATGCTTAAGTCTTCAGGCTAAATACCTGAGCAGTTACTATTATTTTAAGAAACGGAGTTGGTCATGAAAAAAGAAAAACTACTACGGGCTTTGGTTTCAGCCTTTTTTATCTCTATTTTTATTGTTACAAAATCTTTTGCACAGGATGATGTTGTAGCGGAAGATGTTCAGAAAAACGCCGATTACATATGGACTTTGCTGGCTGCTTTTCTTGTCTTTTTTATGCAGGCGGGTTTTGCAATGGTTGAATCAGGTTTCACAAGAGCAAAAAACGCAGCCAATATTATCCTTAAAAATCTCATGGATTTCAGCCTGGGCTCTATTGCTTACTGGGCAATCGGATTCGGTTTGATGTTCGGTGTCTCCGAGACCGGCTGGGTCGGCACGACAGGTTTTTTTCTAAGTGATTTTAGTGTAGATAAAGATCCGTGGCTTTTTGCATTCTGGATGTTTCAGGTGGTTTTTGCAGCCACCGCCACAACCATTGTGTCCGGAGCCGTAGCAGAAAGAACAAAATTCATAGGCTATCTCGCATACAGTGTGGTTATATCAGCAATTATATACCCTGTATTTGGAGGCTGGGCCTGGGGAAGTCTGTTTAAAGGTTCCGGCTGGCTCGAGAATTTGGGCTTCATAGACTTTGCCGGCTCTACCGTGGTTCATTCCGTGGGAGGCTGGGCCGCTCTTGCAGGAGCTATTGTACTTGGGCCAAGAATAGGAAGATTCAGAAAAAACGGCTCTCCTCTTCCCATTCCGGGCCACAACCTTCCGCTTGCGGCTCTTGGTGTCTTTATTCTCTGGTTCGGCTGGTATGGATTCAACGCCGGCAGCACCACTGCGGCAAGCAGTGATATAGCTTTAATCGCAGTGACTACAACTTTATCGGCATCAGCAGGGGCGGCCTTTGCAATGATTACCACATGGATCAAGTTCGGCAAGCCGGATACAGCAATTAGCCTTAACGGAGCGTTGGCAGGACTCGTAGGTATTACGGCAGGATGCAGTAATATTTCTCCTTTCTTCGCAATTATTACCGGCATTGTTTCCGGGGTTCTAGTGGTTCACGCCGATTTATTCTTCGAAAGAATAGGAATTGATGACCCTGTAGGAGCTGTTTCCGTTCATGGTGTGGCAGGTGCATGGGGAACATTAGCAGCTGGATTATTCAACTCAGCAGATATGTTTAATATGAAAATCGTGGGAGTTCAACTTATTGGAATTAGTGCAGCGTTTCTATGGGTATTTCCTACGGCATTTATCATGTTCAAGCTTATAGATAAGACGATCGGCCTGAGAGTCTCTCCTCAGGAGGAAGTTCAAGGCCTGGATTACTCGGAGCATGGCTCTACGGCATACCCTAACTTCACAACTACTAATATTTAAATTTACTTAAAATCAAAAGAAGAGGTTTACACCGATGAAAGCTGGAATACTAGACAGGCTCAGGTCTTTCATTAGCAGGCTGGGCTCTAGTCCTGACGAAGATATACTTAAAGGAAAGCAGCTAAAAGAAAATCCGGGCGATAAGACCGCCGAAGCTTCGCCTAAAACACCTGGGCCTGGGAAAGAAGCCTTTTTGGTTGGAGCTTTGAAGGAATCTATAAGTAAGGTATCCGGCAGCCCGGAAAAAGGAGCGGAAAACGCTGAAAAAGGCTTTAAAGGCCGAACCCTTGAAACCTTGGGTGCAAAGGCCGTGGATGCAGATGAGAAAGTTCTGCGGTTTTCGAACAAAAGGCTGGTGCTTATAACTTCCATAGTAGTTGTGACTGTTATAGTTGTTTTTTACAGTTTTACAGTCTGGTCCGTCGGCTACACGTCTTCTGCGGAGTTTTGCACCGGTTGCCACGAAATGATGGAATCTTACCAGGCGTGGAAGACATCGTCTCATTATAAAAATGAGTCCGGTGTGGTAGCAACTTGTGCAGACTGTCACCTGCCGACTGATATGATATCTAAAATCAAGGTGAAAATCATAACAGGTTCCAGGGATTCGTTCGTCCACTACCTAGGGGACCCGGAAAGCCTTGATTTCAAAGAACTGGCAATAAAGGCGAGAGAGAATATCAGCGATGCATCATGTGTTCAGTGCCACAAAAACCCATTTCCTGCGCATCTAAGCAAAGGTGGTTTTATAGCGCACAGGGCTTTGCAAAGAGGGGCTGAAAAAAAGTGTGTCGACTGTCATAAAAACCTTGTACACACCAGAGATTCCTGATTAATAAACGGCAGGCATATGCCTGCCGTTTATTTGTCTTACCGGAAGTTACCTGCATCCCTCCATTTGGCCTGAGTTTTAATTTGTGCTATATTATGAAACTATCAACTTCGAGGTAACTAAGATGCAAAAAATACCAATGACCCCGTCAGGGTACAAAAAGCTTGAGGAAGAGCTGGAAAACCTGCTTAAGGTTGAGCGGCCAAAAAATATAAATGATATAGCCGAGGCCCGTGCTCATGGAGACCTTTCGGAAAACGCAGAGTATCATGCGGCCAAGGAGCGGCAGTCCTTTATAGCTGGACGTATCTCGGAACTACAGGAAAAGCTCGCAATGGCCGAAGTAATTGATCCGTCACGTATTACAAGTGATAAAATCGTGTTTGGAGCTACCGTGCGTATTTGTGATCTGGATAGTGATGAGGAAAAGTGTTACATGCTGGTAGGCCCTGACGAAGGTGATGTGAAAAACGGCAGAATCTCAGTCACATCACCTATCGGACGAGCCTTGATAGGTAAATATGTCGGTGATGAGGTATCGGTTATGACTCCGGCCCGAACAATGGAACTAGAAGTTCTTGATATAAAATTTGAGTAGATTTTTCGAGGCTATCCTCATTGACAACATTGAGGTGGCAAAAGGCCACTTCGTGGCCACCCTGAAACCTCTCAAGGCTGTACCCGAAGCAAGGGCAGGCCAGTTTTTCATGCTGGGGCTTCGCGCAGCAGGCAACGACCCGCTTCTTAAGCGCCCTTTCAGTCTTTACCGGACAACTTCTGACGGTTTTGCACAGATACTCTACCGCGTGAAAGGAAGAGGCACCCGTATTATGTGCGGTTTGAAACCTGGAAGCACACTCGAGGTGCTGGGTCCGCTTGGAAACGGGTTTCCACCACCTGTAACAGACAAACAACCGCTGCTTGTGGGAGGCGGCCTGGGGATTGTTCCGCTGGTGGCTCTTGCCGAGTCAATAAAGCATAAAAGTCCGATGGTTTTTATAGGAGCTGGAAGCAAAGACGAAGTTTTGGCGCAGGACGTTCTTTCCGGAACGGGCGCTCATCTGGAAATCGCCACGGAAGATGGAAGTGAAGGAAGGCCAGGCTTTGTTACCGATATACTTAAACACTTTTTAAATGCCCCCCCCTCCCCTGTTTCGTCATACGTGCTGTATGGTTGTGGTCCAAAGCAAATGCTTAAATCAGTTTCAAGTATTGCTGTTCAGCTCGGATTAGAAGGCTATGTGTCACTTGAAGAGCATATGGCCTGCGGAGTCGGAGCATGTATGGGTTGCGTTGTAAAAACACCTGCCGGCTACAGACGCGTCTGCAAAGACGGGCCGGTGTTTGCAGTAAATGAGATTGTTTTATGAGTTCTTCGGCTGGTAAACTTTCGGTCAAAATAGGGCCGCTTCACCTCAAAAACCCTGTAATGACAGCCTCCGGAACATTCGGTTACGGTCAGGAGTATGCAGAGTTTATCGACTTAAACAGGTTGGGCGCTCTAGTGGTAAAGGGTATATCTCTTGACCCCATGGAGGGAAATTCCGTGCCGCGTGTATTCGAGACCCCGTGCGGAATGCTTAACGCCATCGGGCTTCAGAATGTCGGCCTAAATGTTTTTCTTAAAGAAAAACTTCCATTTCTCAGGAAGTTTGACACTCCTGTTATCGTTAATGTCCTTGGCAACTCTGTTGATGACTACGTCTTATTGGTTCAACAGCTTGAGGATGCAGGGGTTGACGCGGTTGAGCTTAATGTTTCGTGTCCTAATGTGAAAAAAGGAGGAATTGTCTTTGGGGCAGACTCTGCGGTAATGGGCGGCCTGGTGGAAAAAGTCAGAAAAGCCTCCAAACTTCCAATAATTACAAAGCTTTCGCCGAATGTTACGGACATTTCCGAATTTGCATGTACAGCGGAAAATGCCGGGTCGGATGCCGTATCCCTTATAAACACAATTTTAGGTCTTTGTATCGATATACAGACGCGTAAACCCCGACTGTCGAATATTACCGGCGGACTGTCAGGCCCGGCTATCAGGCCGGTTGCTGTTCGCATGGTCTGGGAGGTCTATAAAAGCGTAAACATACCGATTATCGGCATGGGAGGAATTATGAACAGCAATGACGCTTTAGAGTTTATTCTGGCAGGAGCTACCGGAGTAGCTGTGGGAACAGCCAATTTTGTTAACCCAACGGCTACGGTCGAAGTTATAGACGGTCTGGAGCAATATCTTGATGATAATAATATTGAGTCTGTGTCCCGGATTGTTGGAGGCATGATTGTAAAGGACCTAAAGCCGGAAAATAAGCTCGAAAATAAAAATGTTTGCGAGGTGAAGCCATTTCAACGCAACCCATTATAACCCTTACAACAGATTTCGGTCTGAGAGGTTCCTTTGTCAGCGCAATGAAGGGTGTTATTCTCAGAATTAATTTGAATGCTCTAATAGTCGATATAACCCACGAAATAGAACCACAGAACGTCCTGGAAGCATCAAGAGTTCTTGGAGAATCATACAGGTACTTTCCGGACGGCACTATTCATATCTGCGTGGTGGACCCCGGAGTTGGTTCGTCCAGACGCCCTGTTGTTCTGCATGATGGAAAACATTACTTTGTCGGCCCGGACAATGGTGTTTTCTCGAAAGTTATAACAGAAGCCGATCAAAGACTCCGTGGTTACCATATAACTGAAAGCAGGTACTTTCTGCCGGAAGTTTCATCAACTTTCCATGGCCGTGACGTTTTTGCTCCTGTTGCAGCATGGCTTTCAAGATGGGTTTCATGCGGCAGTTTTGGAGACCTGATTTCAGATTTTACTGTTATTCCAGAAGAAGAACCCAAGAAAATAGATGGGGGAGTTGAGGGGAAGATAACACATACAGACCGGTTCGGAAACCTTATTACAAACATCTCAGCCGACCTTATAGAGGCAGAAAAGCATGAATTATCAAAAGATAAGCTGGCAGTACGTGTTGAGGGAAAAGATGAGGCCTTTGACTTATACTCCTTTTACAACGAAGCAGGAGAACAGAACAAAACAGGTGCGCTGATAAACAGCGAGGGATATCTCGAGATTTTCTTCTATAGAGGAAGCGCTCAAAATAAGTTGGGGATTAATGTCGGCGCAAAGGTAACGCTCTGCTCTAATAACTCATTTGCAAGGCAAGGGGAGGCATAACTACAGGTACAGGCATATAAAATTCCGCAAAACCAACACTATTATTGAGGCAGAGTTACCGTGAAGTTATTGACACGGATAGGGCTATTTATGCTAATCTTCAATAATGTCTGCTTTACTATGTAAACAGGGAAAAGATGTATTACGACGGTTTTGATAAAACCGAAACCGTACTTTCTCCTTGCCCAAAAAAACAATTTCTTACTACTTTATCCCCAAAAGCAACTTCTTATTCTTGGAGATAATATCAAATGAACACGCCTGGAAATAAAACCATAATCCTTTTTAATCCGCGAAGCATGCGGGGAATAGGAGAAGATTCCACGCCTCCTATGGCCTTGATTATGGCCTCTGTTTACATCTATCAAAAATACAACATCGTAATTGTGGATCAAAGAGTTGAAAAAAACTGGAAGTCGATGATAACTGACTTACTAAAAAACGATCCCATATGTATTGGAATTACGGCTTTAACCGGCACACAGATTAATGAAGGGGTTAATGTCTCAAAGATGGCTAATGAAAAAGGGGTGCCTGTTGTCTGGGGAGGTGTCCATGCCAGTCTTATGCCGGAACAAACCCTTCAGAATCCTTTTATAGATTATATTGTCGAGGGTGAAGGTGAACATACCTTTGCCGAACTTGTTGAAGCGCTTGCATCAAAACGCTCCACAAAGGGCATACCCGGTGTCTGGACAAAGGAAGACGGCAAGATCAGCTTTGGAGGAACACGTCCTTTTGGCAAACTTGATGATTTTCCCGAGCTTCCGTATCATCTGGTCGACTTTAAAAAATACATTCTGCCTGGTTCGTTTGGAATGACCGCTATTCTTTTTACTTCCCGAGGCTGTCCTCAGCGTTGTGAATTCTGTTTTAATCTTAAGTTCAACCTTTCACGCTGGCGTGCTTTTTCTGCTGAGCGAGTTTTTGAAGACGTTAAAAAGCTTCGTTCAAGATTTCCTGAAATTGAGCATATTCAGTTTATGGATGATAGTTTCTTCGTTGACTTGAAACGGGCTCGTCAGATTGCTGAAAAGATGATGGAGATTGATCCGCCTATAACATGGTCTGTCCTAGGAGCCCATGTTCGCAATTTATCACGAATGGATGATGAGTACTTGTCTTTTATGCAGAAAAGCAGACTTAAAGAGGTGTTAGTCGGTATTGAATCAGGATCTCAGAGGATCATTGACCTTATACGAAAGAATTTTAAAGTTGAAGAACTCATGGAAGTCAACCGCAGGATAGGCCGTTACGGAGTTCGGACGACATATAGTTTTGTAAGCGGATTTCCAGGAGAGACGGATGACGACATCAAGGAAACCATCAGGGTTATGTTTAAGCTGAAAAGCGATAATCCTAATATTGTTCTTGGAAATATAAAGCCATGTGTTTCTTATCCGGGAACGGCATTATATGAAAAAGCTATAAAGCTGGGCTTTAAACCTCCCGACAACCTCGAGGCTTGGAGCAAGTTTGTTTGGGGAAACTATATGAGTATGGATATCCCCTGGGTATCACGCCGGAGAAGATGGATTTTAAGCTCTTTGTATTACTATACAATCTTGATGAACCCTGATTACATGTTTATTAGGTCCAGGCTTTTTACCTTAACATCAACGATTCTGCATCCAATTGCCGAGTGGCGTGTTAAAAACTTCAATTTTAAATTTCCGATTGAAGCCAGAGCTATGTCTTTGGTTTATAGATTTTTTTTATAATCTTTTTATAAACCGCAAAATGTATTTATTTGTGTGAAAACAAACACTGAAAAACCAGGAACGGGCAATGTTAAACGGAAAGAAAATAATCGTTGTTTTACCGGCTTATAATGCTGAAAAAACTCTCGAAAAAACTTATTTAGAGATACCTAAAGATATTGTTGATGACGTCATTCTGGTGGACGATAACTCCGCCGATGGAACTATTAAGACGGCCCAGGAGCTGGGCATTACAACAATAGTTCACGATAAAAATTTAGGTTATGGGGCAAATCAAAAAACATGCTACAAAGAGGCGTTGCAGCGTGGAGCAGATATTGTCGTAATGCTGCATCCTGATTATCAGTATCCACCTAAGCTGGTAACTGCTATGGCTGCACTGATTACATCTGAAATGTTTGATGTCGTCTTGGGATCAAGAATACTGGGAGGCTATGCACTTAAGGGAGGCATGCCATTATATAAATATATCTCTAATCTTTTTTTAACAACTTTTGAGAACTTTTTTACCAAACAGAAATTATCTGAGTATCATACAGGATACAGGGCGTTTTCAAGAGATGTTTTGTTGAGTATTCCTCTTCTTGAAAACTCTGATGATTTCATTTTTGACAACCAGGTTTTAACACAAGCGTTTTATTTTAATTACCGTGTCGGAGAAATAACAGCAATATGTAATTACAATAAAGACTGTTCATCAATAGGCATAAAACGCAGTATTATTTACGGTTGGGGAGTAATAAAAAATACTATAAAATATGTTCAACAAAAGATGGGGATAAAACAGTATAAGATTTTTGATGGTGAAAAAGGAGAAAAAATACAGATCTCAAATTAGTAAAAGTAAAACCATTTTTGAGCTTAAAAAATTCCCTACATGTCAGGCAATTTAACACGAGCCATCTTGCGGAAACTTACACTTGACTCCATCAATTCGGAATAAGTTCCACTGGCGATAACCCTGCCCTTGTCAAGCATATAGATAGCATCGCACTCTTTTACCGTTGTCAGACGGTGTGCTATCATGATTATAGTTTTCCTGTGAGATAAATGATGTATCGCATCCATGATAGCATTTTCAGTAATTCCATCAAGCGCACTGGTCGCCTCATCAAAAATCAGTACATTCGGATTATGGTATAATGCACGTGCGATACCAATTCTCTGACGCTGCCCTCCGCTTAGCCTGACTCCTCGCTCACCCACAATGGTTTTATAACCATTTGGAAGATCATCTGTAATGAAATCATGAATCTTGGCGATCTTGGCTGCTTGTTCTACTGCATCGTGATCAACTTTATCATCCGAGATTCCAAAAGCAATATTACTGGTGATTGTATCGTCTGTCAGGTAGATGGACTGCGGTACATAGCCAAGATTTTTCTGCCAATTACGCACATTGTCCTGGGTTATTTCAACTCCATCAATAAGAATTTTTCCGCTTTTGGGTGTTAGCAGGCCCAGAATAATATCCACCGTGGTTGTCTTGCCGGATCCGGTAGTTCCGACAAAGCCGATGGTTGTATTTGACTTGATTGTAAGATTCAAGTCATCAATAGCAGGCACAGGTGCGTTTGAGTAGTAAAATACTATGTTACGGAGTTCTATTTTTTCTTTAAAGCTCAAAGGCGTGATTGTCTTATCGTAGTTCAATGCCGGGATTGAACCGGTTCCATCCTCAACAAGATCACCGTATAAAACATCCAGTGCTGCAAGGTTATATCGAACCCTGGTCATTCCTGCAAATATCTGTTGTAGTGACGGCATCAGGCGGTATGCTGCAAAAGCATACATCGAAACAAGGGGCAACGCCTGTTCGGCGCTCTGCTTTACACCAATTAAATAGAGCACCATCAACAGTATTCCTCCAAATGCTATTGTTTCAAGCGCGTAGCGTGGCAGTTGAGAAATAATGCCGTTTGTAGCTTCATAACCGGCAAACAGGTAAGATTGGTCTGAGTATCTCTTTAGAAATACCGGCTCTCTGCTCATAAGTTTCAGGTCCTTGACCCCGCCCAGGGCTTCACTTGCTATTTTGAAGCGCTCCTTTCCAGCCTCTGTAGCTTCTTTGCCGATTTTAGCCAATTTTTTGCGCACAAGCTTAAAAATAATTGTATATGCACCGCCCAGTACTATGGCTACCGTCAGCGCAAGAAAAGGATCAACCAGTACCAGCAAGCCCAGTATACACAAAGCGACAACCACTCTGGTCAATATATGCATACCGGGAATCAGGACGCCTCCAACCACCCGGTTAACTTCCAGGAAGAGATTTTTACTCAGTTCCGAAGAATTGCGATTAAGAAAAAAAACATACGGTTGACTAAGATACTTATCAAGAAGCCGCTTAGAAATCGAATGTCCCTGCATAAAAGTAAAACGCAGCAATAACCAGGTAACAAAAGCTGAAAATGCATTGCCTATAGCAAGCACGGAGAGCACAGCCATGCCAAGAAAAAACAAAAACTGATTCTCATTCGAAAAGCCTAATAGAGTGTATGCCTGGTTCATATACTTGTTTGTAGAAATAACTTCCGGATTTGCAACAACAGCCATAAACGGTGTTATCGCGGCTATTCCGCTGATCTGCATAAGCCCCATAATCATAATGCCGACAAACAGCCAATAAGTTTTACGCCGCTCTTTTTCCGAAAAAAGCGCGAATACTTTACTGACGCTCCTGATCATAAGAAGAGATAGAAATATAGCCTTAATACTTGATTTTTTAAACATTTATTAGAGATTTTCAACTCAAGTAGTAAAAAAGTAAAGAGAGGCGGTTTGTGAAGCTTTACCTCTGTGTACCCCCTGCCGAAGTTAGTCCAGAAGTAGTTATATTAATGTCAAACTTACACTAATATTATATTAATCATCATAGTTGCTTCAAGTAGCAGGCATGATTTAAGTCTATTTTTTATTGGGTTTTACAGGCAGCGTATGTTAAACTGATCCGATGTTTTCTCCTGATTTTATTGAATTCGAAAGGTTGTCCAGGCAAGGAAACATGATTCCGGTTTACCGGGAGATACTTGCCGACCTCGAGACGCCTGTCTCTGCATATCTTAAGCTGGCCGAAACACCGTCTTTTCTGCTTGAAAGTATGGTAGGCGGAGAAAAATGGGCCCGATACTCCTTTATCGGCACCAAGGTATCAAGCAGTCCTGTAAAGGTTATTAAGGGCGTTGGGACCGATCCTTTTTCAGCGTTGAGAAAGGAGCTTAAGCGTTACCGGCCTGTTCAGGTAGATGGCCTTCCTCCTTTTACCGGCGGGCTCGTGGGATATTTCAGTTATGATGTCGTAAGACAGATCGAGCGTATTCCTGACAAAGAGCGGCCAGGATTAGGACTTCCAGACTATTACTTTATGCTTGCAGAGACTGTCGTGATTTTTGACAACCTGGCACAAAAAATAAAGATTGTCTCAAATGCTCACATTGAAGGCGATATTTCACCGGAAAAGGCCTACAGTGAGGCTTGCAAAAAAATAGATGAGATCATTGAACGCCTGAAACAGCCTGCAGCAGCTCCAAAACAAGATGCAGAGATAGCCCGGAAAAAAACACTGGAAACCGGGCAACATGAGCACTTTTTTAGATCAAACTTCGAAACAAAGGAAGAATTCAAAAACATTGTAAGCAGAGCAAAGGAATACATTCGGTCTGGAGATATATTCCAGGTAGTTCTTTCCCAACGTTTTGGCAGAGAGATTGGTTGTGACACATTTGATATATACAGGGCGCTTCGTGTAATAAATCCCTCACCGTACATGTATTACATGAATACCGGCGAGGTTACTATTGTGGGATCGTCGCCAGAGATCCTGGTCCGGCTGGAGTCCGGAAAGGTGGTGCTGCGCCCTATAGCCGGAACCCGAAGAAGGGGGCGGAGCGAACAGGAAGACAAGATGTTGGAGGCGGACATGAAAGCCGACCCCAAAGAGTGTGCCGAACATATAATGCTGGTAGACCTGGGCAGAAATGATGTGGGCCGTGTGGCAGATGTGGGCTCTGTAAGAATAACTGAAGAGCTTATGGGTATAGAGCGTTACTCCCATGTAATGCATATGGTTTCAAATATAGAGGGCTCACTAAAAAAAGATCTGGACGCAATCGATGTCATAAAAGCCTGCTTTCCAGCCGGCACGGTAAGCGGGGCTCCAAAGATCAGGGCAATGGAAATAATCGAGGAGCTGGAACCTTCCAGGCGGGGACCTTATGCCGGTTCTGTAGGATACTTTGGATTTTCAGGCAGTATGGATATGTGCATAACTATACGTACTATATTAATAAAAGACGGTATTGCGTATGTGCAGGCCGGTGCCGGTATTGTGGCGGATTCCGACCCTGAAAATGAGTATGCTGAAACTCTAAATAAGGCCAAGGGAATGATGAAAGCTGTGGATTTGGCAGAAAAAGGTCTGGAATAAATTCTTATTCACGGTAAGCAAGGGAAAATTTCGAGTTAAAACATTAACCGTGAAGTTAAATTTTGAACATAAAACAATCCGGCGACGTCTTGCAATACTATTTGCCGTTATCTTCTGCCTTATAGTTCTTCTTGTTGCATCACTGATTTCAAACACCTTTGTGCTAAAGGCTGATTTCTTTGCCATAGAGAGTTTCTATAGTTTCTTCAATAACGTATTGGAGTTGCGTCGATACGAGAAGAACCTCTTGTTCAAGGGAGAGTCCGAAAACTACAAGCAAGTGATCGAGTACCTGGACCGCCTTGAACAAGATAGCGATGCCCTGGACAGTGAGATCAGAAAAGTGGCTAACAGCAGCGCTGTTGCCGAGTTTCGCCTTGACCTTTCACATTACCGGAGTTTTGTGGAAAAAGGTCATAAAAGCGGCAAATATAATGTCGCATTGATTCGGCATATTGGGAAGAAACTAGTGGACTTTTCCCAACATCTTATGTTTGTCAAACGGAATCAGATTCATCGTGCCATCAAGTGGACAACCATTATTTTTGTTGCGGTGACCTTGGGCGTTTTTATTCTGGCAGTCATGGTCTTTTACTCCCAGACACGAAGTATTTTAAGACGGCTTTCACTTGTGCAACAGGCCGCAATGGAAGTAGCGCATGGACATTTTGTATCAATTCCGGAGGTTGTCAAAACAAAAGACGAGATCTCCGGTCTAATTCATGCCTTCAATAAGATGGTAGAGGAGCTGGACCTGAGACAGGAGCAGTTACTAAAGGCCAGAAAGTTGGCGGCTATCGGCACATTTTCCTCCGGTATCGCTCATGAACTCAACAATCCTTTAAATAATATTTCTTTGACTGTAGATACCCTTCTGGAAGAGTTTGAGACGATTTCCCGCGAGGAAGCCCGAGAGTTTCTGGACGATATTGCAAAGCAGACAGAGCGGGCTAGTACAGTTGTGAAGAACTTGCTGGATTTCTCCAGAGAAACTCTTCCCACAGAAAGCCGTATGCAGGTGCTTGACGTCATCAGGTTGACCGGAAAACTGGTTGAAAACCAGCTGCGTCTTTCCTCTATCAGGCTGGAATACAACCTGCCTGAAGATCTGCCGCCGATCCGTGGAAACTTTCAGAAGTTGCAGCAGGTTTTTCTTAATCTCTACCTGAATGCCATACATGCAATGCCGAAGGGCGGACGTATCCGAATCTCAGGAGCCCGTGACCCTGAAGGGTATATCCGGATTGATTTTTTGGATACCGGCTCAGGCATCCCCCCTGAAAAGCTGGACCGTATCTTCGATCCTTTTTTTACAACAAAACCGGTTGGCAAAGGAACCGGGCTTGGGCTATCGATCGTTTACGGAATCGTCCAGAAACACGGAGGCTATGTCGAAGTAAAAAGCGAGATCGGCAAGGGAACCATATTTTCCATTTACCTGCCGGCTCCAGAAGAGGAACAAAGCCATGACGTCAATTAGAGCAGCGGTCATTGACGATGAAGAACCGGGTGCCCGCTTGATTGCGAGGGTGCTGGAGCAGGAAGGATTTTCGGTCGAAATCTTCAACCTTGGGCACCCATTTCTGGAGCGTATGCGTCAGCAACCATTTCAGGTTGTCTTTATTGATCTGCATCTTCCTGATATGGACGGAATGGATATTCTCAGGCGCCTGCGTGTTGCGTATGAAGATACAGAGGCCATAATCGTGACCGGAAACGCCTCCATAGAAACAGCCGTGGAAGCAACAAAAATAGGGGCCTTTCACTACTTGACAAAGCCCTGTAAACGCTATGATATCCGTCTTCTGGCCCGGCGGGCAGGTGAAAAGCTGGAACTTCGTCGGGAAAACCGGCGTTTAAAACTTGCCATGGGGCGTGATAATCTCATACCCGGCTTTGTGGGAACGAGTGCTGTCATGCAGGATGTATTTGCGGTTGTCAAAAAGGTTGCTCAGGTTAACTGCAATGTCCTGTTGCAGGCCGAAACCGGCACAGGAAAACAGATGGTGGCACGGGCGATTCATTCGCTCAGCCCCCGTAATGAGAAGCCATTTGTCTACTTCAACTGTGGAGGATTTACAGAAGAACTGATCGCAAGCGAACTTTTCGGTCATGAAAAGGGGGCTTTTACCGGCGCTACATCGGCCAAACCCGGACTTTTCGAGGCAGCCTCGGGTGGAACAGTGCTGCTTGACGAAATAGGTGAAATGCCTTTTTCTATGCAGGTAAAACTTCTCCATGTTCTCCAGGAACGAGAAGTGCTTCGCGTTGGAGGTATCAAGCCGGTTAACCTTGATGTACGAATAATTGCGGCCACAAATCAACAGTTACAGAGCCTTGTAAATTCCAACCGTTTCCGGGAAGATCTCTTCTACCGTTTAAATGTAGTAAATATCCGCCTGCCTCGTCTAGCAGACCGCAGGGATGACATTCCACTTCTGATCACGTATTTTCTCGATAAATTTAACACGGCTTTCAGTAAACAGGTCAGAAGAATAGCTCCTCAGGCAATGGAGTTATTGAACTTCTACGATTATCCCGGTAACGTGCGTGAGCTTGAAAACATTATACAACGGGCTGTTGCGCTTGCAGAAGGCAGCGAGATTCGTATAAGCGATCTGCCGGACCGTTTCCAGAAAATGGCACAGGCCGGCATGGGAGATGGTACGTTTCTACCTCTTGCAGAAGTAGAAAAACTACATATTCAGAAGGTTCTGAAAGCAACAGGATTCAATAAAAACCTGGCCAGCCAAATTCTCGAAATTCCACGAACTACGCTGTGGAGACGAATGAAAAAGTTCGGCCTGGACGGGTGAAATTGACCGACCCAATTTTTAAACTCTTAAAAGATCATTTCTGAGTTTTCTTTTTATTATAATGTTTCGAAGCATTTCAGAACGAAACACAAGCGAAAACCTTAAATCCCTGCAATACCTTGTAAAATCGTTGTTTTTTACAAAAAACCACTTACTGTTTCAAATTGAAAAGCGGATGTGTTTTCTATGTGCTGCATGCTTTTAAGCAGCTTTAACTCTTTAGGCTTATAACCCCTTGAATACAATCTTTTTTTCTATTCCGCATCTTACTAATTCCAGCTCTGCTCAGGTGCTGGCATAGCACTTGCCATGAAATATGGCGGCCAGGAGTAGCGGGGCGGCCCGATTTGTCCAGCAATCATGCTTCGCTTAAGCCGGGCAAAAACAAACATCAGTGATAAGGAGGAATGGAAAAAGTGTGGCACATGTATCTTCCCATTGCGGGAAACAGCGTTAACGTATTGACAATAGTCGGACTCGGTGTTGGAGTCGGCCTGCTGTCCGGCATTTTTGGAGTAGGCGGCGGTTTCTTGATGACTCCGCTGCTCATCATGTTTGGCATTCCACCAACCGTGGCAGCGGCATCGGATTCCAACCAGATAGTTGGAGCATCCACCTCAGGAATGCTCGCCCACTGGCGGCTGGGAAACGTGGACATAAAAATGGGCATTATGCTGCTGATCGGTGGAATAATAGGCGGCACCGCAGGTGTGCAGGTTATAAAGCTTCTGCGCGCCATGGGAAACGCCGACTTCCTGATCACGATCACCTATGTCATCATGCTGGGTGGAGTTGGCTCTTACATGTTTATCGAAAGTCTGCAATCTATGCGGAAGAAACCTGACGCAAACCCTGAAAAGATTCCCGACAAAAAAGAGTCTACATATGCCCGGCTGATAAATAAACTGCCCATGCAGACCAAGTTCAATAGATCAGGTGTCGAAATGTCACTCATACTGCCGTTGCTGCTTGGTATCCTGGTTGGCGTGCTATCGGCGATCATGGGTGTAGGCGGCGGCTTTATCATGGTGCCGGTAATGGTATACCTGCTTCGGATGCCTATGCACGTAGTTGTTGGAACCAGCTTGTTCCAAATACTCTTCACTTGCATGAACGTGACCGTTATGCAGGCTGTCAGTAATCACACCGTGGATTTTGTGCTTGCTTTGCTTCTGCTGATTGGTTCAACTGTTGGCGCACAACTTGGTACCAGAGTAGGAAAAAAGCTTAAAGGCGATCAGCTGAAGATCCTCCTTGCATCTCTGGTATTACTGGTCTGCGGAAAAATGCTGTTGCAGTTATTGCAGCAACCGTCCGTACTGGTAGCCATAGCAGGAGGTCATTAATTATGAACATGAAAAGACATGCTTATGCTATTTTAATTAGTCTGGTTTTTTTCTGCCTGACCACCCTTCAGGCATCAGCATCAGCCGATGTAGTTCTCAGCCTGGCGCATTCCGATATTGGTGTAGGCACATTTTATAACGGCACAACACTCCATGCGTCCGGTACAGTGCCTGCTGGTGCTGATGTTGTCGTTGCCGTCAGTGGAGAGCCTGAAGAACTCCACATGAAACGAAAAGGCAAAGCCGCTGGTCTGTTCTGGATGAATACCGGCAATCTAACATTATCTAATGTGCCACAGATATACATGGTATACACCAGTGAGATGGATGCTTCTATTTTGGAGTCTGAAGATATGCCCTTCAGTCTGCCGGCGTTGAGAAATCGCGTTGAAATCACGACCGAAGACAAGCAAGATGAAGATATGCTTTTTGGAGAATTCATAAAGCTGCAAAAAGAGCAATCCGTCTACGCTGTCAATCCGGGAACCATCTCTCTGAAAGAGAATGGACATTATAATGTTGAACTGACACTTCCACCACGCATTAAACAGGGTGATTATACTGTTACAACTTATGCTGTAGAAGATGGACGGGTTATTGCGACTGCAACCGCAAACCTCAATGTCGTTCTAACCGGGTTTCCTGCCTGGCTTTCCAAGATGGCTTTTCAGAATGCCTTGGTTTACGGCATTCTTTCGGTTTTGATTGCGTTGGCAGCAGGACTACTCATGGGTGTACTCTTTAAGGATGCCGGCGATGGCGCGCATTGATTCCAATCTGCATACGGTGATAAATAAAAGAACCTGTTACCCAGAGGGCTTTATGTATTATAAACTGATGCTGCCAGGCCGGAAATAACAAAGTAATGATGGAGTCTGCAAATATTCACGTGAATCGACTGCCCGATTGGATACAACGAGCCTTTAAAAGCAGAAAGGCAATACGGGGGGCGCATTCCGCCCTTGTCGGACGCTTTCAAAGGTTTCAGGAGATTCTGTCTTTAAACAACCAGATTCTCCAACATATCGCTGATGCAAACAACAAGCTTAGTGGCGATTATGTATTTGATCAGCGTTACGTACACACAAGTTCCAAAAATATTATCGGTCTTGTGGAAAAACTCGTTTATACGCTCGATGCCCTGGCGCCTGGAAAGTATCGCACGCTGCGTACAGTTTTTACCCGTATTCAAACAGAGATAGAACAGGAGCTTTCAGGACATCAAACCAAGGTATCAACAACTTTTGTGATTAATTACAATAAGATATCCCACAACTCCATGGACGAAGTCGGAGCAAAAAGCGCCAATCTTGCAAAGGTCCACTCAGATCTCGGGCTTAAAATTCCTCGAGGTTTTGCGCTAACTGCATCCGCCTACCATGCTTTTATGACAGTCAACTCTTTAGAGCCGATGATAACCGGGATATACAAAGACTGGAAGGCAGAAAAAATCTCACTTAATAAAGCCTCGGCCACTATACAAAGCCGAATTCAAAGCTGTTCGCTTCCGGCAAAACTGGAGCATGAACTAAACAGCGCTGTTAACTCGCTTATTCAGGGACGCAGGCCGCTTATTGCGCTACGAAGCAGTGCCTGGCACGAGGACCGGCAGCACAGTTTTGCAGGACAGTACAAAACTGTTTTGAACATTCCGGCTGCAGAAGTCAGAGACGCGTATCGCAAGGTTTTGGCAAGCCTGTACAGCGAAAACGCCATGGTTTACCGGCACGAACAGGGATACCGGGAGCATGAGGTGGCTATGCCTGTTGCATGCCAGGAGATGATAGATGCATCTGTAAGCGGAGTGCTTTACACCCGGGACCCCAGTATGCCGGAACGGGATACTTTAATAATGAATGCAACATGGGGCCTTGGTCTGCCCTTGGTTTCAGGAGAGGCCGGTGCGGACCGGTTTACAGTAAGCCGGGGTACATCTTTAAAAATTACCTCCATTCACGTAGCCAGAAAAAAAACTGCTCTACGGCTGAACATGAAAGGTGGAACCCGGATTGAAAACATAGAGCCAAGGATGCAGAGCCGTGCATGTCTTTCGATAAAACAGGTCTTGGAAGTTGCTGAGGCAGGTGTCATGATCGAAAATGCTTTCAGACAGCCCCACGATATTGAATTTGCTTTTGACGAACTTGGACAACTCTTCATCCTGCAGGCCCGTCCTCTAGCTCTTCGTCCAAGCAGGGTTGTCAAAGCAAAAGATCTTGCCGAAATTCTTTCAAACAGGGCGATTCTTTTAAAAGAACAGGGCGAGATCGCTCAACGAGGCATTGCCTCCGGGCCTGTCTTTGTCATTGAGTCAAAAGAAGATCTCGATAGTTTTCCGGACGGTGCTGTTTTGGTGGCTAAAACAGCTTCTCCGGTCCTTGCAAAAGTTCTGTCCCGGGCGGCAGCTCTGCTTACCGACGTGGGAATGGTTACAGGCCACCTGGCAACCGTAGCTCGTGAGTTTAGGGTGCCGTCTATTTTAAACTGTGGTAATGTCTCGACACTTCTAAGTAGCGGACAGAGCGTGACGGTTGACGCTGAAGACAACATTGTTTACGAGGGAATTGTTCCGGAACTACGTGACTACGCCCTCACCGAAGAACCAATTGAAGAGACTTACGAGTATAGACTGCTCCGGCGGGTCTTGAAAAAGATCGAACCCTTGAGGTTGGTTGAACCTTTCGGAGAAAATTTCACGCCGGAAGACTGCCACAGCCTTCACGATATCACCAGGTTTGTGCATGAAAAGGCTGTCGAAGAACTGATTCGCGGAACTCTGTATCGCGGGCGGGCGGCAAAACGTGCTCCACGGCTTGACTGGCATATTCCCCTGGATCTGTTTCTGATAGATATAGGGGGAGGTCTGCAGCCTGGTGCAGGAAACCGGATAACTCCAAAAGAGATCATTTCAACTCCGATGAAAGCCATTCTAAGGGGCATTGCCGTCCCTGGCGCCTGGGACAGCAAACCAATGTCTGTAGATTTTACGAGTTTCATGTCGAGCTTAACTCGAACAACAACACCGGAGCTTGCAAAAACAGGATTTTCCGGACAAAACCTGGCTGTTTTATCAAGTCGGTACGTAAATCTCAGCCTGCGTCTTGGCTACCACTTTACAATGATCGACTCTTATGCGTCTGAGAGAGTTGACGACAACTATATTTATTTCCGTTTTTTTGGCGGAGTTACTGATGCAAAACGCCGTTCGCGCAGGGCACAATTTCTTGCCGACTCTCTAGCGCTGAACGACTTTAGAGTCGAGCTGCAAGGAGACCTTGTCATAGGCCGACTTAAGGGGATGGAAGAGCGGATCTTAATGAACCGGCTCTTTCTTCTCGGGGTAATGATAAGCTTTACCCGCCAGTTGGATCTGCGTATGATCAATGACAACGATGTTTCCCGTTTTGTTGAAAAGTTCAAAACAATTGTGGAGGAATCAGATGGGCACAAAAACCAGCATTTTGATCTTGGATGACGAACCTATCGTCATAAAAAGACTGAAGCCGTCTCTGGAAAAAAAAGGCTACGAGGTTGAGGCTTTCACAGACAGCAGAGAGGCCCTTGCAAGGGTTCAAGAACAGGCGTTTGATATCGTTGTGACCGACCTGAAAATGGAAGGAATTGATGGCATGCAATTTCTTGAGGCTGTAAAGGAAACCTCGCCGGAAACAGAGGTTATAGTTATTACCGGATTCGCCACGATGGAGACGGCCAGAGAGTCATTCCGAAAGGGTGTTTCGGATTTTCTTGCAAAGCCGTTCAAACTGGGTGAGATAGTTGAAGCCATCGCAAAAGCGGAAGCAGAGCAAAAGAAAAAACGGGGGTAAGAATTATGTGGAGGTCATTGATCTACCTTGATGAAGACCTGCCTTCAAGCATAGCTTTACGGTTTGCTGCGGAACAGGCGAATAAAACAGGCGGACGCTTGCAGGTCTTACATGTTGAAGACCCGGGAAAGAAAGCCGCTCCGGGTACGGGCTGGGTTCGAAGGTCCTGGGAACAGGGCCTTATAAAGGCAGGGTTGGATGAAGTGCATCGCCTGTTAAAAACAGAAAAGGTTAACTGTCCCCACATCAGTTCACCAAAGATTTTGGTCGGAAGCCGTGACGATGAAGTTTTAAATGAGTTGCGGCATGGTATGTACGACCTGTATGTGGAAGGGTACCTTAATACGTCGAGCACAAAAGATTTTTTAAAACTCCTAAACGGCAAGCGTTTTCAAAACACAACCTGTCCGGTAATGCTGGTGAAAAACATGGTTCCGGTTCACAACATATTGATTCTAGCCGGCGAAGCGGTACCTTTTGAAGTGCTACTTCCGTACTTTGAAAAGATCTACGGAACTTTCGACGGACAACTCGATATCACCATGCTTTACTACCGGTTTGGAGAAGAGAAGGAACTCGTCTTCCAGGCAAGAGAAGAGGCCGGTTCGTATCTCTACAAAGCTGAAGAGATGCTAGCTGCAGCGGGCTGGGAAGACGTAGAATGCCAAGTGGTTCAGGGCACACCGGAGCAGACGGCAGTTTACATGCGTAATTACGGCCTGGTGTTTTCAAGTTTTCCAAGCCGGCAAACACCCAGGGCAGAACTTTTAGCCTTGCTTTCAAACCCTGTACTGCTTTGCAAGCCTAAAAAAGCCCGCTCGAAAAAAGCCGGGAAAGGAGGTTTGATATGAAGCTTCTGGTTGTGGTAGATGCCGAAGAGTACAGCCGTCAAGCGGCACGTATTGCTGCGCGTTTCGCGATTAATACCTGGGCGGATGTAACGATTCTTGCTCTGCAGGCCAAAAATGGAGATACCCTCAATGCCAGGCTCTTAGATGCATTACCAGAAATTCAATGCATGTTTTTAGGCAATGACTCTCCCTTTGGAGAGTACAAGGATACCGGTTTTCAAGCTGTTTCTGATGGCACTTGGGAGATGGATAGAACCGGCTCCGACGGCCGAAAACAGCTGAAAGTCTTGGTTCGGCGTGGAGACTGGCTTAGGATAGTCTCGGAACAACTTGAACAAGAGCAGGCCGATTTCCTTTTTCTTGGTGCATCGTCAGATAAGCCCGAGTGGGAGGGAGAACTGCGTTTTCCGCAAAAAGTGGCTGCCACAGTTCCTTGCTCCTCTTTTGTGGTTAAGGGTTCAAGCATGGGAAAGACCCTGGTTTGCTGTCTGGACCAGGCGAGTGTGAGCCAGGAATCCCTCGAAATTATCAATCAATTGGTTACCATACAGGAAGCCGAACTGAAAATAGTCGGCCTGACCGGTCCACACGGATTACGCGAAAAAGTAGAAGAACGGATGATGCAGGTTCTTCGCTACTATACTGAACGCGGAGTTCGCGCCTGGGTCAGACTGGTGAATGAAGAAGAGCTGCCGGCTTTTGCACACGAGGCATCGAAAACCGGAACGCTTGGACTATGGCTTGGTAAAAAATCGCTGTTGACAAAGTTTTTTTCCAAGGACCGGTTGGAACAGTTCATAACGGCTTCCGAATCATCGGTTGTGATTCTGAAATAATTTTAAAATAGTTATGAAATAATCCTTAAATAGTATCGTTGTTAAAAATACTTTATATTTTCTAAGTGTATTAATGGAGGCAAAATTGAAAAAGTTGTCGGTTTATTTTTTTACAAGTATGTTTTTAGTGTTAGGTTTTTGTTCACCGGTCCTGGCTAATGAAGGAGCTACACGCCTGCTGTCATTGGTAAATCACCCGGCAGGTTATATCTCGATTACTGTCTTTATCATTGCGTACCTTCTGGTGATGTCCGAAGAGTTTTCTATGATGAGAAAATCTAAACCAGTGGTACTTGCGGCCGGAATTATATGGGTAGTCATAGCTATTGTATATGCCAGGCACGGTTTTACCCATGCGGCAGAAAACGCGGTGCGCCAGAATATTCTGGAATTTGCCGAGCTGATGCTGTTTCTCCTGGTGGCCATGACATATATCAATGCGCTGGAGGAGCGGCTTGCCTTTGAGGCGCTACGTTTCTGGTTGGTCAGCAAAGGGTTTACATACCGACAGATGTTTTGGTTTACCGGTATTCTCGCCCTGTTTCTCTCACCTGTTGCCGACAACCTGACCACCGCTTTGGTGATGTGTTCAGTTGTCATGGCTGTAGGTTCCGACAATTCACGTTTTGTTGGAATCAGTTGCATTAATATCGTGGTAGCAGCTAATGCCGGTGGCGCCTTCAGTCCGTTTGGCGATATTACAACCCTTATGGTATGGCAGAAGGGCATCGTAAATTTCTGGACATTCTTCTCGTTATTTATACCATCCATGGTGAACTTTCTGGTTCCAGCCATGCTAATGCACTTTGCCGTTCCTGCCGGCCGACCTGAAGCTCCTGTCGAAGATGTAGTGGTGATGAAGCGTGGAGCCAAAAGCATCATGGTGCTTTTTTTGTTGACAATAGTCACGGCGGTAAGCTTCCATAACTTTCTGCATCTGCCGCCAATGCTTGGAATGATGACAGGCCTGGCCTACCTGCAGCTCTTTGGTTATTACCTGCGCCGTACCCATAAAAAAGTCATAGCTGCAGATGCCGATAACAACAAGAATACTGATAACTCTTTTGATATCTTCCGTAAGATCTCCCGCGCTGAATGGGACACCCTACTCTTCTTCTATGGAGTAATCCTCTGTGTCGGAGGACTGGGTTTTATAGGTTATCTAAGTATGGCTTCCGAGTTAATGTATGGACAGTGGGGAGCAACTTTTGCCAATACCGCCGTGGGCGTGCTTTCATCTATCGTTGATAATATTCCGGTGATGTTTGCGGTATTAAGCATGGAGCCGGGAATGCCCCAGGGACAATGGCTGCTGGTTACTCTCACTGCCGGCGTAGGTGGCAGCCTGCTCTCAATCGGCTCTGCGGCCGGAGTGGCCCTGATGGGGCATGCCAAGGGCAAATACACATTCTTTGGTCATCTGAAATGGACCCCGGTAATTGCACTTGGATATGGTGCCAGCATTATTACCCATATTTGGATCAATGCTTCAATGTTTTAACACTTTTTTAACACTTTTTGGGTCTAAGCCTTGCAACCTTCGGTCAGTTCTGCGTCGAACATGCCTTTAAGAATCTTGGACGCGCAGAACTCACCGCACATCGTACAGTGCTCTTCGTCCGCTCCTCCTCTTTTACTGCGGACATCCCTGGCCTGATCAGGAGTGATGGCCAATTCAAACTGCTCTTTCCACTTCAGGTCGCGTCTTGCCTTGCTCATGGCAAGATCGCGGCTTTTATCTTTGAACTTAACCATATCTCCCACGTGCGCTGCAATGCGAGCGGTAATAACTCCTTCGCGCACATCTTCCGGGTAAGGCAGGCCCACGTGTTCCGCAGGCGTGACATAGCATAAAAAGTCGGCTCCGAAAGAACTTGATATCGCCTGTCCTATGGCGGCTGTAACGTGATCGTACCCTGGAGCAATATCAGTGGTGATCGGCCCCAGCATATAGAACGGAGCCTCGTTCGACATACGCTTTTGAACGATGATGTTTGCTTCTATTTCGTCGATGGGTATATGTCCCGGACCTTCCACCATCATCTGGCAGCCCATTTTTCTTCCAGTATCTGCAAGCTCACAGTTGATGATCAGCTCTTGAATCTGTACGCGGTCGGTGGAGTCTCCAATTGCTCCAGCCCGAAAACCATTTCCAAGCGAAAGCACCACATCATGTTTTTTTAAGATAGCAGCTACACGGTCAAAGTGCTCATAAAGAGGATTTTCTTTATTGTTATGAAGCATCCAGGCCGTCAAGTAGGACCCTCCCTTTGATACCAGGCCGCCAAAGCGGTAGTTCTGGTTTCGAAGCCTCTCTATGGTCATACGGTTTATGCCACAGTGTATAGCCATAAAGGAAACTCCCTCTTCGCACTGCTGCTCTATAATATCAAAGAGAAATTCTTCCGGCATATCTATAGCGGCGCCGTACTTATCTATAGCCAGGGCAAATGCCTCGTAGAGCGGCACTGTGCCGACAGGAAGACTTATCGAATCCATGACTCTTCGCCTGATATCAGCGATATCACCACCCACTGAAAGATCCATAAGTGTGTCAGCGCCTGCCTCTTCAGCTATTTGCGCCTTTTTTATCTCCATCTCCACATCAGCTATGGAAGTGGAAGTGCCTATGGATGCATTTATTTTTGTTTTAAGACCTTTGCCTATTCCGACAACATTGGTCTTACGGTTTTTGTTGTTGGGAATGACTATATGACCCTCGGCCACTCTTCTAAGTACGCTTTCCACTGGCAGAGCCTCATCATCGGCCACCTGCCTGATTTCTTCGGTTATCTCGTTTTTTACGGCTTTTTCAACCTGGCTGCTCATAATGTTTACCTCACCCCTAAATTATTACAGATAAGTAAATTGAAAAATCAGGCCAATCGGACTGATAAGACTGATTAAATTAACATAAGTTCTGCCGGTGTCACAATTTTCAGTGTTTTTTCACCTGCATACCTGATCCAGCTATTCATTATTTTCAGCATGATATGGATTCATGCAAATATCCCTTCGGATAAAGCTGACTTAACAACTATGGATGAACTTTGAATCTTCTCAAACTCTTCCGGTTCCGGCGTAGGTAAGGACGTAATGACGTAAGGATTACCGCGTACCATGGCGGCTCAATGCCCAATATCTGCTCATATAAACGTGTATCTTTCATGGATCATATTATAAAGCAAACAATGAATTTTCACCCCATAAATCCTGAAGAGCCTCTGTAAATATGCTCTCAACTGGAACTTCAGCCTAAACACTGGCTCCCTTAAATATCTGAAATACAATAGGTATTGCATTTTCAGGTTTTCCGCTTGGTTGTACTTGCGTTATCTTTTCCATCTGTTCTGTTGGAGGGATCCTGCACATTACTAAGATTGTTACATCTTTAACTATACGTCCAGGATGGTCAATCTTGAATTCTTCACTTATCACATAAGATACATATGTCTTTAGTTTCTCTATCAGCAAATTTAACCTTTTAACTGGGTCTGTCGTAATCCCTGCATCAGTTATGACAAGTTGTACTTTCCCGTCTTCTGTAGTAGTTGAGATATCGATACGATCAGTTTCTTCTAATGGCATATTGTTATTCCTTCTTGTAAGTTAGTTTTTTACAATAAATACCTTTATTAAGCCTCACTAAACTTAAGACCTATTTTTTTTTCAACTAATTTAAGGTTATCAGGTGTTCGTAATGTCAGTCTTAACTGATGCCCCTTAGATGTAGTGACTATTTTTATTTCTCCATAATTGTCTTCGGGCAGATCGAAACTGCACAGCCGTGTATATACATCATCTTTAGGGCCGCAGAGATTACGGAAAATTTCAATACCCTGAATATCGTCAATGGAAAATTCAACAATAAGGAAATATCGTTCTGCTGGGAAATTAGCTGCGAGTGCCATCTCATAAATGCGCTTACTGATTTCAGGATCAGGATAACCGCTACAAAGGACACCCCAGTCGTAAACGAATCTTTTCTTCGAGGCAAATTCTATAAGAAACACCTGCATACGATCTACGAGTTCATCAATGGACGCGCCAGGGATTTCACAAAAAAATGATGAAGGGTCTTTACCGAAAAAACTTTTTAATGTCTTCAATTCTCCTGACTCTGTATGTACTAATCTAAAACTATCATTTCCTTCTACTATTTTAAGTGGCAGGTCTGCTATTCTTATTAGCCTAGCCATAAATTCTTTTCTATATTTAGTGTCTTTGTCTACATTGGAACCATTTGCACCGTAACCAAAATACTTTTTCCCTTTTTCAATCCGTATGCTTACACTATCATACCCACGCTTGGTCTGTTTACTGCTTTTTTCTTCAAAACCACACCTGACAAGCAAAAGTCCAATATTACCTATTGTCATTTCGCCCATCTGGAGAATATCTCTGAATATATCAAGAGATTTGTCTTTTAAAGGTAAGTATCCGTCAGTGTTGATGCTTTTCAATCTTATCCCTTTAAAGTTGTACAATTTGGGAAGGCTCCCTTTTGGTTCAAAATATGCGCGATGTAGTTCTTCAGTTGAGAACCCTATAAAACCTTCAAACGACACCTGTACAATTTTATAAATGCGCAGGATGTCATTAACGCTGAAAAAACCCTCTGCTCTGTAATCGAAGTCTACTCCCATTGTTCAAGCCTTGCTATTTATAGATGATTAACCGGTAAGATATCTATTCCTACTTCTTCAAACTTCAAACCATGTCTCAATGCGAGGTGGTATTCTCGTGCCCGGCGGCACAACATACTTAATCCTGCTATAATCTTGTGTAGCAAGATCCTTCATTGCCTTTTGCACCCAAAGCATCGCATTATCTAAACCTTGCTTACCATATCTAAGTGCATCTGTACTCCGCTTGCACTGAAGGTAGACTAAGTTGCCATTTTCTCTTATTACAACATCTATATCTGTCCTGCCATTTTTAGAAACCCTTTTTGAAACTTTGGGGACGTTGTTGCACACTATGCAAAACTCTTGACAGGCAAGAAGATGAGATAAAGTTGTAGTATTCGACCATGCCTGGAGCCTTGCACCATACTAATGGTTAGACGAGCAACTTAACTATGCGCTGTAATAGTATGCAACAACGGCCCCAAAGTTTTCTCCCTGTCAACAACAAGCTGGCTCGCTTTTATCGGAATTGAGTTTATCTGCCTGGGTGATTTGGGATCTGTGACACCTAAAAAGGTACACCCATGACGAACTATCGTTGCCCGCTCTCTGCATTGGAATACTCTGAATATCCATCACCACCAGCAGCTCGTACTCTGTAGTAATACGTCGTCCCGGCCTCCGCCGAAGTATCGCTATAGCTGAAAACACCATTTGTCACAGTGCCTATGGCGGAATAACTGCCGCCTGCTACTGTTGACCTGGCTATCTCATACCCTGTCACACACCCAGGGTCCTGAAGCGGTGGCTTCCAGGAAAGATTAAGTGCAGTTGGCGAGGGTGAAATTGTTAGTATGTCGGCAGGGGGATTCGGGTCATCCTGCCAAGTCCATTTTAGGATTTTATATTCAGTACTTGTTCTAGCCCAACAGTATGCATCTCCATTGCTCGAAATAATTGGTTCACCATATTCCATTATTGGCACAGACTTCCATGTAGGATAATTCTCAGCCTCAGGCGGCA
>JALUUO010000075.1 GCA_027021335.1 Nitrospirota bacterium
CTCTTTGCAGAGCGCAACTCTGCTGTAATCATAATTCTCCTTCAGGTAGTTGATAACCGTAGAGTACATTTCATATCTGGTATTGAAGTCGATCTTCTTTCCCCAGTTGGACCTCTCGGAGAGATAAATCGTCCACGATTTGTCCTTGGCGTTGTTGATTGTGGAGGCGAGTCCTCTCAACGAACCTATTGTTATTCTCTCAGGCTTGAAGCTTGAGAATATGTCATCAATCAGCTGGAGGTAGTGCTCCTTCCAGTTTTCTACTGGCACCATTGGGTCAATACGCACGCGCGTGGTGTATCCAGCGTCATAAACTTTTTTAGCGGCTTTTATGCGTTCTTTTACAGGGGGTGCGCCCCGCTCCCACCGCTCGGCAACCGGGTAGGCATTTAGGCTGAAACTCATTATTATCCTGTCGGACCTCTTCAGCTCCAGGATATTCTTTATGTATGTGGACTTCGTTAGAAACAAAACTTTATGTTTTCTGTCTTTGTCATATTTATCAAGCACATTGACGATAAACCTGGAAAATGGAGGGTTTCTGCTTTCAGCTAATAGAGAATCAGAAAGCTCACCGGAGTTTAATATTTCCGGCTCGATGCCGTTGTTTTTAACAAAGGCGGCGATATGTGTCTCAATCAAATTAAAGTCTTTGATATTCGGCCTGCCATTCTTCCACTCCGGATGGAAGCGATATGTGCCCTGCAGGTAGCACCATGCGCAATCGAAGTAGCAGCCGTTCGCCCATTTTAATTCGAGAAAGTGGGGGCAGACCACATCCTTTGGCTTTTCTGGTGGGGGAGTTTTTTCAAATCTGCAGATTATAATGCCACTGCCAACTCTGCTAATACCTCTTTTTGCCTGACCCTTAAAATCAACGTATGTTTTGCGGTGAACTTTAGGCATATCACTTTTTAGTTTAGCATCCACGCTTATAAGACTTTCTTCTCCGTACAGTAAAGTCTGAATTGCCCTGTATCCCATGCTTTTTAGCTTTTGAAATGCAGATTTATGTCTTGTGTTAGAGTGTTGGAAAAGTGAAATCTGACTTACCTGCCGAAAAGGTTATCCGCCATTCAGCGATTAAAAGAGAAGAGTATGATAGCTAAAAAAATTAAATCCTGAAGATAAAATAATAGGCGCTGAGGGTTTAACGGTGGGGGCTTCTGGTCCTGGGCTTATTCTGATATTTTGAGTAACAGGAACAGGTCTATATTTGCAGAGTTTATTGTCGGCTCAGCCCTGGGGGTTGTTGACAGCCCTCGCGTGGAGTGGGATGCTGTTGATCTCCGCTATAAAGGCAAGAAAATAGAGGTGAAGGCTTCCGCCTATCTTCAAAGCTGGCCACAGAAAAAGCTCTCCCACATTGTCTTTGACATCGCTAAGAAAAGAGCCTGGGATGCAAGTACCAATGAATATCAAAGTGAGGCTATCCGTTATGCAGATTGCTATGTATTTTGTGTCTATCCTGAGATAGACCCGGCTAAGGCTAATATTCTTGACGTGAGAGCCTGGGGGTTCTATGTAATCCCAGCGTAACCATGTCCAAACCTGTAAGCTACAGTGACCTTAAGAAATGTATTGATAAGGTCCTGGGATTTCAAAATAATCCCCGCCACTTTTAAAATTCTATATCAAAAACATTTTTGCCGAACTTTTCCTCAAATATTCCCTCTGCAAGCTCCTTGAACTTCGGAAATTCATCAATAAACCTGATAAAAAGCTTTTGTGCACAGTATACACAGCCTCCATCTGCGGTGGCCATTATTTTAAGTATTTTTTCCGCTTCCCTCTGATTCATTT
>JALUUO010000076.1 GCA_027021335.1 Nitrospirota bacterium
GATCGGCGATACACTGAAGGGCAGTGCAGCCGTTTTGCTTGGTATGTACTTCCTGGAAGATCCGGTAACGGTCGGACTCTGCGGAATAAGCTCGATTATCGGCCATAACTTCCCGGTTTTTCTTAAATTCCGTGGCGGAAAAGGTGTTGCGACAAGTCTTGGAGTTCTTGCCGTGTACCTACCTCTTGCTGCTGCCGGGTTTGTAATAATATGGAGCGCTGTCTTTCGAATCTGGAAAATATCTTCCCTGTCGGCATTGTTTGCTTTTTCAGGAGTATTTCTGATAGCGTATTTTATGTATCAGGAGGAATTTCCTGTAATTACGGGCATGTTCGTCCTGGCTGTTATTATGCACAGAGGTAATATAGTACGCCTTATTAAAGGGGCTGAGCCTCGTGTAGGAGGGTAGGCGCTATGGGAACTGGAATGACAAGGTTATGGGCGCTGTTAATGCTTGCCGGGTTTTTATTTTTTGTTCCGGCAGTCGCACAAGTCGGTCACCATCCGGATCGTTCCTTGGAGGTGGATTCAGCAGACCCTGAAGCTCACGCGCTTTATATGCTCCAAGCAGCCAGGGAAAAACTGGCTCTAGGCGATACAGATGGCGCTATTGCCATGGCCGAAAAAGCGGTGATAGAGTCACCAGACTTTCCTTGCTCTTATTTTCTGCTGTCCCGTATTTATTTATCAGATGATCTTTCCCATGCCGCACTTCTTTTCTCGGATGGCGTGATTGCATGGCTGCGCAACTTTCGTTGGTCCCTTGCCACTCTTGGCGGAGGCGCCGCCTTGCTGCTTCTTGCCACTATAGTTTCGGTTTTTATAGGTTGGGTTGTTTTATTCTTAAAAAGCGCTCCGCTTGTTCTGCATGATTTAAAAGAAGGAAATATCGACTGGCGCATCTTGCTGCTCTCTGCAGCATCCGTGTTTTTGGGCCTGTTTTACCCGATATGCTTTTTTTCGATAATCCTTTGGCCCTACTTTGTACGCCGGGAGAAATTATTTTTATGCGTATTTCCCCTGGTAATGATCATATCTTACTGGACGTTGACCGTAATTGCCTCGAACTTTCTCTTCCCGGTTTCTCCCAGGCTTAAGGCTGTTGTAGCCGTACAGGAAGGACATCGGTTTAAATATGCCTTGGATATACTGAATCCCCCTGAATCGGACGAGGAGCGGTTTTCTCTGGCCATGGTTTTCAGCAAAAACAGAGACCACAAACGGGCAATAGAGCTATACTCGGGAATTGACAATAAATGGAAATATTATGACATTGTTCTAAATAACATAGGTTCCAGTTACTACAAGCTGGGCCAACCGGAAAAAGCAATAGAGTATTTCGAAAAAGCATTCGGCTCAGGACTGTCTTCCGTGGAGTACAACCTCAGCCAGGTTTACCGTGATGGTCTTCTTTTCGACAAAGGAGAGCGATTATTTAAAAACTTGCAGGCTCGTGATCCCGACTCTGTCTTCCGGTTTATGTCGTCCGACAGGGTGGTAGTTGACGAACCGCTTCCACGGATGGCGCTGTGGAGCCTGGCCTTGAGATCAACCGAACAGATGGATGCCTTGAGAAGCGCGTTATGGAAACCTCTGCTTGGAATTATCCCGTTGAAATTCGCTCCCGGAACAGGAGCAGTTCTGCTTGTGCTGTTTTTTATACTGGAGTCCAGGCCTAAAAAGAGACCGCAAACCTATAAGTGCAGGAAATGCGGTTCTGTTCATTGTGGAAGATGTGAAAAACGTCTGTTTAAAGCAAATGTTTGCAATTCCTGCTACTTGGGTTCTCTACGGATAGATCAAAGTGATCCCCAGGAGCGTATTGCAAAGATACTTCAAACGCAAAAACATTACGACAACCGGATGCGGGTCACAAAACTACTTGCGTTTTTTCCCGGGCTTGGAAGCTACTTCCTGGGACACTGGCTTTCGGGATTCCTGCTGCTTTCGGGATTTATTCTTTCATTTGAAGTAATGTTTCTAACCGATTTTCTGTTCTGGATTCCATTTTCCATGAACGGTTTTAATGCCCGGCTTGCCGGACTCATAACCGCTTGCGGCCTTGTTGTAACCAGTTTCTACCTTGTCAAAAAAGGAGTTCTTCACGGATGGCGCTAGAGGGTAATCTTAAAGATTTCGGCCTTGCCGACATCCTTCAACTTATCTTCTTTCAGAGAAAAACAGGTGTGTTGACCTTAAGGGGGCATATTGACTCGGTCCGTTTGTCCTTTCTTGAGGGAAACGTCGTCATGGCGATATCCAAAAGGCGTGAGAAAAGTGCTCGCGTCGGCCGGATGCTGGTTCAAAGAGGTTTTATTTCTGAAGAAGACTTAGAAAAAGCCCTTGAGTCAAGCAAGGGATCAGCCGAACGCCTTGGAAAAATACTTTACTCTGAAGGCAAAATAGGCCTTGAAGACCTGGTTGAGATCGTTTCAGCCCAGATGGCCGAGACGGTTGTGCAGTTATTCAGCTGGAGAAAGGGTCACTACGAGTTTGTAGCTCAGGATGTTGTTATAGACCCGGATGTTGGGGTTTCCCTGGATACAGAACACCTTCTCATGGAGGGGTTACGTATCACTGACGAATGGTCTTTGCTTAACGGAAAAATCGATCTGGACACCACCTATGACAAGGTGCCGGGCGTCACAGCCGACGATCTGGATGAAAATGAGCGGACCGTCTTACCGTTACTTGATGGCCGAACAGATGTAAATGCCATAATGGACCTAAGTGTCTTGAGTCAACTTGATACAGCCAAGGCTATAGTCTCATTGGAGGACAAAGGGCTTATTACGGCAAAGTCTCCCACCGAAGTTAGTCATGAACCGATAACAAAAAATGGTGGAGGAATTGGAGCCGCTCTTGCCAAGATTGCTATTAATAAAAGTACCGTATTTTACCTTCTCTCCACTCTCGTTCTTGTTTTGATGGTTGTCTTTACGTTTCGCAGTTCACTGAGCATAGCCAATGACCTGGAACACTACGCAGAAGGCGTAGCGCTGGAAAAACTTAGATTGCAAATAGAAATGTTCAAGGCTGAAGCCGGTTTTTACCCAAACAGCCTTGATGAACTGTCACCTGAGAAATCGGGTGAGCTTGCCTATCAGCAATACGTTTATCATAAGAGGGAGGGGGGAGGATTCATTCTTATTGATTTGGGTCCCGACGGCATCGAAGGAAGCGAGGACGACATTAAGTAACCACGCCGGGCTGAAAACTTCTTAAATCCATAAAAACCTTCCTATACAGATTCATAGCTCTGCATGCCTGATCTTATGAATACCAAGAAAGCTGTTACTCTTTTAAGCGGCGGGCTTGATTCCGCAACAGCTGCTGCCATAGCGGCTTCAGAAGGCTATACCCTGTATTGTCTTAGTTTCGATTACGGCCAGCGCCACAAGCAGGAGCTGGAATCTGCGGCTCTTACAGCCAGGTCGCTTGGCTCTGCCCAGCATATGGTGCTTTCGGCGGATATGAGAAAACTCGGAGGGTCAGCCCTAACATCCAGTTCAATCCATGTGCCCAAGGATCGCAACACGCATGAGATGGAATCAGGTGGAGTTCCCGTCACTTACGTTCCGGCCAGAAATACTATCTTCCTGTCTTACGCGCTTGCATGGGCCGAGGTGTTGGGATCTTCTGATATCTTTATAGGTGTGAACGCCGTTGATTACAGCGGCTACCCCGATTGCCGTCCGGAATTCATTACAGCTTTTGAAAGGTTGGCAAATCTATCCACAAAGGCATCTGTGGAAGGGGGCATAGATTTTAAGATTCATGCTCCGCTTATTCATATGACAAAAGCCGAGATAATACAGATGGGAGAGAAGTTAGGTGTTGACTTCTCATTGACCTGGAGTTGCTACCACCCCGACGCAGAAGGCTATCCCTGCGGCCGGTGTGATAGTTGCAAGATTCGAGCTAAGGGATTCAGAGAGGCCGGTGTAATTGATCATGCTGCCAAAAAACGAGGTCAAAAGAGGTCAAAAAATGAACTTGCAGGATAGGTTGGAAAACGTCGGCCTGGTAAACGTTTTTCAAACCTTGAGCATCGGGAAGATGAGCGGCAGTCTCCTGATAAGTGGAGAAGAAGGCGGGACGGTTATGGTCTTTAAAGAAGGACTAATCGTTCGTGGTGAGTGCGATTTCCTGGAAGAAGAACTGGATGGACAACTTTTAAGCAACTGGCTTGTCAGTGCAGAACAGCTAGAACTTGCCCGCAAGGTTAAGAAGGAACTCCCCGGAAAATCCGTGGCGGAAATTTTGGTGGAAATGGGAGGCCTTAAGCAGGATGTACTTGAACGTGAGGTCAGAAGAAGAATTGAACAGATCGTCTACCGGATTCTTTTCTGGCGAAATGGCAGTTTCAGGTTCGAATCAAGTATTGATGCAACTCAGGACAACACCGGGCTCCAGGGGGCAGGCTATGAACTTCCACGGGGGATGAGTCCGGAGTATCTTCTGCTGGAAGCCGCCAGGGCTTATGATGACAAATGCACCAACAGGCCCTTTGAACCGCTTGGATTTTGCGCCGGACCGGCAGTGACGGCCTCGTTCGAGAAAGCACGGATACAAAGTGAAAACACGCATGAAAAGAGACGGGACATATCACTTCTTCGCACTCTTTCTTCTGAACTGCGGTTTCCTAGCAGTTCTTCCGAGATCGCTCTGCTTACACTTCGTTTTGCAAGCAATCTTTTCCGTAGAGGAGTGCTTTTTATGCTGGAAACCGATGAGGTAGTCGCCCTCGGACATTTCGGCCTGGAAAACAAAAACAGCATCTCAACAGTTTGGGACTTAAGAATAAGCCTGTCGGACTCTCCGTTTCTAAGTGGAATTATTCAAAAGCAAAACCACTACCGTGGCCCTGTCGTCCATGACAGCGGCACCGAAAAACTCGTGAGTGAATTCGGCGGCCCATGGCCGCAGGAAGCCGCCATATTCCTTATTATCGCCGAAGAAGCAGTGATAGCTTTTTTGTACTGTGACGATGTTTCAGGAGGTAGTAACCCGGAAACCAAGCCGTTAAGTCAAGCAGAAGGCCTCGAGATTTTCGCAAATCAGGCCGGACTGGCCATAGAGAAATCGTTACTCGAGCAGAAAATCCAGGTAATGAGTGGTATGTCGGCAACCAGGCAGTAAAGGCCGGAAACCGGCGATTGATCTTTCTAAAAAACGGCTGATCTCTTCGTCCAATTACATTTTTTCTTGTTTTACGACGAAATAGTAATGAAAAGGTAAAATGTAACCAACTACTTAGCCAGGGGGGGACTTGTGAAATCGATTCTTATCGTAGAGGATTCCGCTATGACACGGGCGATGATAAGGACCGCTCTTGAAAACATTGATGATTGCGAAGTCGAAATAATCGAAGTTGAATCAGGGTTTGAAGCACTGCGCATTCTTCCTTCCAGGGAGTTTCGTCTTATTCTTACCGATATCAATATGCCTGATATAAACGGGCTCGAACTTATTAATTTCGTAAAAAGCAATCCGACCTACCGTAATATTCCTCTTATTATTGTAACTACAGAGTGTCGCGAGGAAGACAGAAACCGTGGAATGGCTCTTGGCGCCTTCGCCTATATCACCAAGCCATTTGAGCCCGAAGCGCTTCAAAAACTTGTTCAGAAGGCTCTCGAGGAATGAGCGAAGCCAGGGAAGAGTTTGTATCCGAAGCAGAAGATTTACTGAGGGAAACCGAGGACGGTCTTCTTGACCTTCAAGAGACTCTCTCTAAGGGTTGCAATCCTGACGTTCTAAACGGTGTCTTCCGGTCTATCCATACTCTTAAGGGCCTATCCGGACTTTTCGGCCAACGCGGGATATTAGATCTAAGTCATGCCATGGAAACCATGCTTGACGAACTCAGGCTGGGGCAAAGAGAACTTACCGAGGCTACGATCGCTTTCCTGCTTAAAAACCTGGACATATTGAAAAAACTTCTGGGTGAAATTTTTAAGGAAGGTAAAGAGCTTACTTCTGTGGATGCCGCTCTTGAGGAGATAGGAAAATTTCGCGATGAGGGAAAAGGGCGTGAAAAAGAGGTTAAAAACGAACCTGGTTGCCTGACTGGAATTCCGGAAGAAATCACTAAAGTTCTTTCCGAGTACGAAGAGCACAGGCTTCGCACAGCGCTTAAAAAGGAACTCTGCCTGGTTACCGTGGAGGCCGAGTTTGAACTTGTCTCATTCGAAGAGGACCTAAAAGGTCTCATAGAGAAGATCAACCAGCTCGGAGAACTTATAGCAACAATACCAAAGACCTTGGGTGTACTGCCGGGCCGTATAGGCTTTGATCTTCTGGTCGCGCTGAACACTTCCCTTTCGAAGGCCAAAGAAGCGTTGAAGCTTTGGAGTGTTAACGAGCTTGTTCCGTCACCGCCTGAACCGGAAACAACATCTTCAATTTTACCGGCGGTCAATATTCCAACTAAACCTGGTGAGGAAATAATACAAGAGCCGCTGTTGAAGAGCGGCTCCAGTACGGTAAGAGTTGATATTGGTAAGATTGATGCTATTTTAGATACTGTGGGAGAACTTATGCTGGCAAAAGGAGCGGTAAGCAGAATCGGAGCCGAAATATCCGAGACTTTCGGTTTTGGTCCTTTTTCGGTTGACCTGCAAAAGGTCTCCAGAATACTCGAAAAACGCCTTGAAGAACTACAGAACCAGATTCTTGAAATCAGAATGGTTCCTGTAAGACAGGTTTTTTCACGTCTTAACCGTGTTGTACGCCGCTATACACGAGATAAAGGAAAAGAGATAGATTTACAACTCTTTGGAGGCGAGACAGAAGTAGACAAACTTATGGCTGAGGAAATAATAGATCCACTTATGCATATGATGCGCAATGCCATCGATCATGGAATTGAACCGGCTGAAGAACGACTGGCGGCCGGGAAGCCTGTCACCGGGGTTATTACGCTGAAGGCATTTCCAAAGGGGAATCATGTCGTCTTCCAACTAACTGATGACGGATACGGTATTCAGCCCGAAAAAGTGCTGGCAAAAGCCCGGGAAAAGAAACTCATAGCCGAAAACCAGACACTTGACCACGATGGTATAGTAAAACTTATATTCCTGCCGGGTTTTAGTACTGCTTCCTCCGTAAATGATGTATCAGGCAGGGGAGTGGGCATGGACGTGGTAAAAGAAAAGGTTTCCTCATTGGGTGGATTTATTGATGTAGAGACAGAGCCAGGCTGCAAAACCACATTCACGGTCACCATCCCCATAACACTGGCCATCATTAAGGCGGTTCTGGTTTCTACAGCCGGAGAAACCATGGCTGTGCCGATGGCTTCAACTTCGGAAACCCTGTCGATAGAGCCGGATATGATTCAGCATATAGAGGGCAAAGAAGTTATAGAGCTTCGGGGTAAAATGCTTCCCATTGTCAGGCTTGCTGAAATGTTTTGGCTCTACCATGACAGGCCACGGGAGCGTTACTTCGTGGTAGTTGTAGGTTTTGGGGGACGGCGCATTGGACTGCTTGTAGACTCACTGCTGGGGCAACAGGAGATAGTGGTTAAACCCCTGGGAGAACGCCTTGAAAAGATCAAGGGCATATCCGGCGCCGCCGAAATAGGAAAGTACAAAGTAATACTGGTTCTGGATGTGGAGTCATTGATGGAAGAAGCTATGCTTAGTTCGCAGACGATAAAAGCAGATTCAGATGGGCTGGGCGCCTGACAAAACAGGAGCCGGGAGGTTTTAAAAAATGTCAGAGGATCAACCTGTTCTAGGTTCTCAGCCATCAGCCTTTTTTTCTGAAGCAGACGAAGACTACGAGTATGAGGAGTACGAAGAAGAGGGCGGGTCGTCTTGTGAGAAGATAAAAATCCTGGTTTTCCGGATCGGAGATGAAGACTATGCGGTTCGTATGACTGACTTGCAGGAAATTCTTAAAATGCATGAGATTACCACCATTCCACGGGCACCAAGACATCTTATGGGAATAACTTCGTTACGGGGCAAGGTGATTCCCGTTATAGACCCAAGAATTCGGCTCAAGGTTGAAACTGTGGATTCTTCTGAGCCTAGAATAATTGTACTCTCTGGAGAAGGCTGCCCTGTCGGTATAAAAGTGGATCGTATTACAGGTATGTTTATGATAAAGCCGGAAGAAATTATGCCTTCGCTTAACACCCTTACCGATGAAGAATCACGTTTTATAGATTCTGTTGTACGTGTTGAACACAGGTTCGTTTCGATCCTGAATCTTGACGCAATACTTGAAATTTAGTAACTACAGACTATTTGGTCTTTAACCTTAGGCCTAAATATATAAATATATATAAATAACGGAGTTCAGAATGCTCAGGAAAAAATTGGAATTTAAGATCCTTACTCTGGTTGCAGCCTTAATGATGGTGGAAGCTTTGGTCATCGGGTCGACTCTAGTTCTGCTCCAAGGAAAGGGCATTACCACTGTTTGGCTTGCAGCAATGACTTCTGTTTTTGGAATAATCGTGCTTTCCCTTGCTTTGCTGTTTGTTCTGCGCCGCATTGTTATTGCACCCATAAAGAAGATCGTCCTGGCAGCCGAACTTTTGGCAGCCGGCGACTTGAGTTTTGATGTGGATGTTAAGTCAACCGATGAAATCGGCCGGATGGCCACTAATATAAGAGAATCTGTTACCAGAATTGCCGTGATTATCGAACGTATCAAGGATGTCGCCAACCGAGTGTATCGCGTTACAAATTCGGTGCAGCAGGAATCCAGGCTGGTAATAGAAGGAACCGGGCTGGAGACCGAGGCGATAAGCAACATATCCAGTTCGATCGAGCAACTTAACACATCAATGGCCAGTATTGCGGAAAGTGTGGATACTCTTTCGACAATTGCCGGTGACACTGCTTCTGCTGCTGCGGAAATGGCGGCGGCCACCGAAGAGGTGGCCCAAAAAACTCATGAGGTTTACAATGCCGTAGATTCCACGTCCATTTCAATAGAGGAGATGTCGTCTACAATAAACGAAGTTGCCGGCGCCTCGGAGGAACTCTCAATTTCGGCGGAAGAAACCTTGACGGCGATGGAAGAGATCGGCGCTTCAATTAAAGAGGTGGAAGCACACGCTAAAGATTCGGTTAAGCTTTCCACAGAAGTTACGGATGCAGCCTCAGGATCCGGTATGGTCTCTATGAAAAAAACCATAGAAGGCATGAACAGAATTAAAGATAGCGTTCTTAGCACTTCTGAGCACATTAGAAAGCTGGGAAGCCGTTCCGAAGATATAGGGAAAGTGCTGAATGTTATCGACGAAGTAACTGATCAGACAACCCTTCTTGCCCTGAATGCCGCAATTCTCGCCGCCCAGGCTGGTGAGCATGGCAGGGGCTTCTCGGTTGTGGCCGGTCAGATCAAAAGCCTTGCCGAACGCACAGCAAACTCCACACATGAAATAGGAGCCCTGATAGAGTCTGTTCAAGCCGACGTAAAAGGGGCTGTCGCTTACATCGGAGATGTTACAAAGCGTGTAGATGAAGGACTTCTGCTCTCAGGCGAATCCATGCAGGCTCTGGACTGTATTGTGGATGCATCGAGCAGGTCATCCGAAATGGCCTTCACGATCGAGAAGGCCACCGCAGAGCAGGCCAAGGGTGTTCAGGTGGTAAATATCGCCATGGAAAACATACGCAACCAGATAGATCAGATAACAAGAGCGACTAAAGAGCAGAAAGAAGGAACCAGGCTTATCACGGAGTCTGCCGAGAAGATGCGTGAGCTTACGCTTCAGGTTGAAAAGGCCACGGTAGAACAATCAAGCAGCAGTCGTCAAATTTCGGGAGCGGTAGAAAGTGTGTCTGATAGAATTCACCAGATTTCCCGTGCCGTCCGTGAACAGAAGATTGGTTCCGGACAGATCATGGCATCTATAGAGCAGATCAAGCAGATACCCGAGAAAAACCGTACAATGGCCTTCAGCATGAGTAAGGGCTTGCGGGATGTAATGAGAGACAATGAACTTCTGGAGACCGAAGTCGCCAAGTTCAAGACCGTGCATGTAGGTAAGGACAGGGGAGTAGGAGCTATACGTATGGGTGTGGTGCCGCTTGAGTCGCCGGCTGAAATGTACCGTAAGTTTTCACCCCTTGCAGCATATTTGAATAGGCAGTTAGACAAAAGAATCGATCTTAGGATTCCTGTAGATTTCAAAGGAGCAATAAATGACCTGGGTTCCGGAGCCACGCAGATCTGCTACCTGACCCCTACGACTTACATAGAAGCCCATGAAAAGTACTCCGTCGATATACTGGTTAAAGCGCTACGCAAAGGCAAGCCTTTTCACTATACTGTAATAATCGTAAGAGAGAACTCAGGCATTGAAAAACTCAGCGACCTGAAAGGAAAATCATTCGCCTTTGGCGATGTTCACTCCACGTCGAGCCATCTGGTTCCAAGGGCGATGCTGCTTGAAGCCGGAGTTAAACTGGATTCACTTAAGTACTACGACTACCTAGGCCATCACGACGATGTAGCCGCAGCTGTTGTAAGTGGGGATTTTGAAGCAGGTGGCGTAATGGAATCAGTGGCCGTAAAGTATCAGGCCGAAGGGCTGAAGTTTATCCAGTATTCTCCTGAAATTCCGGAATTCAGCATATGCGTCTCGAGCGAGTTTCCGCCTGATGAAAGAGTAGCGCTTAAAAACGCGCTTTTAAGCCTGAATGTGGCCAATACCAAAGATCATAATGTTCTAAGCTCAATCAGCGAAGACTATACAGGCTTTGTGAGCGCCGAGGACCGGGACTATGACTCTATACGGGAAATGAAACGCAAGCTCGGGCTCCAGTCTCTTACAACATAAAAGGATGATAAGTGAAGGCTAAGGATTTTTTGTTCAACAGAAGGTCGTTTGCTACCAAATTTGCGCTTGTAATGTTCCTGGTAATTTTTGCAGGGCAGTTGATAGGCGGTATATGGTATATCCAGCAGGCAAAAATTCATCTTGAGCAGGATCTTACAGAACGAATTGATCTGATTGGAGCTATTCTTGCCCAAGCCGGCAAGGCGCCCCTATCCCGCCATGAGTATACATCACTGCAACCCTTACTGGATGAGACGGCAAGGGACGAAAACATAGTTGCCGCGCGTATTGTCAACTCCGAAAATACGCAACTGGCAGAAATAGTTCACCGGAAGTCCGAAACAGCCGGGTCGGACCAATGGATACTGTTTCCTGAGTTTCGGCAAAAAAGCTTCCCGATAAACACGGATACCCAGAAACTAGGCAGCGTAGAAATAACCTTTAGCTCAAAAAGAATAAACCGGACACTGCTGTCTCTTATCATCTCAACAATACTTTTTTTGACACTGTTGCTTCTGCTGGTTTTATATATCGCTTACAAATTATTTTTATCAAAAATAGCCGCGCCCATAGAAAAGCTGAATCATGCAATCGAAAAAGTCAGCAAGCGGGATCTCACTGTCTCTTTTAAAACCGACAGGCAAGACGAGATAGGCAGCCTTATCCGTTTGTTCAGTTACCTTGTCGAAACACTAAAAACCAATATAGGCAAACTAAGTTCAATGGCGGTTAATATTAATACAGCACTGAAACAAATGGAGCATATTTGCCATAAGGGGGGGGAGGCAACAGACAGCCAGCTCGCCTCTGTTGAGCGTATGGGACAGATGATTTACAGTATGGAAGATTCTCAGAAAGAAGTTTTTAACAGCGCAGAGAATCTATCGGTGCTGTTTCAGGATGACGTCTCGTCGATTCTTGAAATCCGCGCCTCCATAGCTGAAATAGTCTCGTCAATGGATAAGTTGTTCCAGTCTACTGCCGGCGCCTACGCTGTGGTTTCTGATGTATCCGACTCCTCCACGCAAATAGGCGCAGGCGCTGATATGCTCTCCGGCTTACTTAACGAAACCTCAGCCTCTGTAGAGGAGATATTTCATTCCATAAAGCTTGTAGAAGATAATGCGCGGCAATCCGCAGAGGTTGCCGCAAGTGTTTCGATGACAACCAATAAAGTCGGTATGCAGGCCGTGCGGAAAGCACGTAACGGAATGTTGAAAATACAGGACGAGGTCTCAACATCGTCGGATATCATCATGAAACTCGGCAACCGATCAAAGGATATCGAGAAAATTCTCCACGTAATTAAAGATGTTACTGAACAGACAAACCTGCTCAGCCTGAACGCTGCGATCCTGGCGGAAAAGGCAGGCGAATATGGAAAAGCCTTTGGCGTTGTGGCTGATGAAATCGGTAACCTGGCCGAACGTACGGCCATGTCTACCTTCGAGATATCGAATATTGTCGGCACTATTCAAAAAGAGATCTCGGATGCAGTGGAAAGCACTACAAGCGCAATGCAACGCGTGGATGAAGGAGTAACCCTGGTGGGCAGTGTGGAAGATGCGCTGAATCAGACCTTGGAAGGCTCGGAAAAAGCCTCTGAAATGGCCTGTTCTATAGAAAAAGCCACTCTGGAACAGGGTAAAAGCATAAGGCATATTTTTAAGGCTATGGATCACATCAGGGCTATGAATAGGCAGTTAAACCTTGCGCTTAAACAGCAGGAAACCGGAATGGACGAATTGGTGGACATCGTTGGAACCGTTAGGGATGTGGCAGGGGAGGTTAACAGGGGATTGGATGAACAGAACTCCGGAGTACAGATGATCTCGGATAACCTGGAAAAGACCAACGAGAAAATATCCCTGATTACAGAAGCTACTTTTATACAGAAACAAGAAACGGAAAGCCTGGCAAAACTTACAGACAACATCAGATCAAGCAGCAAGGCAAGCCTGAGTATAATCAAGGAGATGAGAAACACCCTGACAACCCTTAACTCTAAGACGGAAGCCATGCGAAAAGAAGTTGAAGGGTTTAAGCTGAAGTGAACCGGGCAACTGGACAATACGCCGTATTTATGATGAACGGTGAGGAGTTCGTTCTGGAGGTAGGAAGGGTTTTAGAGGTTCTGAAATACCGGAATGTAAGACTGATTCCTAACATGCCGGAGTTTCTGGTGGGTGTAATTGATTTCAGAGGCAGAGTGGTACCGGTTATGGACCTTCGAAAACGGTTCAGGTTGACGCCGGCTAGGAATAACAAAAACCGCATTATAGTTCTCCGGGCTCGCAAAGAAATACTCGGAATTATGGTGGATGATGTAACAGGAATTATCTCATTAGAGCCGGATAATGTATCTGCTCCGCCCATAATCTTCCAGGGTATAGGATCAAAATATATTAAAGGCATAGGCAAGTGCGGGGGAAAGATGTTTGTAATATTAAACATGGTTAATATTCTAAACCAAAAAGAGATCGGTTTTATGAAAAAGGCACTTACAAACTAATGCCGCCAATAAAACAAATAATTACACAATCGGATTCCGGTGATCCGGAACTTCGCCGTAAAGCGGCCCTTGCGCTTGCCGGCTGCAGCAGAAATGATACCGAGTGCAGTAAAACATTATTAAAGCTTATCTGCGATACGGACTGGAGAGTGCGCAAAGCTGCGGTTGAGTCCGTGATTCAATCCGCAGATACGCTGTCTCTTATAGACGGACTTATCGATCTTCTTGACAAGCATGACAACGCAGGTGCAAGAAACTCCTCGATCGAGGCTCTTACCCGTATAGGCGGACGCGCTACGCAGGCGCTTATTGAGGCATTTAAAACCACGGATGAAAACCGGCGCAAATTCATAATAGATATCCTGGGAGAAGTAGGTGACACAGCCTGTTTGCCCCTGATGCTTAAGGCACTTGACGATCCTGATGAAAACGTACAGGCCTCAGCTGTCGAGCACCTTGGATTAATGGGCGATACTTCGGTTGTAAAGAGACTTGTAGAGATCCTTGAGTCAGGAAACCTATGGTTAGCCTTCCCAGCCGCCGAGGCCTTAGGGAAGATCAGCGATTCAAGCGCTGTGGAACCTCTTGTGAGCGCTCTTAAGGAAAAAAACCTCCGCGAACCTGCTTTAAGAGCGCTTGGGCGCATAGGAGATATGCGCGCAGTTTCAGCAATCATACCCCATGTGGCTTCGAATCTAAAAACGGTCCAAACCGAAGCGTTGATGGCGTTAATAGCTATCAATAAAAAGAACTCGGAGGGTAAAAATCAGGCAGCTGAAGCGAGTGAGAAAAAGGCTGAAAATAGTGAGATAGCCGCAATTCTCCGTTCCGGCTTTGGTGATAGTGCTTTGGAGCTGCTCCTTGGCATAGCAAGGGGCAACCAGGAAGATCTCAAAGGACCGGCGGTCGTGCTTTTGGGGCTGCTTGAGGATCAAAGAGCTATAGGTCCTTTATTGGCACTTTCCTGTGAAGACGGCCTGGAGGAAGAAGTGCAAAGCGCACTGGTAAACATAGGTCGCTCAAATCCCCGGGCCCTGGCGGAGTTCTTCAGTGCTTCTATTTCTTCAAGGCGCTCTACTCTCTGCCGGGCAGGTGGCCTAATACGGCGTACACTCTGCCTTGTAGCCGGCATAATAGGCGATCCTATCTTCTCACCATACCTGGTAGGGGCGCTGAAGGACTCTGACGGACATGTGCGCAGCTATGCCGCAGAATCTCTGGCCTTGCTCGGAGAAGTAAGCGCTGTTGCTGATATCGAGCGCCTGATGACAGATGATTACCAGGATGTGCAAGAGGCCGCCATTTCAGCTTTGGCACGCTTGAAAGACGGGGTTTCAACCATCCGTGCTATCGGGTTTTTATCAGACAAAAACCCGGTACTAAGACGAAATTACGCAGCCCTGCTCGGCCTGTTACATGCAGAAGAATCGCTCGAAGCACTTACCTTTGCTCTAAAGGATGAGAACACTGCCGTACGCATGGCAGTTGTAGATGCCTTAGCTCAAATCGGGGGGGATCTTGCTTGTAAAGCCCTGCTGGGGACGCTCACAGACGAGGTTCCGGAAATCAGGCGCAGCGTTGCACTTGCACTTGGCGATGCAGGCCGAAAGGAGATGCTGGAGCCTATTTTGCTTCTAACCCAAGACCAGGACGACTGGGTCCGGGCCGCAGCCGTAGAATCGCTGGGAAACTTTCCGGACAACAAAAGCCGGGAGGTACTGGTCTCTCTTCTTGACGACTCTTGCGGTCTGGTTCGAATCACAGCCATAGAGACTCTTGCAAAAGTAGGGGGAACGTTGTCGGCGGCAGGCCTAAAGCGTGCACTTAAAGACGATGATCCGGAAATCAGACGCAGCAGCGTTATTACATTTGCGGCAATCATGCCTGCGGCAGATGTTGAAAAAGCGATGCTGCCGCTTATTTCCGACCATGACTGGTCTGTACGTAAAGCCGTGGCTGATGCCCTTGCAGACGTAGGCTCGGATGCAGCCCTTGAGGCTCTGAAGGAACGTCTGAGCATAGAAGAGGATTCTACCGTTGCAGAGGCGATCCGGCAATATGTGGATGTTCGAGCCTGACAAACCCATCTATCTGTCAGACGAAATGTTTCGCTTGCTTCGTGATTATATTCACGATTACTGCGGCATTTACTTTGATGAGAAGTCCAAAGGTCTTCTTGAAAAACGTCTCGCCCGCCGTCTGAAAATGCTGCATATCAATAGCTTCAAGGATTACTACCATCTTCTCAGGTACGACCGGCGGCGGGACGAGGAGCTCGTAAGTGTAATGGATGTTCTGACGGTGAACGAAACCTACTTTTTCAGGGAACAGAGACAACTGGACGCCTTCAGCAAAGAGATACTTCCTGAACTGAAAGCAAAAAACTCCGGCACCAGAAAGCTCAGAATCTGGTCTGCCGGCTGTTCTACCGGCGAGGAGCCCTATACACTTGCAATGCTGCTCATAGAGGACGGAGGTTTTTTAAACTGGGATGTGGAAATAGTTGGAAGTGATATAACCCAACGCGTTCTTCAGGTCGCGCGTAAAGGAGTCTATCGCCAGAACGCTTTTCGGGCCATAGATGATTACTACATGGCAAAATATTTTACAGCCGGCCAGGATGGTACATACAAAATTGCAGATGCCGTACGACGATACGTGACCTTTGGAAATTTAAACCTTCTTGATGCCGTAAAGGTCGGATTCGTAGAGAGTATGGATGTGATCTTCTGCAGAAATGTAATAATCTATTTTGATCAAACTGCAAAGAAAAAGGTGGTTGAACACTTCTCCAACCGTCTTGCAGAAGGCGGGTATCTTCTGCTGGGTCATGCCGAGTCATTGATTAATATCTCTACAGCCTTCACCTTAAAACATTTAAAGAACGATATGGTATACCAGAAAGCCGGTGGTTATTAAAAAGGGCGGGTTTGAAACCCGATCATGACACCGAACTAAAAAGCGATGAGAAACACAAATGAAAAGATAAAGGTCCTGGTTGTTGACGACTCTCCATACAGCCGCCTGACAATTAAAAAAATTGTCGAGTCGGTGCGAAACTTCGAAGTGGTCGCAGTGGCGGCCAACGGCAAAGAAGCAATAAGCCGCTTGTTTTTCAGTAAGCCTGATGTTGTTTTGCTGGATATAGAAATGCCGGAGATGGACGGATTCTCATTTCTGCGCTGGATGCTGCAAAATCGTCCTGTTCCAGTGATAGTCATAAGTTCCAGAAACGATACTCAGTCGGTTTTTCGCTGCCTGGACCTTGGAGCCGTAGACTTCGTTCCAAAGCCTACAACAAGTGTCTCAAGCGATCTTGAGTTAGTTGCCGGAGACCTTATGGAAAAGATCAACGCCCTGGCCGATCTTGGTATGGACAAGGTTAAACAACGGGTTGACCTTCTTGCAAAAAGCCTGCGGGTTGCCGGTAGGCGTGTTTATTCGGATAGGGTGGACCTTGTGACTATAGGTTCGTCCACCGGCGGCCCCCTGGCGCTTCAGGTGCTGCTATCGGTTTTGCCGGCCGACTTTACGGCGCCGATAGTTGTGAGCCAGCACATGCCTGCCGGCTTTACACGTCCGTTTGCCAAGAGGCTGAACAGTCTATGCAGCCTGGAGGTCAGAGAGGCCTCTGATAAAGATGCAGTGACACCCGGCCGCGTTTTGATCGTACCAGGCAACCGGAACATGGTGTTTGAACGCCGCAGGGGCAACGTGGTAGCCAGAATTGTTGAACCATCCGCATCCGACCGCTATGTTCCTTCCGTAGACACAATGATGATAGGTGCCGCTCAGGAATTCGGAGCAAATACGTTAGGTATAATTCTTACCGGCATGGGCAATGACGGGCGTAACGGTATGCTGGAAATCGTGAAAAAAGGTGGGTATACTATTGCAGAGTCTGAAGAAACCGCTGTAATCTTTGGAATGCCCCAGGAAGCCATAGCCGCGCAAGCGGTAAGCAAGGTACTTCCCCTGGAAGAGATACCCGGCGAAGTGCTCAGAGTATGCCAGGGCGACTACGGCATAAGCAGCGGCCAGGAGGCGGTTGTCAGGGGACGGTAAAAACTATGAGTTGCAGTTTTGATCCATGCTTCTGCGCCCTTTTCTTCGAACTGTTGCCATAAATAATTATTTACTAGGCTTGAGGTTGTGACAAACATACTTATTGTAGAAGATTCTCTCACCATGAGACAGCTAATAATCTTTGCCCTTAAACGGCTGGAGAATATTAATATCACCGAGGCTTCAGACGGTATGGAAGCATTGAAGAAACTTTCCGAGAATTCATTTGATATGATTATTGCTGATATCAACATGCCTGTAATGAATGGTCTAAAACTGGTTCTTCATATCAGGAGCAACCCCGGCTACAAGCATATTCCCGTGATTATCATAACCACCGAAGGGGCGGAAGAAGACAGGCAACGTGCAATAGCCCTGGGGGCTGACGCATATTTAACCAAGCCCATACAGACACAAAAACTTATGGAAGTGGTAAACCGGTTTATGGAGGGGCGCGAAGCAGCCGACTCTGAACCGTGAGCCAAGAAACCGACAACCCGCAACACAATATTAAAACATCTTTTCCGGCAGCGGTCTTTAAGTCTTTCTACCTGGTTACTTTATATGATGAAGTCAAAAGTGTCTGGCGCGGACGGGGCTTTCTGTATCTCTTGTTTCTTCTTGCGCTGGCTTCGGTTTTACATACAAGCGCAGTTTCACGCTCTTTTTCCAGTTTTGTAAATGACGATCTTCCGGTCATTCTGGAACCTATGCCGATAATTCAGATAAATGACGGGGAGGCAAGCCTTGATGCCAAGCAACCCTTTGTGCTTGAAAGCAAAGGAGAGCCGATCGCTATATTCGACACCACAGGAAACGTTGTCTCGCTGGAAAACACGGATGCTATGCTTCTTATAACCCGCTCAACGCTTCAGTTCAGGTGGATGGGCAGCGGTAATGTGAGCGAGGCGCCTCTGTCCGACCTGGGAGATATTACTATAAGCAAGGAAAACATCCTGTCGTGGGCGGAGGATATAAAGTCCGCACTTCCGCTTTTTCTCTACCCGGCAGCGCTTGCCATAGGTTACATATATCGTGTTTTACAGGTTTTTGCCTACGCAATTCTGGCAAGGGTCTGGCTTGTACAGAAGGCGGCCGGCCTGGATTTTGATACAATACTACGCCTTACGGCCGTGTCCGTCACACCGGCGGTCGTGATAGAGGCGGCTTTTGTTTTTGCGGGTATTCAGTTTCCGGTGGCAGGAATTTTCTACCAGCTTGTGGCTGCCGTTTATGTATTTCAAACAATGAAAACCATGGCACAAAAAACAGGAGAAGAAAGTACCGGAAACCTGAGGAAAAAAAGCGATAAATCATCTGAAAATTAAATGAACGAATCTTCCAAACATCCGTTATACGCGTCTGCTACACCTGCTGTATACGACGAAAGCAGGATAAAGACCCTCTCTTCCCTCGAACATATCAGGCTGAGATATGGTATGTATATCGGCAGGCTTGGAGACGGCTCCAACCATGACGACGGCATTTATATTCTGCTTAAAGAGGTGATAGACAACTCCGTTGATGAGTTTGTGATGGGCTACGGACGAAAGATCGAAGTGCAGGTAAAGGGCGATACAGTCAGTATCCGGGATTTCGGCCGCGGTATTCCGCTTGGAAAAGTTGTTGACTGTGTCTCAAAGATAAACACAGGCGCCAAGTATGACTCGCAGGTGTTTAAATTTTCGGTCGGCCTAAACGGCGTGGGCAGTAAAGCGGTGAACGCTCTGTCAGAACACTTTATTGTACGCTCCATACGCGACGGCAAGTACCGCGAAGCGGTATTTAAGCGGGGCAAACTAGAAGATGATTATACCGGTGATACCACGGAGAAAAACGGTACTGCCATAACCTTCAGGCCGGATGGCGAGATATTTCCGGTATACATGTTCCAGGAGAGTTTTTTAGAAAAAAGGCTCTGGCACTACGCATGCCTAAACACCGGCCTGACTCTCACATACAACGGAAAGACTATCAAGTCGGAGCGAGGCCTGTACGATCTTCTTGATGCGGAAATCGGAGAATCGGCGTTATATCCTCTGGTTCATTATCAAAGCGAACGGATAGAATTCGCCTTTACTCATACAGACGCTTACGGCGATACCTACTACTCTTTTGTGAACGGTCAGTATACTCCTGACGGCGGCACACACCAGTCAGCCTTCAGGGAAGGTATCCTGAAAGGTATAAATGAGTTTTCCGGTAAATCCTTCACTGCTGTTGATGTAAGGGAAGGCATTCTTGGAGCCGTCTCCATAAGGATAGATGACCCCATATTCGAATCGCAGACAAAGAGCAGGCTTGGCAACACGGACATACGGGGCTGGGTTGTGGGTGAAGTCAAAAAACATGTGGAGGATTTTCTTCACAGAAACCTGGATGCGGCCGATGCGATTCTAAAAAAAATCGCCATGAACGAAAAAATACGCGTGGATCTCCAGGTGGTAAAAAAGGAAGCCAGGGAACTTGCAAAGAAGACAGCAATAAAAATACCCAAACTCAAAGACTGCAAGATACATCTCACCGACCAAAAAGCCGAGGCTGATAAATCTATGATCTTTATTACAGAGGGACAATCCGCCGCAGGTTCCATGGTCAGCTCGCGTGACGTGATCTGCCAGGCGATCTACTCGCTTAAGGGCAAGCCCCTTAACTGCCACGGAGAGCAACTGGCCAAGATATACAAAAACGAAGAGCTCTACAACATCATGCGGGCCCTGGGGGTGGAGGAATCCATGGACGGGCTCCGGTATCAGAAGATTATTCTGGCCACTGACGCCGATGTGGACGGGCTGCATATAAGGAACCTTCTGCTTACGTTTTTCCTTACCTACTTCGAGCAGCTTATTGTAAATGGCCATGTCTTTATTCTTGACACCCCTATCTACCGTGTCCGCAACGGAAAACTTACGCTATACTGTTACAGCGAGGCGGAAAAAACCAAAGCACTAAGCGAACTGGGGCAGAAGGCCGAGATCACCAGGTTTAAGGGATTGGGCGAAATATCTCCTGGTGAATTCGGGCAGTTCATAGGCAAAGATATGCGCTTAAGGGAGGTCCAGGTTAGGGAAATTAAGCGGGTTCCGGAAGTACTGGATTTCTACATGGGCCGTAATACCCCGGCCCGCCGGGAATATATTATGAGAAGTATGGTATAAATCAACCAGCCGGACTGTTAAGCTAAGCTGCAATCAACAACTTGGCATTTTTCGCACTTCAAGACCTCTGGGAGGGCGCGGCATAACATGCAGATACAACGCCTGAGACACTGCCGGTGAATGAAATAGTCCTGGTAATAAACGCCGGTTCATCCAGTATTAAGTTTTCGCTCTTTGCGTTAGCCGGCTCCCAAACGGTATGTAAACCCCTCTACCGTGGGGCAATTGAGAATATCGGTGTTGATTCACGCCTCATTGTCAAAGACAACAGGATTGAGCAGCCGGGTATAAAGACAGGCACAAATAAAAACCTGGATGCCGATAGTTATGAGGCGGCCATAAAGCATATCCTTAACTGGCTGGAACAACTGCCGTCCAGATACAGTGTTGTCGCTGTTGGTCATCGAGTTGTTCATGGCGGCATGCAGTTCAGTCAACCCGTAAAAGTGGACAGAACAGTCCTGGCACAGCTACAAGCGCTGGTGCCATTGGCCCCTCTTCATCAGCCGCAAGCTCTTCGCGCTATTGACAGTCTGCTTTCAATGCGTCCCAAGATGCCTCAAATAGCCTGTTTCGACACAGCATTTCACACCACTATGCCCTGGGTAGAGCAGACTTTTGCCCTGCCACGGGCATTGGCAAAGCAGGGTATACGACGTTACGGCTTTCATGGTTTGTCTTACGAGTACATCGCCGGTGTGTTGCCGGGTTATCTCGGTAAGCGGAAAAGCAATGGACGTGTAATTGTCGCCCACCTGGGTCATGGCGCCAGTATGTGTGCCATGAGGCAGCGCAAAAGTGTAGCAACCACCATGAGCTTTACGCCTTTGGATGGTCTTGCCATGTCCACCAGGTGCGGATCGATCGATGCAGCGGTGGTTCTGTACCTGATGCGCCAGCGCGGTATGACGGTTGATGAGATTTCAGACCTTCTGCATCATCAGTCCGGGCTTCTGGGCCTGTCAGGCATAAGTGGCGATATGCATAACCTGCTGGCGATGGCAAGTAACTCAACTGAGTCGGCCGATGCGATTGCCGTGTTCAGTCAGCGTGTTCACCGCGAACTTGGGGCACTGGCAGCGGCCCTTGGAGGGTTGGATGCCGTGGTATTCACAGGTGGAATCGGCGAGCATGCAGCGCCGGTACGAGCTGCTGTCTGCCGGGCAGCGGCATGGCTGGGTATAGCTCTTGACGACAGTGCCAACAATAGCGATGCCAAGCGTATTTCTGCTGACAACAGCCGGGTATCGGTATGGGTTATTCCAACCGACGAAGAACATGTTATCGCGCATTACACTGCGTCAATGCTTGAGAGCCGCAATTCTAAGCCCAATAAAAATAATGAAAACTTAATTACTTCAGACCAAGGAGGATAAGCAATGCCTGAAAAAAACAACGATCTCCAGCAGCAAGAAAAGAGGCCTCTGACAGATGAACAACTAAAACGTATTCATGCTTACTGGCGGGCAGCTAATTACCTGTCTGTAGGCCAGATTTATCTCCTGGATAATCCGCTGTTAAAACAGCCGCTGAAGCTTGAACATATCAAGCCTAGGCTGTTGGGCCACTGGGGAACAACACCGGGACTTAACTTTATCTATGCTCACCTGAACCGCATCATAAAAAGGGATGACCTGAACATTATTTATATAACCGGTCCCGGCCATGGCGGCCCCGGCCTTGTCGCAAACACCTGGCTGGAAGGAACCTATAGCGAAATTTATCCCAACATCAGCCGGGATGCCGACGGTATGAAAAAGTTGTTCAGGCAGTTTTCATTCCCTGGTGGAATTCCCAGCCACTGCGCCCCTGAAACGCCCGGCTCTATTCATGAGGGTGGAGAGCTGGGCTACGCCGTATCACATGCCTATGGCGCTGTCTTCGACAACCCGGACCTTATCGCGGCCTGTGTTGTTGGTGACGGAGAAGCGGAAACCGGTCCTTTAGCCACTGCCTGGCATTCCAACAAGTTTCTGAACCCTGTCCATGACGGCGCTGTTCTTCCTATCCTGCACTTGAACGGTTACAAGATCGCCAACCCGACAGTGCTGGCACGTATAAGCAATGAGGAATTGAAAAGCCTATTTACCGGTTATGGCTACAAACCTTATTTTGTCGAAGGCTCGGACCCTGTATCCATGCATCAGTTAATGGCGGACATCTTAGATACCGTGGTTGATGAAATCAGAAGAATCCAGACCGATGCGCGCAACAACGGCCTGACAAGGCGACCGCAGTGGCCGATGATCATTTTTCGCACCCCCAAGGGGTGGACAGGACCAAAGGAGGTTGACGGCCTTAAAACGGAAGGCTGCTGGCGCTCACACCAGGTCCCCCTGGCGGAAATGTCCAATAAACCAGAGCATGTCAAGTTGCTTGAAGGCTGGATGAAGAGCTACAAGCCCGAGGAACTCTTTGATAAAAATGGGAGATTAATTCCGGAACTGGCAGAGCTGGCGCCTGTGGGTACCCGGCGTATGGGAGCCAACCCTTACACCAACGGCGGTATCTTACTAAAAAACCTGAAAATGCCCGACTTCAGGGACTACGCATTAAACCTGCCTGAACCCGGCGCCGCTAAGGGAGAGGCCACCCGGGTGCTTGGTGTTTTTTTACGTGATGTAATGAAGCTCAATATGGACGAACGGAATTTCCGTGTAATGGGTCCTGACGAGACCGCCTCAAACCGCTTATCCTCCCTCTTCGAGGTAACAAACCGTACATGGATGGCTGAAACCCAAGCCGGGGACAGTCATCTTTCACCAAACGGCAGGGTAATGGAGATCCTAAGCGAGCATACCTGCCAGGGATGGCTGGAGGGATATCTTCTTACAGGACGTCACGGTTTTTTCTCGTGTTATGAGGCCTTTATTCATATCGTTGACTCCATGTTCAATCAGCACGCAAAGTGGCTAAAGGTAACAAGCAAAGAAATTCCATGGCGGCGCCCTATTGCTTCGCTCAACTATCTTCTGACCTCTCATGTCTGGCGCCAGGACCACAACGGTCTTTCACACCAGGACCCCGGCTTTATCGATCATGTCGTGAACAAGAAAGCCGATATTATCCGGGTCTACCTGCCCCCTGACGCCAATACCCTGCTGTTCATCGCAGATAAATGCTTGCGAAGCCGTAATTTTATCAATGTTATTGTGGCCGGCAAACAGCCGGAGCCGCAATGGCTTAACATGGACTCCGCCATAAAACACTGTACAGCCGGTATCGGCATCTGGGAGTGGGCAAGCAACGACGTAGGGGGCGAACCGGACGTGGTTATGGCCTGCGCCGGCGACGTGCCGACCATAGAGACTCTGGCTGCCATCGACCTGTTGCGCCGGCATGTGCCGAAACTTAAAGTTCGCATGATTAACGTAGTGGACCTTATGACGCTTCAACCGGAAAAAGAACATCCCCACGGCCTGTCTGATAAAGACTTCGACATCCTGTTTACAACAGACAAACCGATAATATTTGCCTATCACGGCTATCCCTGGCTAATTCATCGCCTCACCTACCGGCGCACAAACCACAGAAACCTGCATGTGCGGGGATACAAGGAAGAGGGAACAACCACCACGCCCTTTGACATGGTTGTCCGCAACGATCTCGACCGCTTTCACCTGGTAGCCGACGTTATCGACCGTGTACCGAAACTAGGTTATATAGCGGCCTACACCAAGCAGTTTGTCCGTGATAAGCTGATCGAGCACAAAGAGTACATCACCAGGTACGGTCAGGATATGCCTGAGATACGCAACTGGAAGTGGGCACGTTCATAGCCGGTTTTAATAGCCGGCTTAAGCCTTTTGTCACGAAGACAGGAAAATATCTCAACCCGGGTAATAGTATAGTAACTTTACAAAAGGAGTTATCACTATGCAAACCAACCACTATCTCCCGCGCGCGCTGCCCAAACCGTTGCAAGGCCTGGCAACACTGGCGCTGGATCTGCGCTGGAGCTGGAATCATGGCGCCGATGCTTTGTGGAGGCAAGTAGCGCCCAACTTATGGGAGGCCACAAGCAACCCCTGGTTAATTCTGGAGACGGTCTCTGACCAGCGCCTGCAGGCACTGGCCGATGATACCGGGTTTATCAAAAAATTAGAGCAGCAGCTCGATGCGCGTGAAGCTCATTTTAATGCAAAATCCTGGTTTTCAGAGACCATAGGCAACTCTTTTTCCGGCTATATAGCCTATTTCAGCATGGAGTTTGGAATCTGCGAATCGCTGCCCATTTACTCCGGAGGTCTTGGTGTCTTGGCAGGCGACTATCTAAAGACAGCCTGCGATCTGAATGTACCCTTGATCGGGGTGGGCCTGCTCTATCAACAGGGATACTTCCGCCAGGCATTGAACCCCGATGGTGAACAGATTGAGTTCTACCCCTACAACGACCCGACCATGCTGCCCGTGGTGCCTCTGCGCGATGACAACGGTGAGTGGGTGCGCATCACCATTGACCTGCCCGGCCGCCCTTTACGCCTGCGTACTTGGCGAGGCCAAGTGGGGCGCCGCACCTTGTTGTTGCTGGACAGCAACGATTCCCTTAACGACCCGGGAGACCGTGCCATAACCAGTGAACTTTACGGCGGGGGGCAGGAAATGCGCCTGCAGCAGGAGATAGTGCTGGGCATTGGCGGCTGGCGGCTGCTTGAGACACTTGGCATTAATTGCCCGGTCTGCCATCTAAATGAAGGCCATGCGGCTTTTGCTATTATCGAACGCACCCGGCATTTCATGCAGCAGACCGGACAACCTTTTCATCCGGCGCTACGTACGACACGGGCAGGAAACCTGTTTACTACTCATACACCGGTGGCGGCTGGTTTTGACCGCTTTACTCCGGACTTATTCTCCCTGTATTTTCGCGAGATGGCTACACAGTACGAAATGGGACTAGACAACCTTCTGGCGCTGGGGCGGTTAAACCCCAAAGACCAAGACGAGCCATTCAACATGGCTTACCTGTCCATACGTGGCGCCGGGAGCATTAACGGCGTCAGCCGCCTGCACGGAAAAGTCAGCCGCCGCATCTTTCAACCCCTGTTTCCCAACTGGCCCCGGATCGAGGTGCCGGTGAGTTATGTCACCAACGGTATCCATGTGCCAAGCTGGGACTCAGCTGCTGCTGATTTTCTGTGGAGCAATGCCTGCGGCAAGTCACGTTGGCGCGGCACTTTGAAGTCGGTGGAAGGGGATTTGCGCAAATTGTCTGACGAAAAACTGTGGCGTTTTCGCGCCGAGGGACGTCAACGGCTGATCGAATTCCTGCGACAGCGCCTGGTGCGTCAACATCGAGGACACGGTGCTGCATGGGCAAGGGTTCAAGAGTGCGGGGAAGTTCTAGATCCGGATGCGCTGACGCTGGGTTTTGCCAGGCGTTTTGCCGAGTACAAACGGCCTAACCTGCTACTATATGACACTAAACGTCTGATGCGCCTGCTCACTGACCGTGACCGGCCGGTACAACTGGTTATCGCCGGCAAAGCCCATCCGAAGGATAACGTAGGTAAAGCCATGTTACGACAGTGGCATGATTTCCGGGAAAGTAACGGTATTCACGAACGGGTTGTGTTTGTTGAGGATTACGATCTGGGTGTAGCTGCAAAGCTGACCCAGGGTGTGGATGTTTGGATCAATACCCCACGCCGACCCTGGGAGGCCAGCGGCACCAGCGGCATGAAAGTGCTGGTCAATGGCGGACTTAACCTATCGGAGCTGGACGGTTGGTGGGCAGAAGCCTATGCGCCCGAATTGGGCTGGGCTCTGGGGGATGGGCTTGAACACACCGATACTCAGAGCTGGGATATGGTGGAGGCAGAGCAGCTTTACCGCTTGCTGGAAGAGGATGTTGTTCCGTGTTTCTACCGGCGCAATGAACAGGGGTTGCCGGTAGAGTGGGTAAGCCGGATTCGTAATAGCATGGGCTCTCTGACCTCACGGTTTTCATCTAATCGCATGCTGAGGGAGTATACCGAGAATTACTACATACCGCTGGCTGCAGCCTACAGGCAGCGCAGTGAAAATCCTGATATAGCTGCCGGACTGGAAGCATGGCACAGACAACTTGAATATCACTGGCAAAGAATTCATTTTGGCAACGTAACATCAAAACAAAATAAAGATAACACCCATTACTTTGAGGTGCAGGTATATCTTGACGATATAACACCAGATGCGGTAAGGGTGGAACTCTATGCCGACCCTGTTGACGAAGGAGAGCCGCTGCTTCAGCCCTTGAATCGAAGTGCGGCTCTTGCAGGCACAGCCAACGCGTATCTCTATACAGGTGCAGTACCTGCCGACCGGCCTGCATTCCACTACACACCCCGTATCATACCCGCACATCCGCAAGCTTGTGTTCCCCTGGAGGCCGGTTTTATTCTTTGGTACTAAAGTATGGCCGGACAAAAAGCAACTGGCTATATTGCACCACAAAGAAAAATACCCTATACTGATTATGGTGGGTTGGTGACCGCAGGCCCAAATACGGGGTTGAGACTCTGTCCCCGGGCGTCAGGGCATGCTCTCTGCATAAAGAGCCATTAATCCTGGTTATCAGGAGCGCCGGTCTCTGTTACGGCACCGCCCACTACTTATGCTGAACACGCTGGTATTAACCCCTTAATCACCTTCCATCTACCAAAAAAGCCGTCCTTGACATTATGTAAATTTGAATATAGCATACAAATATGCATGAAGTAATACAAAGAAGAATTACTGCTACCGTTCAAACAAAAACTTTCGTTGTTGCCTAATTTAACTTACTTACACACTCGGCTCATTACCTTTGATATTGCTACGGTCTATCCTTCCTCAGTAATTACTTTGATCTTAGCCCTAACAGTCTTCGGGAACATTTCCGAGTACTGTCTCAGCTTTGTCATGTCGATGTTTTCAAGTTCCAGCTCTCCGGGAAAGGGGAGATGTTTTCTTAAATAAATAGTATCAAGCAAGGCCTTTTCAGGCGAGACGATATTGAATCCTTTTGTTGTTTCAAGTCCGTAAAAAAGTTTCTCCGAAATCCTGGAAGATTCGATGAGTATTTCTCTGTAAACAACATTATTTCTTGCCCCCACGGCAGAACTCAGTGTAATAACCGTACACACAGATGGGACTTGCAGAATAATGCTGTGATAGTTCAGCGCCCACTCACAGGAAATGTAGGACGGCGTTCTCAGGTAACAGGCAACTTCCTCAACAGAAGGCACCTCCTTGAATGTATTGAAGTATACTCCACGCATGATGCGGACCAAATAATCCGATTTTAATGCGCGGGTAAGAAAAACATTGGGATTGGATGTCAGTTTTGATGCATCAGCATAACGGAAAAGAGATGGAAGAAAACGGAGAATATCTACCGTTTTATTTTTTTTCGCTCTCTGCTTATTCATCATGCTTTTTCAGGCGCAATAAGGTTAATACCCCTGATGTTGCCAAACACTGCATTTAGGGCATCAAAAAAAACGCTAAATCCTCCGGTTTCAAAAATGGAAATCTCTGCAGGAGGCAGGAAACGTAACAGGTCCTGCCTGATAGTATCAACCATTTCCTGCTTTTCTTTTTTGCCCGGCCTGAGAAAAAAATCAATGCTCCTTTTTGGTGTAAACGGCGCTGTATACATAGACATTTTTTCCAATACTTTAATGTATTACAATGCAATTACTTAGAGGTGAAAACAGAAAAGTGTATGAACCAAGGAAAAAGGAAAAATGAGTAAATTGTTGTTTCTGAACAAGAAGGCCATGCCATTTGCGGCAATATTGGGGGAATTACAAATCCGTGTCTTCCGTTGCTTAAAAAAGGTAACTATTCAGCCCCTTCAGCAAAGGGGGATAAGTGTCTATAAAAAAAACGTCCAGATCCTGCAAAAAGGATCTGGACGCTTTTGGGATTTTATATGATATTTTCTCGTTAGAACAAAAACTGAAGCATTGTTGTAATTGTTGTAAAATCTTCGGAAGCCTTAGGTCCGCTTAATTCTTTATCATAGTCTGTCAGAGCGTATTCCAGGGTAAGTCTCAGGTTCTGACCTCTTATAAGGTAGTTGACACCAAAAGAAGCCCAGTTCAGTGATTGATCGTTTATACCTCGAAGCTGCGCATATTTCCAGTTCTCAAAACGGCCGAAAAGCTGTACTTTTTCGACATAAGGAGTGGGAATCATGTAACCGGCCTTCACATACCAGCCTTTTCTTTCCTTGTAGAAGTCCAGGCCTGCGGGATCGGGATCTCCGCCTTTGTAGGCATCGTCAAAACTAACTGCCAGGTATGCTCCTGACAGGGTAAAAACTCCTGCTGGCGTGGGATACTCAAAGAAACCGTCAAACGTATAGTTCCAGTTGTCCTTTGCCCCGGTCTGTGCCGACAAGTTGGCGTAAACCACATCCGGCTCGTACTGGGCGCCGGCTCCGAAGGTCAGCACTTTTTTCTTGCCGATAAATGAACCTCTGTAGATAAGCGAGGCGGACTCAACACGGTCAAGCAGTGTAACATGCACTCTACCGGTGTACCTTAGAGAACTCTTAGGAGAATTGCCTCCGTCACGGCCTTCCATGATACCTACCCTGTACTGAAAGAGCTTATTAGCAGTACGTCCCCAGGCGACTATACCCAGGTCACGAGAGGGCTGGAACGGGTTGTAAATAAATAGTCCTCTGTCAAGGTTCAAAGTGTCAAAACAGCCCTCGTTGTTCTCACGGGTAAGAGGGTCTTTCGTAAGACCGACCCTTAGCCTCAGAGCCCTGGAGAACTTGAACGTCATAAAGGCATCCAGTACAGCAAGAGCGCTTGTTTTATCCTCAAAAACCTCGAGGTCACCGATAGCTCTTGGGCCTTTATGCTCGACCTGCAGCACAAAACCGGTAGTTTTTGTTGCCTTACCCGAAAAGGTAAATCGGTTTCGTTTAAAGTACAGATCGGTTGTCGGGTCTTTTTTATCCGGTCCTGATCCGGTATCTCTCCATACGGCATAGAGCTGTTCTCTGTAGTTGATTCTTAAAGAACTGTTTTTACCAAACTTTATCTTTGCACCGGCATCGGCTGTCTGTACGCCTGCGGAAAACACGAAAGTCAGCGCAACAAACAGAAGCCCGAGTTTCTTACTTATATTTCTCATAAAATAACTCCTCCTTTGTAATTTTATCGCTGCTTTAGTATCCGCCCGCATCGCCACCGCCGCCTTCAAAACAGATGACCCTGTCTTCCTCGTTAACCGCATTTGCATGCTTGGCATCGGAATCTACAAAGCTGTAGCTGGAAAGAGGCTTGACTGTAGCATTAAACGTAACAGCCGCAGACAGAGGGCTATTCGGGTCCTCGGTTCTCCACTTGGAATCCGCATCAAGATCACCGTTGTCACCACCGGCCATCTGCCCCCATTCCAGCCATCCACCGTCATAAACTCTTACAGGGTAATTGAGGACACCATCCAGCGCCAGGAACGTAATCGACGCAGACTGCCCGTCGCTGCCGTAGACATATGCAGTTGTGGTATCATCCACAAGCAGGCCAAGAGCCGACGTCGAAAACATAGGACTCAGTTCGTCAATCGGTTCCTTATCAAGAAGCGTTCCATCAGCTTTTAAGAGTTGGGTATACTCCTGCCAAAGGGCACTCTTGATATGTCCCTCAAATGCTACATACTCACTAGGCTTGACTTCTGTCCGGCCTAAAAGACCATTATATTCATCAGCTGACCTGGTATCTATGACGACGGTCTTCGGGTTGTCATCTTTGGCCACCTTTATCATTTCTTCCAGGGAAACCCTGAACCTGTCAGGCTCCTGTGTAAGATTACAGACACTGTACTCAGTGGCTTCCGGAGTTTTAGGCGCTGCTGATTCAGTAGAATAACCAGCGTCTGGGTCTACCCATGTTGTATCAACAAATCCATCCAGAACTCTTAACTTGCTTCTTGGAAATCCCCAGTAGCGAAAGTTGAAATACACCCTTGAGAGTAATTCAAAATCGCTTTTGTTAGATGTTAGAACAATAACTGAACTTCCATCTATTCCTGCTTTTTTAATTAGCTTGTCCATCGTAGACTTTATAGCCACCATGCTTTCAATATTACTCACTCCATCCGACCTTGTAAAACCTGTATTGAAATCTTTGAGGTCATTAGCATCCACTAAATACGCTCCAGGCACATGGCTTGAATACCCAGTCGCCTCACCCACATGCAACACTACCACTTTGTTGTGACCATATTTATCCCCAGGATAACCGTCTTCCACCCACTTGTTTAACTCTGAAGCGCTAATAAGAACACTAATCTTTGGATCACGTTCCGAGGCTGAGTCATACTCATAATAATCGCCGCAACTACTCATAAACAAAGGGAGCAGCATTACAGAAACCGATGCCAATATAAGTAAAAACCGGCCTCTGCGCTTTTTCGGAAAACTTTGCAGAAATTTTTTCAGAACATTCATATTTTCCTCCTCTTGTAATTTTATGTTATACCTTAAATTTTCTTTGCGTCTTTGCAGTGATAGCAGGTTTTACTCAACAGTAAAACTCCATTTTGCGCTCGGTTCCTGGGCAGGGGGTTCACTGCCGTCCACTGCCGTCACACCCCAGTAGTACGTACCGGAAGCGAGGCCTGAGACAGCATAGGTCTTGTAAGCGCTACGCTCCACCTCACCGGTGTTGACTGTACTCTTGTCATCATCTCCGCATGACACAAACAGCATTCCTGACGATATAATCACTGCGACAAGCAGCAGCATGATCTTTTTTCTCTCCCTTACGCCGCCCGTAAACGCTATGCCGAACAGCAGCAGTCCAAAGCCTCCGGCGTAGTAGTAAACACCATTGTTCCCCAGAGCGACCACATCATCGGTTACATCCACACCTGCACATCCAGCCGTGGCTCCTGCGAAATTTTCGTCCGTACAGTAGAAGAGTTTATAGCTAACTGCATTTGTGGACGGCTTCCACTCAAAGGTTAACGAGGAGGAAACCTTACCCTTATTGGTCGGAAAAACAAGCTCCGGTGCATCAGAGGAAGGTGTGTCCGTAGGCAGATACGCTCCTACTCCGGTTAAACTCACTTTTACGGTAGGCTCATCAGGATCGTCGGATTTGATACTAAAACTGTCGGGATAATCAACTGTAGCCGTCGGCAAAAACCGAACCGTAATCGTACAGGATCCCTTCACCGCAAGTTCCTGACCTGCACAGTCTTCCGTCTGGATGGTAAAATAAGAAGAGGAAGGATCGACTAATGGAGTATCAATGTTAAGAGGCAAACCGCCGTCATTGGTTACTGTTAACGTCAAGTCTTTGGAAGAGTTCACCTCGACGTTGTAAAAATCAAGTGATGCAGGGGTTACAGTGATATCAGGCTGGGCATCGACCGTCAACGTCCGCTTGCCCGGGCCTTCCGGGCCCTGAACAGTTTCATCAAGGACATGCGGATTCCAGCTTGTATCAGCGCTGTTTGTCGCACTTGCGTTCCAGAAAATATCATAGGTACCTGTTGGCAACGGCGTCGTGGCGGACAGGTCATACTCCTTCCAGATGCCGTCGTCAACAGTCCTTGTTGGTGCGGTTGGGTCGGTTGCGCTGGAAGTCTCCCAGTTCCCGTCTTTGGCACTATCCACATACAGAGAGACATCAGTTAGCGCCGGGTAGACAAAGCCGCCTGTCGTCGGCTCCAGAATGCTGATAGTAAAGATTACGTTGTTAGTATTGGACGTTGCACCTGCCAATGGAGTTTTAGCGAAAACCTGGGGTGGAACATTGTCAACACCACCACTGTAGTCGGTATATAATGGACCAACTTCTACTTGATTCCAGAGCTTCATACCACCATACGTGCTAGTATCGCTGTTTACACTGCCTTCGATACCGTCACTGTCAATATCGTACAGATTGGTAAAATTACCATTCGTGTCAGTCCTGGCGTTATAGAAACCGCTTGAGCCCTGGTCCTCTATCCAGTGCAGCATAAGATGGCTTCGAACAGCGCTACGGCATAAAAGATGTATTTCCGTATCAAAATCTATAACACCTGCTGCAAGAAGGCCCTCTATAATAGCCTTAACTTCAGCCTCCTTCTCAGGGATTCTCTTCTCAGTTTCGTTCGTATTCCCGTTCGGCCAGTTGGTCGTATTCCAGAAAGGTATGTTTATCGGCAACTTAACTACAAGATCATTACCATCTGCATCCTTAACAACCCATGCCGGAGTTCCTTTAGGTGGTGAAGTGTCAGGACAATCAGTACCCAGCCAAGGGGGCTGGCACCCGTTATGCTCATCCACTGTGCGTACATCAAAGATCACGGCTGTCGAGCCCGGGGCTCTAAGCGCATCAAGAGTATCTGCCGCAGTTCTATATTTTCCTGCTGGCAGATCAGTAGCACGCACTCCCTGCGCCGTAAAAAGCAACAACCCCGCAAGCATCAGAAAAACCGAGTATACCATGTATATCTTTTTCGTTTTCATAAACCTATACCTCCTAATTTAGTGTATTTATTTTAGACTAAAATCCCTAAATGTTAATACCAAGTGGAGTAACCTAACACCCCATTTTGGAATATGTCAAGATAAAAATACGACACATCGAGAACATTTAACTATAAAACATTTATTTTTTA
>JALUUO010000077.1 GCA_027021335.1 Nitrospirota bacterium
CCGGTGGAGCAGTAAAATCCATGGAGGCCGGAACCCAGGAGGTCGCCCACGGAGTGGAAGAGGCAAACCAGGCGGGCGAGGCGCTGTCCAGGATAGTGGATATGGTGGATTCAGCCAATGACATGGTTCAACAGATCGCCACAGCCGCGGCCGAGCAGAGCACGGCTGCAGAAGAGATCGCCGGCAACGTGGAACGTGTCGCCGGCGCGAGCGAGGAAGTTTCCACGGGCACTGTGGAGGCGATGAGCGCCAGCGAAGAGGTTGCGCGGCTGGCATCAGAGCTTCAGCAAATGACAAGCCGATTCAAACTGGAAGAGAAAAAGGCTTTGACGCAATAAAAAACATTTGGGTTTGGGCGGCCACAGGGGGCAGCCCCTACAACAAATCGAGGAGGCATGAAATGAAGGCAAAGAAAGAATTTAAAAAATGGTTTTGCGGTATCCTGGGAGCCGTGTTGCTGACAGCAGTGGCGGGACTGCCGAAGGGTGCCTTTGCCCTGGATATAGGCGGAGTGGAGATTCATGGCTACGGGCACCAGGGATTTCTGGTTTCAAACGAAAATGAATACCTGGATGCAGGTGACGATGGAACATGGAACTATACTTCAATGGCGATTGTTTTCTCCAGCAAAGTGACGGACAACACCACTATATGGATTCAGTTATATGGCGCAGATGAGATTGGACTTGACTGGACCTTTGTTGATTACCGTTTTAACAATAACCTGTCGGTACAGTTAGGTCAGGTAAAGCTTCCCATGGGTTTTTACAACGAAACCCGTGACGCCAGGTTCCTGCAACTATCCACCCTGCTGCCTGCCATGTACCGCACAGAAGCGGAGCTTATCCACGAGGCGTACCGCGGCATACGAGCCATCTACGACCTGGAGCTTGGCGGCGCCGGAAGCATCATCTTTGAGCCCATAGGCGGTCAGCTTCTGGATGAATCAATGGGGCATAAACAAGGCCAGATGTTCGGTGGCCGCATCACCTACCAGGCTCCGCTTGAAGGGCTCTCACTGGCCGGTGCCAGCACGTTCAGTAAGATAGAGAAGAGGTCAATGCAAATAGAGATGCCCTACGGCACCGGCCCCGGCACCGTAACCGTGACCACGCCCATGAGCAAGAAAGGGGAAATGAAGATGTGGTATGCGGGCGTGGACTATGTGAACTACGGGCTCGATCTTAAGACCGAATACGTCTGGATGAAAATGTTCGATGAGACCCACAGTGCTTACTACGCTCAGGCCGGCTATACGTTCTTTGACAAGCTGACGCCGTTTGTACGTTATGACTATAACAGCACAGACGACGACCAAAGCTCAGACCCATCGTATTACCAGAAATGTGCAAGCGTGGGCGTGGGTTACAAAATTAACTATAATGTGTCCCTGAAAGCAGAGTACCACATTAGCGATGGTTACGCTATGCCGGTAGCGTCAGGGGAAGTGAGCGCCGGAGCGGGCGAAGACAACTGGAACATGTTTGTTGCCAGCATGAACTTTATATTTTAAAGGAGTATACCTATGAAACATAAACTTGTTTATATAATTTCACTGACCACGCTCTGGCTTGCTCTTGCAGTCTCGGCCGGCGCAGCGGATATGGTGGTGATCGTCAACAACGGAAACACAAACAGCGTGGATCAGGGCATAGTCAAGAAAATCTATACCGGAAAAATGAAGTCGTGGTCCGACGGAGGCTCGGTAAAGGCCCTGGACCTGCCGGAAACCAGTCCGGTACGCGAGACTTTCTCTTCGTCGGTTCTTGGAAAAAGCGTCTCGAACATTAAATCACTCTGGGCGCAAATGATATTCTCAGGCAAGGCCACGCCTCCCAAGGTTGTAGGTTCGGACGATGAAGTTAAAAAAATCGTGGCCACCGATAAAAACGCCATAGGCTACATAGCAGCATCAAGCCTGGACGGTAGTGTAAAGGCTGTCTTGAAGTAAAAAGAAAAGAACTGACGACTTAGTTTTCGACACTCTATAATAAGGAGAGCATAATGAAAAAAGAATTTCAATTTAAAAACCAATTTAAAAACTGGTTTTGCAGTATCGTGGGAGTCATGTTCCTGATAGTGACAGCTGTTTTTTTTCCGGAGAAAGCTTTTGCCCTGGATTTAGGCAGCGTGGAAATTCACGGATACGGTCACCAGGGTTTTCTATTGACCGACCTGGATAACGAAAACAAGTACCTTAATGCAGACGACAAGGGCACGTGGCGTTACAACGCAATGGCAATTCTTTTTACAGCCAAACCGCAAGATAAAACAACCGTATGGATGCAGTTACACGGCAGAACCGATATTGAGGTGGACTGGGCCTATGTGGACTATGAGTTCAGTAATAGCCTGACTGGCCGTATCGGTAAAGCCAAACTTCCCTGGGGTGTCTACAACGAGGTCCGTGAAGTGAAATTTCTCCAACTCTCAACTATAATGCCAAGTATGTATCATGATGCGGTAAAGATCGTTCACGAATCATACTACGGTGCGAGCCTCAATTACAGCTTGGATTTGGGCAGCGGTGGTGAAATTGTTTTTGATCCTATTGTTGGAGAAATAGCCGACTATAAAGAAGGGCAAGACAATTCCGGGGTGACCCTGGGAGGCCGTATTCGCTACAACCCTCCTATCGAAGGGCTTGCTGTTATGGCAACCGTCTCGGACAGCCAAGACGATATGAGCATGGAAATGTTGATAGCCTCTTTGGACTACGTGAACTACGGATTCGACATAAAAAGTGAATATGCCGCAATGATGATGGAGATGGAGACTATGGGGATGACTATGAGCACAGATATGTTTTCTTACTATGTGCAAGCCGGTTATACCTTCTTTAGCAGGTTAACCCCATTCGTTCGGTACGACTACATTACTACAGACAAGGATAATGAAAACTCACCGTTATATTATCAGAAGTCCACAACAGTTGGCGTGGGTTACAAAATCAACCACAGTATGGTCGTAAAGGCGGAAGTTCACATAAATGACGGCTATGCGCTGCCCGTGGCAAGTAAGGAAGTTAGCACGGGTATGACCAACGACAACTGGAATATGTATGCAGCCAGCATTAATTTCATGTTTTAAAGAAGAAGACAAACAAGATAAAATTGTGGACTCTAACAAAAAATCCATAGGCTACATATCAGCATTAAGCCTGGACGGCAGTGTAAAGGCGGCACTGAAATAAAAAAGAAATTAGTAAGGGCAGGACCTGTGCCTGCCCTTGCGTGTTCTCACCCAGACGGTATCTGCCGGATGCGAAAATGTTTTGACTTAAAACGCCCTGCAATGATACCATGAAATCATGAAAAGGCTTGATATAAAAGATAATGTTTTTATCATCACGGCATTAATTTCATTGCTGTTTTTTCCAGCTGTCGCACCTGCGATTGAAAGAGCGCCCAGGATCACCGATAGGGAGATTGTTGAAAGGCTTACCCGCCTGGAAGAAGGACAGAAGGCGATGGAAAGCTCATTACGGACAGAAATAAGGGCCAATGCAGAAGCCATAAAACAGCTTAGCCAGGATATGAATAATCAGACAAAACAGCTTCGCGAGGATATGAATAATCAGACAAAACAGCTCCGCGAAGATATGAATACTCAGTTTGACAGAATAGATTCGCAGTTCAACCGTATGTCCGCAATATTTACCGCTCTTGTGGTCTCAATCATAGGGTTTGCCATCTGGGACAGGCGCACCATGATAAGGCCGTTTGAGAACAAGGTAAAAGACATCGAAAGTGAAATCGCCCAAAACCGCAACAAACTCCACTCCCTTATCGAAACCCTCCGCGAACTCAGCAAGACCGACGAAAAGGTGGCGAAAGTGCTAAAGTCGTTTCACCTGTTGTGAAATATTCGATATTTTGACTTCAACCACTCTGCAATGATACCATGAAATCATGAAAAGGCTTGATATAAAAATAAATATTTTCGTCATAACAGCATTAATCTTATTGCTGTTTTTCCCTTCCATCGCCCCGGCAATTGAAAGAGCGCCCAGGATCGACGACAGGGAGATCGTGGAAAGACTCACCCGCCTGGAAGAGGGGCAGAAGGCAATGAGCAAGCAGATAAAACAACTGCGCGAGGATATGAGCACGCAGACAAAACAACTGCGCGAGGATATGAGTAATCAGACAAAACAGCTACGCGAGGATATGAATACGCAGTTTGGCAGAATAGACTCTCAGTTTGACAGAATAGACTCGCAGTTCAACCGTATGTCCGCAATATTCACCGCCCTTGTGGTCTCAATCATAGGGTTTGCCATCTGGGACAGGCGCACCATGATAAGGCCGTTTGAGAACAAGGTAAAAGACATCGAAAGTGAAATCGCCCAAAACCGCAACAAACTCCACTCCCTTATCGAAACCCTCCGCGAACTCAGCAAGACCGACGAAAAGGTGGCGAAAGTGCTAAAGTCGTTTCACCTGTTGTAACCGGATTTTGTAAACAGCCGTTCAAATGCCCACGTTTAAGTCGTTTCGTTTTTTTAAAATAAAAAATAAAAAACTTTAAGAAAATTCGCATCAAGATCGTCTTGCTGCTATTAGGTGCAAGATATTGCGCTTTGGAGTATGAGTTTTTATTTATATTTGATTTTCTGAGCTTCCTGCCAAGTAAATGAGATTAAATGTTTTCATCCCTGCCGCCGGATTGGGCAAGCGGCTTCAGCCGATCACCAACCACCTGCCTAAGCCTCTTCTTCCGGTACTTGGCAAGCCTCTGCTCGAACGTGTAATTGAGCGGGTGGCGCCGTTAGGCGCAGCAAAAATAGGTGTAAACACCCATCACTTTCAACAGCAGGTCTCGTCCTGGATTCTTGGTTCGAAATATGCCGGTCAAGTAGAAATATTCTATGAGAAGGATCTTATGGGCACCGGAGGAGCGATAAGAAATGCCGGCCGTATTCTCTCAAACTCCACCTTTCTTGTTCACAACACAGACATATCTTCCAACATCGATCTTGAAGTGCTTATTGAAGTTCACGAATCTTCCGGCAACCTGGTCACCCTGGCTGTTCACGACCACCCGGAGTTGAACAATCTTAGACTGGATGCTACTGGGCTGCTTAAAGATGTTACCAGGTCACAAGAGCCTCAAACTTGTAAAAGCCGGTTGAAACAGGCCGCTTATACAGGAATTGCGGTCTACCGGCCTGATTTTATCGAACATATACCGGCAGGAAGTTCGGACATGGTATCGTGCTGGCTGAAAGCCCTGGCTTCAGGTGCGACTATCGGCACCGTGGATGTGACAGGTGCCGAATGGAAAGACCTGGGCCGTCCGGATTCGTTTGCAGAAACGGTATGGGATGAGCTCAGAAGTCAAGGCGAGAGGGTGTTTATCAACCAGGAGTTTTCGGGGTGCAGACATGTTATATTTCAAGGTATTACGGTTATTGAGGCCAAAGCGGAAGTTACAGGTCCTGTTACCTTCGAAAACTGCATACTTCTTCCAGGAGCATTAGTAGGTGCAACTAAAAGTAAGCAACGAAACAGGATAATAGGACCTGATTATTCCATAGAGATTCCGGAGCCTAACGTTTGTAGTGAAAATAAAGATTCAGGGCCGGAGATACAGGAAAAACTTATAAAAAAAGTTTTTGGCGCAAAAAAAGACCGGTTGTCGGTCTCTACGTTAAGCTTTGGTGGTTCTGACAGGTCGTATTACAGGCTGCGCCTGGGCAGCAGAAGCGCTGTTTTGATGATTACGGATAAAACGGATCCCGACTACGAACGTCAGCTTCAATACAGTATCTTTTTCAACGGGCTGGGATTGCCGGTCTCCCGGCTTATAGCTGCTGCTTCTATAGAAGAAACTATCCAAAACAATGCTATGTCCGGGCACTCCGCCGTATTTGAAGATTTGGGTGATTTTTCACTATATTCCTGGATGAAGTGCCGCCGCCAGGTTGAGGATATAGAGAGTATGTACAAAAAGGTTTTGGAAATTATCGTTAAAATGCATACATTCAGCACTGCAGTAGACAGCTTCCCAACTACTGGTAAGCCTGCGGCTTTCCGGCTTGAAACTCCGAAATTCAGGAAATTCGATTTTGATCATCTCTGCTGGGAAAGTTCGTATTTTCTGCGTGAGTTTGTAGTAGGGTTTTGCCGGCAGGACATTGCTGACAGTGCCTTTCTTGACGATGAATTTCATCGTCTGGCAGTCGAGGTGGACAGTTATCCAAAAAGAGTAATTCACCGGGACTGCCAGTCGCAAAACATCATGATTGTACAGAAGGATAGACCATACCTGATAGATTATCAAGGCGCCAGGATCGGGCCTCCGGCATATGACCTGGCCTCGTTGTTATGGGATCCTTATATAAAAATAGAGGAAAACCTGAGAGAAAGACTTATACTCTTCTATATCAAGATCAGAACAGAGATTGACGGGGATAGTTTTGATCAATCCCTGTTCCGGCGTTCGATTCTGCCATGCCTTCTCCAACGCCACATGCAGGCGCTTGGGGCATACGCTTTTTTATCCATGACCAAGGGAAAAGAGTACTTTGAGAAATTCATACCAGGCGCTCTTGGTATGCTCTGCGCTGAACTCGAGCAGGTGAAAGACCGTTTCCCCGTTCTCTACGGGTTGGTCCGAAAAATACGGGAGACTAAAATAATGCGCTAAAACGGAATCTTAAAGCGGACGTATTTTTTCGGAGCTGACGTTGAACATAAAGTACTTGAGCCAGTCAAAACCAAGTTCCAGAAGGGATGCATTACTTTTAAGTATTTTTTTCATCCAGGTTTCATCTATCTGGTAACGCTTTAAAAAAGAGCTTTCCGTGATAAATTTTCTGAAGCGATCCAGATCAAAACAGACCATGTAAGCCATTCGCAAATTTTTACTTTCAGTCCCATCTGGTCCCCATGGATTTCGTCTGAATAAAAGGCTCATCTCAGCCCATAATTCTCCCATGCGGTTGTATTCTGAAAGAGCTTGCGCCGAAATCCAGGTGGTGGTGGTCCATTCAGAGCCGCCTCTGCCATGTCCCTTGCAGTAGGGCAGCTTCTGTAAATAATATATTTCTTCGATCGACTCTTTATTAAACGGTTTTAAGGAGACGGCACGTTCAAGCGGAAACATACGGCAGGCATCCGGCCTGTCTTTGTATACCAGGCAGCCTTGCTCTTCAAGGAATGGACAAGTACGCGTGTTGTTGTCTGTCATTTTAAGCATAATAGATGGAAAATGCGGATTGGACCTTATCGAATTATAGGTGTATTGTTCCAGAAAATCACTCGAGGATAGGCCGAGTTTACCGCACAAACGCACAATGTCATATGGATATAGCTCCAGGTCAGGATTACGGCAACACCGGTTAAAACAATCTACTTCAGGGTCGCACCGGAACCTGAAAGTTCTCTCGCCAATGGGCTCTCTGCCGGTGGGGGCGGTTTTGCCTGTCTGCTGATTTTTACTCATGAAAAAAATCTCTTGTATTTTTTAGCCTATTCATGCAAATTATATGTTAACAATAACAATACCATAACTTGGAGAGCAAAAATATGGTAACAGTCTGCCCGGAATGCAATACTAAACTAAAAATTGATGAAAGCAGATCTACCGACGAACCGGTCAAGTGTAAGTGTCCAAAGTGCGGAGCCATACTTCTTGCCCGGAAGTCCAACGCTGATGATATGGTAGAGAAGGCACGAAGGCTTGCAAAAACAGTAATGTCCGATATAGCCCTTTATAACTCCAATGTCGTTGAAGACGCGATCAGAAATGATACTTTTTTTGATATCTTAGGCGATGAGATCAGGGAGGGAGCAAAGCTATATAACAGCCGTGTTTCTCCTGAAGTAAAAGCCAAGGGAGATTACTATAGGGAAGCTATCGAAGAATTCCTCCGTAAGAAACGTGAGGAGTTAGGGCTTTAGTTAGGGGGGTGACCGGAATTTTTAGAGGTTTTTCAATAAGTTTTCAATAAATTTTCAAAGAGTTTTCAAAAAAATCCACGAATTTCCCAAAAAAATCCAAAGAGTTTTAGAGCTTTACGTTGCAAATTTAAAATGCGACAAGTTATAGTATCAAGCCTGTAGTTTTTGTCATGAATACAATTAAATTAAGAGCTTTAATTTTCGGAGGTGTTCCGTGTTCTTAAACATAGTAGCTTATGCCATGGCGCAGCAGCCCGGAGGAG
>JALUUO010000078.1 GCA_027021335.1 Nitrospirota bacterium
CGGGCCCAGGTGAAGATAGGCGAGCAGTTGAAGGTTGGTTTTACACATGTGAGCGAGGGCCGCTTGGGCGGAACATCGAACCTTGGTGGAGTTGATATGGCTTATAAGTTTAGCGAGGAAACAAAACTCCGACTGGAATATGCCCGAACATCTGTAAGCGACAACATTCAAGGCAATTCCGGCAGCGCCTACCTGGCCGAAGTTGAACATCGTTCGAAGAGCCTGAATACCACCGTCTACCTGCGCGAAAACGGTGAGGGGTTCGGCTTGGGCCAGATTAATGCTTCCGAGTCCGGCACGCGCAAGATCGGGGCGGATGGAACTTACCGCATCACGGACTCTTTGGACCTGCGCAGCCAGGTTTACCGCCAGTCGAACCTGGCAACCGGTGCCGACCGTAACCTGATGGAGGCGGAAACAAGATATCAGATTAACAGCACCAGCCTGCGTGCCGGTCTTCGCATCGTGCGTGACGAGCTGGGAAATGGCGAGACTCTATCTTCCGACCTTATTACAGCCGGGGTGGCTCAAAAAGTCATGAAAGACAAACTCAATCTGCGCCTTGATCGTGAACAGGCTCTGGGCGGTTCGGATGAAAGTACTGATTTTCCCTCACGCACACGCCTTGGAGCGGACTACCTGTTTTCCTATAAAACATCTCTGTTTGCAGAGCAGGAGTGGACCGACGGCGCTTCAACCAGTACCCGGAACACCTTGGTGGGAGTTAAAACAACCCCGTGGAGGGGCGCTGATGTCTCCACATCGGTCAGCCGGAATCTCACTGACAATCACGAAAGTACAGCAGCCGGGATCAGCCTCAGGCAGCAGTGGACTATCAACCCGCAATGGAGCCTGGATGCAGGCATCGAGCAGAGTATAAACATAAGCAGCAAAACCGCTGCGCCGATGAACGTCAACGTGCCGCCTGCAAGCGGCCCGGGAAATGACAATGATTTCACTGCAACCTCTTTGGGAGCCACTTACCTCAGTCCAGATAAATGGATATGGAACGGCCGCGCGGAATACCGCGATGCCGCAACCGAGGATAGGTGGAATCTTTTTACATCAGCACAAAGCAATCCACGGGACGACCTCGGGTTGCTGCTCTCACTGCAACTCTCCGATAATAAGAGAGTAACCGGCGAAGATTCTTTGGACAGCAACCTGCGTCTGGGCCTGGCCTACCGGCCCCTGAAGAGCAGGTGGCTGGTGCTGAACAAACTCGACTGGATACAGGAGCGCAGCACAGGTACGGACCTGAGTTTCGACAACTGGCGCATCGTGAACAACCTTAACGCCAATTACCGGCTTAACCACAGGTTGCAGACATCATTTCAATACGGAGCTAAATTTGTGCGTGACACCATAGATAATATCAGCTACGAGGGCTACACCGATCTGGTCGGCCTGGAGAGCCGTTATGACATCACCAAAAACTGGGATTTCGGCCTGCGGGCTAGCGTTCTGCACGCATGGGAGCTGAACCAGTATAATTATTCCTACGGAGCTTCTATTGGCCATAGCTTTATAAAAAATATATGGATAAGCGCAGGCTATAATTTTGAAGGATTCATGGATAATGATTTCACGGCAGCCCGCTACAGCAGCAAAGGCCCGTTTGTACAATTCAGAATGAAGTTCGACCAGCAATCGGTACGCGAGGTGGTGAGTTGGGTGAGCAGATGATCAGGCGGCGCTTCACGCGTTACACATTGATTTTATTTTTTATGCTGTTTCTAACGCTAGCCCATGTCCTACCTGTTTACGCCGCTACCCTGACACTGCATCCATCCGGCTCTGCCGCCAGCGACAACGCTACCTACTATGGAGGCACTGCGGCCGATGCCCTGGACAGTAGTGACGGCGATACATCCTACGGACAATCTGTAAATGACAGTACCGATTTATACCTGGAAGTAGACGATAGTTCAAAGACCAACCCCATCAATTCAGTCACGGTCTACGCTGTGGCTAAGAGGTCCGGCGGCAACTCGACAAATAATGCTTTTAGAATAGGTATAACAACCAACAGCTCCAGTTATTTCGATAGCGGCCATGATCTAACAGGTACGAGCTACGTTACATTTTCAGGAGACACTTACACCACCAACCCTCAGAGTAGCGCTGCATGGACATGGAGCGAAGTAAACAGCCTTGTGGCCATTGTAAATAGCCTCACCAGCACCGACTTCAACGTAACCGAGCTGTATGTGGTGGTGGATTACACACCAGTGCCATCTATCACCATAGCCAGGTCTATGAGCACGATATCCGACCCCGTAAACAACACAACCGCCCCCCTGGCCATTCCAGGGGCTGTTATGGAGTACAGCGTAGTTGTGGCCAATGACGGTGATGCATCACCTGATGCGGATTCAGTCTACGTTACCGCCCCTGTTGATAGTGTTAACGAAGCATACGATGTCAACACCGGGGTCAGTTTTACCGATGGCTCAACAAGCTCCGCCCTTTCTCTTGGAACAGTGACGTACTCATCTACAGCGGCTCCCGGACCCTATGTTTACGATTACACACCTGTCCCTGACGGCCAGGGCTACGACGGCAGCGTTACGAGTATTAAAATCAATACCACCGGCACGATGGCTTACGGCGGATCACCATCTCCCAGTTTCACGGTTAAATTCAGGACCAAGGTTGAATAATAGGCGCTTTTTTGTCGATCTGATTTTGACGATATGTCAGAAAAAATAAAATCAATAAAAACTTGCATCTTCTGTACCATATTTTTGCTATGCTTGACTTCGCTGCCGGAGGCCCGAACTTTCAAGCTTGCGAGCTATAATGTCGAGAACCTATTTGATCTTTATAAGGATGGAACGGAATATACCGAATATATTCCGAATACCGGTTACGGCTGGACCAGTAAGGTATTCGAGATCAAGGTTGCCAACACTGCCGAAGTCATAAAGGATTTGCAGGCAGATATTATTGCTTTGCAGGAGATCGAGTCAAGAACCGCTCTTATTGCACTTAAAAACAGATTGAAAGACTTGGAAGTGGACTATCCTTACTGGCAAATCGCCGACTCAAAAAGCACCGCGGTAAAATGTGCTGTTTTATCTAAATTTCAGATTACTGAAAAAAAAGAGTTACAGATCAGTGGCGAATTTGCAAGAAGTATTCTCAGGGTGACTATTGATATTGATGGTAATCCTCTTGTTCTGTTTATCAATCACTGGAAATCAAAACGAGGTCCTGAGAGCCTGAGAATAGCTTACGCTAAAAAACTTAAAGAGGAGATTGATAAATTAAAAACAGATGTTGACTTCATACTGCTAGGCGATTTTAATTCTAATTACAACGAATACCAAACCTTCAAAAAATCAAGTAGATTAAACGATACCGCAGGTATTACCGGAATCAATCATATTTTAAAGACTGTTAAAGACTCCAAAATGGTTGACGAAACGGTTCTTACAAAACAGTCTTCAAATGAATATCTTTATAACCTGTGGCTTGAAATAAACAGGGTGAGACGCTGGTCTTACAACTTTTTTGGTGACAAAAACAGCTTGGATAATATAATTGTATCCAGAGGACTTTACGATAATATGGGAGTTTCCTATATCGATAATTCGTTCGACAAGTTCGACCCGGATTATCTTTTTAAAAAAAACGCCCTCTACCGGTGGCAAAGAGCAAAAAACGGCAGAGGTAAACACCTGGGTGAGGGATACTCGGATCATCTTCCTGTTTTCGCTTTTTTTTCGACGGATCCATTTAGTTTCAGCACTGACAGCATTTCTGAACCGGATAGAACTTTTTCAGAAGTTCAGAAAAAAAATATTGCCGATCTTTATACATCACAGATCGGAAATGTTAACTACCGCCTGGAAAATTGCGCTGTTATCTACAAATATAAAAACAATGCAATAATTAAACAGAAAAACGGCCGTGCTGTTTTTATATACAAGGCAGGAGAAGAGCTTGAATACGGCAAACTTTATAATTTAACCATAACAGAGCTTTACGATTTTTACGGACTTCGTGAAATAACTGAGATCAGCCGTATAGATCAAACAGGCAACGCTGTTGATGTTGCCTCTTACCTGCTTGATAGTGCTTTTGTGGATTTGTCCGATCATGCTCTTCAAAGCGAGGTTATATCAAAAGCCGAAGGCGTTTATAAAAGAGGATATTTTTATTACGGCGATATTTTTAAGATTAAACTGTATTTCAAAGATAAAAAACTAAAGCCAAAAAGCGGGTCAACAGTCAGGCTTGAAAATGTAGCAATAGGCTATTACAGACGTCCTCAACTTGTTATAGAAAAACCCGGGCAGATCAATACTCTTAGGGAAGCTGAATAAGTGCTGTTGATCAATCAACTCTGGTTATGAAGGAAATAAAACTGATTTTGATAAAAATGCTTAGCAGCAGCCTGTTTTTCTGTTACATATGAAAAAATTTCTTCATAATTATCAAAAAGTAAATTAACAATTTTACTATCCAGAAGACGACGGTCAGAGAGACCTTTAAGTATTTCAACAACACCGTTTTTCGACATGCCTTTTCTGTATGGCCGACCTTCGGTCAGTGCTGTAAATATATCTGCCACCATCATAATTCGGGCTCCTGTGCTTAGCTCTCCTGCTGAACAGTGAAAAGGATAACCTGATCCGTCAAGTTTTTCGTGGTGATAAGCGGCCCATTCGGCGATCTGCTGAAGACCTTTGATTGTATTAATCACATAATAGGTGTAGTATGTGTGTGATTTGATAACTGCCATTTCTTTTTTTGTCAGTTTATCCGGTTTATCCAGAATACTGTTAGGAATTGCCAGTTTACCTATGTCGTGCAGATTTCCTGCAACTTCCATAAGCCCTATTTCTGTTTCTGTCAGGCCGAAGGCTTTTGATATCATAGATGCGGATGCTGCAACTCCTGAAGAATGAGTTGAAGTGAAACGAGAACGGAAATCAATTATATTTCTAAAAAGTTCTGATATTAAAGACAGATCCGAAAAATCTATTTCCACTTTTCTGAAGGGACCCTCATTAAGGAGAAGAGCATATAACCTCGGAGAGACCAGGTCCAGCCAGAATTCCTCACGTTTGGAAACTTTTAGAAAAAGATCTATAATTCCTGGATGAAATAATGTCCCGGATAAAGATGTTATCTTCGAGATAATCTCTTCATGTTGGTGAAGAATATAATGATCTCGATCTATTTCACGCTCGAGGTAGTCGGCAAGGGATAGTAGTTGCGATTCGAAGACAAGGGGATCTTCAATCGACTTATCCCAGTGCTGCCATTGCCTATGATGAAATCTTATTATTTTAGATGAGTCCTTCAACCATGGTATGTTGCTAAGCAGGATTTCACCGCGTATGCAGTGATTTTCGACGCTTTTGACCTCAAAGTTCCGAAGGGAAATTTTTTCTTCCAATGAAAAAGCGCCAATGTCATGAAGCAGAGCTGCTATGAAAATCTTTTCCAGCCTTTCAGCTGAAAAACCCACGGCCTTTCCCATTTCCCATACGACAAATGCGGTTCTTTGCTGATGCTGAATTAATGAAGAATCAGCCAAATCCATAGCATCGGAGAGTGAAAGAACAAGGTTTCCTAGATTAACTGTAATTTGCCGTTGCATATCATTTCCCTGAAAAAAGACTAAAGAGTTAAGTAGTGAGACCTTAGGTTCAATATTCACTACATCTTTTTAATAAGTTTTGCTTTTTATTTAGGCTTTCCGACTAACTAAATTTATGGAAAAATATACTGACACCCCTGAGCTTTGTCAAGTTTCTATAATTCAGTTTTGATGATTTATATTTAATTAAGCTGCTTGTTTTATTCGTACCCCGTTTGAAATGCCTTGTCGATTGATCTTGGTACGCGTATTTGTGACAAGCGGTTCAACGTGGGTAAAAAAAGGCCGGCTTAAAGCCGGCCTAATTAAGCAGTATATCGGGGGATACCTGCTTGCGGATATAGAATCAGTCTGTTCAATTACCATTAACGTGTCATATTAACAAGTTCCTGCATTATTTCGTCTGTTGCCGTTACAACCCTGGAGTTGGCCTGGAATCCACGTTGGGCCGAGATCATTCCCACGAACTCGTTGGCAAGGTCTACGTTCGAGAGTTCTAATGTTGAAGACAGCACGCTGCCCTGTCCCGCTGATTCCGGTTCACCAATGACCGGAGGACCGGAATCGTAGGATTCTGTAAACAGGTTGTTTCCCTGCTTGGTGAGTCCTTCCGGAGCGACAAATTTTGCCAGGGCTATCTGTCCCACACCACGTGTTTGGCCGTTGGTGAATACACCGGTAATAATACCGTTGGAACTTATTGATACACTTTGAAGCGCACCGGAGCCGAAGCCGTCCTGATTTTGAAAGACTGTTGCGGAGGTGGAGCCATACTGAGTAAGGGCTGTCAGATCCATATTAATGGCCTGCCCTTGTGCGGCGCCGCCGATAAAATCAAAACTCGGGGTGGATGTCGTCATGCCTGCGTATGCACCGCTGGAAGAGAAATTGATAGTTCCTTGTGAACCAATGGTATTGATTCCTGACGTGGCCTCTGATGCCGGAATAACTGCAAACCATTCCCATTGATTACCGGTGCTTGATACACTATCTTTTCTGAAGTACACAGTGACTTGATGAGCGTTTCCCAGTGAATCGTACACTGTTATTGATGATGAAAAGTTGGAGGTGTTTGAGGGGTTGGCAACATCGAATGCCGGCTGATACAAAGGAACTGCTTCGTCACTTGTGGTGGATGCCGCAACAGCTATAGCCGGGTGATCGAGGCTTGTGAATCCTAGTATGGCGGTGGCTGTCGTTCCGGCGTTTTCCCACTCGATATCTATACTGTTTGTATTGCCGGTATCGTTGACGATTGTGAATCTCTGGGTATCGGAATCAAAGCTGACGGTATAGGTATCCGTACCGCCGTTTGCAGCCTCCATCTGTGTGGTTATCTCGGTAGCTAGTTGATCTGCTGTATAAGTGCCTGGTGTAAGAGTTGCGGTTCGTGTGGCGCCGTCGTTAAAGATGATTGTATTGTTGGTGGTATCCACGATTATACTGTTTCCGCCTGACCTGGAGTCCAGGTTGGCTGTAATCCTTATGTTACCTGTAGTACTTGGTGAGCTGGACAGCGATGCTATATTCAGTGTGTCAATAACTCCTGTGGATGCGCCGGTGGCGTCAAACTGGTAACCAAGCAGAGACAATCCCTCAGGGTTAACGATGAAACCATCCCTGTCAAGGCGCATGCTTCCGGCACGAGTGTAATTTCTTGTTCCGTCTGCGGCCTGTACTATGAGAAATCCGCTGCCGTCCACGGCCAGGTCCAAGCCGTTGGCTGTTGTCTCGAATGATCCCTGTGAAAACTGTGGACTGACAGAGCTAAGAAACGAGCCACGGCCTATCTGGGAGGCGCCCGACCCGCCTGAAAAGGTTGAACTTAAGACATCCCCGAAGTTTGCTTTTGCCGCTTTAAAGCCGGTTGTGTTCATATTGGCTATATTGTCGCCTATAACGCTCAAGGCTGCGCCGTTTGAGTTCAACCCGCTTATTCCGGTATAAAGAGATGTTAATATGGCCATAACTGTTAACCTCCTTCGATTTGAACTATTGCGTTCATCGGCAGACTGCTGCCGTTTACTGTTACATACAGTGCATCTCCCTCAAAAGAGACCCTTTCCACTGTTCCTCTGGTCATTGTGACGGCTCTAACATTATTGCCCATAGCATCCATGCCGCTTACATTGAAACTGTAGTTTCCTGCAGGAACAGGATTACCGTTCATGTCTGTGCCATCCCAGTGTGTTTTCTGTCTTCCGCTCCCCTGGGCTAAAGAACTTATGGTTTTTACCAGATCTCCGGAAGCGTTGTATATGTCGACATCCACTCTCACCGCCTCACCTTCCATTCGGTAATCAAGGTCGGCCCCGAGGCTGTCGGCTGCTATGGATACGGAGCTTCCGTTTGCAAGGACATTTTTGCCTATAAGGGATGAAGCCTGTAATTCGACCTGTGTGCCCTGAAGCTCAAAAAGATTTTCGAGAGTATCGTTTGTATTGAACAACTGCTCCAGCGAACTGAATTGGGCAAGTTGTGCGGTAAAGTCAGTGCTATCCATCGGCTTTAATGGATCCTGTGCTTGTAGCTGTGACAGAAAGAGCCTTAGAAACTCCTCTTTACCCAACTCATCCTTGGCTTTGGTTTGTTGTGTAGATAGGGTTTCAATCCCGCCTATTCCCGATATATCTATCAATGCAGGTATACCTCCTTTGAAAAGTACGAGTTAGATGTCAATAGTTCGTAATTCCACTTTTTACGCAAAGTATTCACGGAAACTCTGATTCTCCTTCTTTTTATTACTTTTGTCATGAGCCTGACCGTCTTTTTGTCCTTCATGGTTTTTATCCCCGCCTTTTCCGTCGTCATATTCAATATTTGTATTGCCCACAGATATACCGCTGTCTGAAAGCTGACCCTTAAGGTCTGGGAGTCCGAACTCCAGAGCCTGCCTTGTTGTAAAGTTGTCGGTGATAATTTGCATATTAAGCCTGCCGCTTTGGACCCGCAGGTCGATACGCAGTTCGCCCAGGCCATCAGGCTTCAAACGTAGTTGAATATGGTCGACTCCTTTTTTCAGTGCCTGTATCATGGGTTCGCGCACCTGCTCGATAATTTTGGTGCTGACCTCATGTATTGGTTGTGGTTGTTTTGCATCGATCCTGGACGTTTCCACCGTGGATGCATTTACCTGATGCTCCGCACCTGTTTTTCCTCCATGTGCCGCAGTTTTCAGTAGGGAAAGTTTTGATTCATCTCCAGTATTTCCGCCTTCTGAATCATCAAGCATTCCTCCTGTCTCTCCTTGGGCAAAAGCGGTTGAGAGTTGAACCTGACGGGCATCAATGGGTTTGGTCCCTTCACCTTGAGGTCTCTCGCCTTCGGTGGTCTGGATGCTTAGTTTTCCTAGGGTATTTACAGGCTTAAGTTCACCTTCGCCTTGGCTTACTTTGGCAACTATGGAGGCCGATTCATGACCGGCCCGCAATAGTTCTAATGAGTTTTCGCCCCTAAATACCGCTGCCTGTTGTCTTTCTTCTTTTGTAAGAGCGCTTTGCTGTTCTGTTTTTGAGGGAATCAACAGGTTGCTGATGTTCAATGTTTCGTTTTTGTTGACTCCAGCCGCCTTTTCAGCGGGGTTTATACCTTCTTTCGTGCCTTTTGGACTACTAATTATCGGAGCGTTAGTTAAAGGCGTACCGAGTGTGGGGAGACCGGGTTTTCCGGTGCTGCCACCTGGAATATCGTCAGCCGGAGATATTTGAATAAGAAGGTTTGGTGAAACTCTAGGGCTGTTGTTTTTTATGTTGATTTTATCAACATAACCTCCATTGCCGTATGCCGTGTTTTCTTCCAAGCCTGGTGTTGCGGATGTAGCAAGGCCCTGGAACCATGCATTAACAGAAACCGGTGAGTTTTTGCTGCCGGTTTCTGATGTTGTCAGATCGGTAATAATAGGTATAAAAACAGGTGATGAAAGTTCACTTTCGGTTTCCTTTGAGTTGGCACTCTGTTCTTTGGAGCTGTTTGATGCGGTAGGTGCCTCTTTTTCTGATTCTGGTGTTTTATCCCTCTTAGATTTTTTAATTTCTTTAGTTTCGTCATTTATGTCACTGGAACTTTCGCTTCCGGAAACCTTGGCGTCTTGTTTTTCGAGCTCTTCTTTAAAAGATTTTAATGACCCCTGTTCTATTTTGGTTTCTTTTGAAGACTGAGATACGTATGTGTTATTTACGTCTATTTCGTCAAAAACTGAAGTGCCTGAAAATAAAACGTTTGATGTGTTCATGCCACTGCTATAGCAATGACAGTGCCAACCACGTACAGCTCTCAAACAGGCTCTTTTGCCGTAAAACAGGGAGGAAACTATTGCCCGCAAAGGAAAGTTTTTCCTATAGACGGAGGATTATTTAAGCCTTTTTTCAGGTTTTTCCGTAATAGTTTTTAAAACATGGTGGAATGTAAAAAACTCGCTCAAGAAAAAGTCCGCATGCCGGAGCAGTAGGCCCGCAGTACCGGCGGTCACGCATCTCAATAATTCTATTAACCTCTCCTGGAGCTATTTTGCCGCGTCCTATTTCCACGGCCAGGCCGGCGATATTTCTTACCATATGGCGAAGGAGTGCATCAGCCTCAACCGTTATTTTAATAATCCTGGCAGCAAATGTAAGGCCCATCATTGAAATTATGGGTTTTCTGTCAACGCTTATTTTAGTGATGGTTCTCACTGGATGCTTGGAAGCGCAGCCCGCAGCTCGGAAGGAAGAAAAATCATGTCTGCCTACAAGATGGCTCAAGCCTGTTTGCATGGTCTCCGGGTCAAGAGAAGTGGGTATAGACCAGGTCCACCTCTTAAGAAAAACCGATGGACGGGGCTGGTTTTGTATGAGATATGTATAACGTTTGCCGTCAGCTCCATGGCGGGGATGGAAATCCTCGGGTGCCGGCTCAATTCCAAGGATACGGATGTCTGAAGGCAGATTGGCGTTCAGAGCCCGCAGGAGTACATCTTCCGGCAGTATGCTTTGTGTATGAAACGCTGCAACCTGGCCAAGAGCGTGTACGCCTGCATCAGTGCGTCCGGCTCCTATAACTTTGGTTTGCTCTCTGGTTACCCGGAATATGGCTGCTTCGATGAGTTGCTGAATCGAAAGACCGTTTGGCTGTATCTGCCAGCCGACATAACGGGTGCCTTCGTATTCCGTAAGAAGCCTCAGGTATCTCATGCGTTAGAATATAACACAAATATGTACTCGCTCAGAACTCACATTATTGTTTTTAATATTTGATAAGCTTGAAAAATAAGGTGATAACCGATAATAATTATAGGTATCTTTTATTAGAAACACTTAAATTAGAAAACTCCATGTAAGCCTTTCTAGTATTTTCTCTGGATGTTGAAATAAAAAATTTGTTGTAGAAATTGTAAAAACTGCAAAACTCTTAGGCGGCGATCTCTTTCAACACTATGTACGCCGATCTCCAGGAGCCGGATAATGCCCGACGAATTAAAGAACCATCAGGAATATAATCCAACGTTTCATATTCGCACCTTTGGATGCCAGATGAATGTACATGATTCTGAGCGGATGGCCGGGCTGCTGGAAGAGAAAGGATACAGTTTTGTAACCAGTCAGGACAGTGCCGATCTTGTTGTAATTAATACATGCAGCGTCCGGGATAAGGCCGACCAGAAGTTTTTTAGTGACCTGGGCCGCCTGAAAAAAGTGAAGGCCTTACGGCCTGAAATGAAGATAGCTGTGGCCGGCTGTATAGCTGAGCAGCAGGGACGTGAAATACAATCCAGGTTTCCATACGTGGATGTGATTATAGGCCCTCAAAATATAGCCAGACTTCCTGAGCTGCTTAGTAAAACTCGTTCTTGTGTCGTGGCTACCGGTAAAAGCCGGGCTTATCATCTGAAGAAAACTCCGTCTGCCAGGGCAGGGGGCTGCAGAGCCTGGGTGCCTGTCATGTATGGCTGTGATAATTTCTGTTCTTACTGTATTGTGCCGTACACGCGCGGACGTGAGCTAAGCAGGCCGGTCAAGGATGTTGTCGATGAGGTTCGCTCTCTTGCGGATCAAGGCTATAGCGAGATAACCCTTCTTGGGCAGAATGTGAATTCTTACGGAAAGAGTCTTACCGGTGAAGTTGATTTTTCCGATCTTCTCGAACAGGTCCATACGGTAGATGCGATAAAGAGAATTAGGTTTGTCACATCGCATCCAAAAGATCTTTCCGAGAGATTGATGGAGGCATTCAAAGATCTGCCCAAACTCTGCAATCATATGCATCTGCCTGTTCAATCCGGTTCGGACAGAGTGCTTGAGCGCATGAACAGGGGATATAGCTCGTCAGAATACCTGGATAAAATCGAACGTCTTAGAAGGCTTGTACCGGATATGGCTTTTACCACGGATATTATTGTCGGTTTTCCCGGCGAGGAAGAATTTGACTTTGAGCAAACGCTAAAAGTGATTCGATCCGTTGAGTACGACGGTATTTTTGCTTTTAAATATTCAAAGCGACCGCATACAAGGGCCAGGCTTTTTAATGACCAGGTGCCTGATGATAAAAAAGGCAGAAGATTGAGCACGGTACTGTCTATTCAGGATGAGATCAGTAGGCGGAAAAACAGGGATTTGGTCGGAACGGTTCAAGAGATTCTTGTTGAAGACACAGAACCAAGCTGCGAAGGTTCCGGCAATCATCAAATGGGCAGAACAAGCACGAACAAAATTGTACACTTTGAGTCTAAAAATAATCTTACAGGCAAGCTGCTTCCAATATTGATTACTGAAGGATTGCAACATTCTCTTAAGGGTGTAATGTTAGGTAATTAAAACCTGATGATTTATATATTTTTAATAAATCTTGCCTTTTATCTTCAACATGTTAGAGTTTTATTAACGATAAGGAATCAACAACGATTTTTTCCCGGCTATGACAGAACAAACTATTGAAACAAAACAATCGCATCTTGATGTTTTGATCAACCGTATGCGAAAGGATAAGGATTTCCCGTCACTGTCGGAAAGTATCTCTTCTATTTCTCATCTGACTTCTAAGGAAGATATCTCTATAACAGAGTTAGCTAATGCCATACTTGCAGATTTCTCGTTGACAAATAAACTCTTGAAACTGGTGAATTCAGCTTACTACTGTCAGTTTGGAGAGAAAATCAGCACAATTTCCAGAGCCATAGCAGTGCTAGGCTTTGAGCAGGTCAGAAATGCCGCTACAAGTCTTCTGTTGTTTGAGCACCTGAAGAATAAGGGGCAGGCAGGTGAACTTCTTGATGCGGTATATCGTGCAATTTTTAGTGGCGCTATTGCCAAAGAGATTGCCGAGAAAGCGGGAGTCGATCAGGAAGAGGCACGGATTTGTTCCATGTTTCATAACCTGGGCAAGTTGCTGGCTCTGTTTTATTTCCCGGGCGAATCTTTTCGTATAAGGGAGCTTGAGATAAAGGAAGGCTTCTCTACCAAAAGAGCCTGTTATGCCGTATTGGGACTTACTTATGACGAGCTTGGAGCGGGTGTGGCAAATATCTGGAAATTTCCCGAAAGTATGGTTTTCAGTATGCGTGAGGCTCCGGCAATAATAACCGAAGAACCACGGTTAAAAGAGGATAAGCTCATGGTGCTCTCGACATTTTCGAATGAGGTTTGTAGTGTGATTACGCAATCCACTGTTCAGGACAAAAGTAAAGTTCTGCAAAAAATAAGTGCTCGTTTTAAAAAATGCTACGATTTATCGGAAAGACAAATAACAGAGGTTTTAAAAACATCTCTTGAAGAAATATCAAAGAATTCAAGCATGTTTGATAGGAAGATGCAAAAAAGCAGCTTTTTTAAAAATGTTAGAATTTGGAGTGGTTTATCGACTGTTGAGGAAAATTTAGAGGTAATAAGTAAAGAGCCTGTTGATTATTATACGGCACCGGATGAGCCGGATAAAAACCAGGTGGATTCCCAGGCAGTTTTTCTTAAGGGGCTTCAGGAAATCACTAAAACTCTTCTTTCATCCTTTGTCATGGATGATGTTTTCCGTATGATCTTAGAGACCATGTACCGGGCGCTGAATTTTTCTCACGTTCTTCTGTGTGTAAAGGAACCCGGTAACCAGATAGTCGGGGCCAGGTTCGGATTCGGCCTGAATATAGACAGGCTTATCAAGCTGTTTGGTATCCCACTTAATAATAGTGGAGATATATTCACTAAAGCATTTGTGGAAAGACATGATCTCATTATAAATAATATAAGCGCCACCGATGCAAAGCAGCGGATGCCGTTTTGGCATCGACGCCTTGTCGGTGCCGAATCCATTGTTATTCTTCCTATTGTTGTGGATGATGTTAACTTGGGTCTTTTATATGCTGACTACATCAGGGGCGGTTCGGCTAAGGTCATAACTGAAGAAGATCAGGTGTATTTAAAACTGCTTAGAGACCAGGCTGTTCTTGCGATAAAACAAAGGAGGAAATCTTGAAAGCTATAATTCTAGCAGCCGGAACCGGTACCAGGATAGGAAATCAACTGCCAAAGTGTTTAATGAGGCTGCCTATGGGTAATACTATAATGGAAAACCAGGTATCGTTACTTCGAGATAACGGTATAAAAGAAATAATAGTTGTTGTAGGTTTTAAGAAAGACGTCATTATGGAGGAGTTTCCGGATCTTATCTATCGATACAACACTTTCTATCATATTACAAATACATCCAAGAGTTTAATGATGGCTCTTGAAAGCATTGATGAGGACGATATCATATGGATTAACGGTGATGTTTTTCTTGAATCAGAGGTCATAAGAAGGCTTCTATCCGAACCTGGGAATGTTATGGCGGTTAATATCTCCAAGTGTGGCGAGGAAGAGGTAAAGTATAAGACAGGTAAAAATGGAGAAATTATTGAAATATCAAAAAGTGTGCTGGATGCAGAGGGCGAATCTGTTGGTGTAAACAAGATTACAGCCGAGAATGTAGGTGTTTTTTACGAAAGTTTAAAAGAATGTGATGATGATGACTACTTCGAAAAAGGCGTAGAGATATGTATTTCCAAGGGAATACGGTTTTATCCGGTTGATATTTCCGCATGTAAGTGTGTAGAGATAGATTTTAAAGAAGACTACGAAAGGGTTAAAGAGATTGCAGCTGATTAATCCGCTTCAGAGTTTTGTTCTAAAGGGTTGAAGCTACGAAACCAGTGATAAAATTAAACCGGTTAAAAACAAAACTACGGGAAGAGAAATTCTTTAATCCTTATATTCGCACAATATTAAATTCCGTATACCGGGTTACTGTCAGGAAAGAGGCTGAAGCTGTAAAAGAGTACTGCAACAGTAACTCCCCAAAATCATTGGTGGCGTTTGCCCTGTCGCAGCTTTATTCTCTTGAACATGTTAGGGGATTGGTGGAACGTCTTAAAGACGATGAAAAGATGCATCCCATGCTGTTTTGTCCGACAAAATGGGTTCCGGGTTCTAAGTTAAAAAAAGTCGAATTATTTAAATTCCTTTCATCAAGGTATGGGATTATCTACAATGAAAACCTATTCGCTTATCCATGGTTGAAGTCGTCCAGTATTAAACTGTTTTTCGAACTCAGCCTGTCTTCGTACGGTTCTGAGCTTAAGTGCCCCAAGGTGCTCTACACTCACGGTATGGCGGGCCTGAATTTTTCTAAAGATCTGCAACATATAAAGTTTGTAGGTAGGTATAACGCCATTTTTTTAAATGGCCCGTTACATAAAAAAGCTCTTCTTGTCGCCCAAAAAAAATACGGTGTTGAATTACCCCGAATGTATGAGATCGGTTACCTTAGAGGAGACAGACTTCTTGAGCGGCAAGAGATGTTTAATAAAAAAGATTTTCTGAAAGACATGGGGCTTCCGGATCTTCCGACAGTTATATACGCGCCTACGTGGGGGGACTTTTCCTCAACCGTGGAATGGATAGACGATGTCGTAGCCGTTTGTGGAGATATAGGAGTAAATCTGCTGCTTCGGCTGCACCCGATTATGCTGACCGGGGAAGCAGCCTGGAAAACCGGTGGTGTTGATTGGAGCAAACGGCTTGTTGATATTGAAAAAAATCATAGCCATGTCACAGTAGCAATGAGCCATGATATAGATGACATTATGCTTGCTGCCGACGTCATGATTACGGATGTAAGCGGCCTGGCCCTTGAATTTATGTCGATAGACAAGCCGGTGGTTTTTCTGCCTGCGCCAAGATATTTTAAAATTTACGGCTCAGATAGACCTGAAAAATGGTGTAAACCTGATTATGAAATACAGAGTAAAAACGATTTGAAACATGAATTAAACAAGGCTGTTCGTGGAGAAATCAATCTATTTCCGGCTGACAAGCTGGTCTACAACAGGGGGAAAACCCTGGAGGTGATGCTTAAAACAGTAGAAGAACTCATGATATAACAGTTCTGTGTAATCTCAGGGATTTAAAAGCGGAACTACTTCGTACTCATAAATTTATCGAGACTCTTTTTGACCTCTACCACAGTGCTGTTTACAATGTCCGTAAATAGCAATACCTTTGAACCGTCGGCAAGTAACAGGTTTAATTTAAACAGGGGCAGCGGCGTTGCATGAACACCGGGTTCAGCCATTTTTTGCCATGCTATTATATCAGCAAGATCACTTTCATCCAGAGGTTCAAGCTCTTCAGCTTCCAAACCTGTAACGTCTTTTAAAAGGATCTCTTTTCGGTTTTTTCCGGAGATTCTATCAGTGGTTATAACTACTGCTCCGTTCCCCTTGTCAACTATCATCTCGAGACTTCTTTCCTTTAGCAGCCAGAACCTGACAAGCAGATAAAAAGGTAAAAACAGGGCTATCGGCACTACCCAGCTATGCCACCCTGGAGAAGAGGCTCTCAACCAAAAAAGCAGGTAATAAACTGCACCTGCAGCACTGCCTGCAAGAAGAATCGATGCAAGGTCTCGGTTGTAAACCATCCGATTCAGAGCGCTTCTGTCTCCGCTTCTGTAGAGCACGGTTTTGAAGCTCAACTTGTCTCCATCTATACTGAGTGTATAAGCCTCTTTCAATACCTCTTTTTCTCCATCATCTTGGTGAATTTTTTGAAGATGTCGCGTGAATCGTTCGGTCCAGGCCCGGCCTCGGGATGGTACTGGACCGAAAAAAGTGGATATTCACGGTGTCTCATACCTTCCTCTGTATCGTCATAGAGGTTTTTGTGTGTCATGATTACGCTGTCACCGATCGAGTCCACAGAGACGCAGTAGTTATGGTTCTGCGAGGTAATTGCAATCTCTCCGGTTTCCAGGTCCTTAACCGGATGATTTCCGCCGTGATGGCCGAATTTAAGTTTGTAGCTTTTCCCGCCAAGGGCCAGCCCCAGTATTTGGTGCCCGAGGCAGATTCCGAATATTGGTTTTTTGCCTATCAGCGCTGCGGCGTTATCCACTCCATATGATACGGACTGGGGATCACCCGGGCCGTTACTGAAAAAAATTCCATCCGGGTTTAATTCCAATATTTCTTCAGCAGAAGTTTTAGCCGGGACCACGGTAACGTTGCACCCAGCCTCGACCAGAAGACGCAGTATATTTAGTTTTATTCCAAAATCATAGGCAACTACGTTCCAGGTTCCAGGCTTAGATGGTTGTTTATATCCTTCCGGCCATTTCCAGATGCGTCCGTTCCAGTTATAGCGCTCGCCTGTGGTTACTTTGCCGACCAGGTCAAGGCTTGAAATACCCGGAGCGGATCTAACCTTTGAAAGCAGGTTTTCCGGTTCAAGGTCTACTGTAGATATAATTGCCATCTGCGCGCCTTTGTTGCGGATATGTCTTGTGAGCATTCGTGTGTCTATACCCTGTATTCCTACGATCCCTTTTTTCTCTAGATAAGCATTAAGAGAGTTTCCGGCCCGCCAGTTGCTGTAATGGTCAAAGGATTCTTTTACGATAAATCCTTCAAGTTTTTTACTTGAGTCGTCTGCTGATTCTATATCTTCACCATTAACCCCATAGTTCCCCATCTGGGTATAAGTCATTGTAACAATCTGTCCTTTGTAAGAGGGGTCGGTCAGTATTTCCTGGTATCCCGTCATCGACGTGTTAAAGACAACCTCGCCGATGGTTTCGCCTTCAGCGCCGAAACTTCGTCCGGTAAATACCAGTCCGTCTTCAAGAACAAGGCAGGCTTTTTTCATAAACATTCGATCACATCTCCGTAAACTATCGTTTTAACCACGCGTCCTTTGAGGCGCAGGCTTTCAAACGGGGTGTTTTTCCCAAGGGAAACGAACAGGTCAGGGGCTACCTCCCACTCGAGTTCCGGGTCTATAATCACAAGGTTGGCATCAACTCCCTTTGCGATTTTTCTTGTTGGTATCGACATTATACCGCATGGATTGACAGACATAAGTTCTACAAGCCGATTCAGGTCGATGACTCCTTTAGAAACCAATCGTAAGGAAAGTGAAAGGGCGGTCTCCAGCCCTGATATTCCAGGCGGTGCGTTATCAAAGCCCATGGCTTTTTCTTCGCGGTGATGGGGAGCATGATCTGTTGCAATCACGTCTATGGTGCCGTCGGTCAGCCCTTCGCAAACTGCTGCAACATCCTGCTTGCTCCGAAGCGGAGGATTTACTTTGGCTGCCGTGTTAAAACCGGCCACAGCTTCCTCGGTGATCGTAAAGTAATGCGGACAGGTTTCTGCCGTAACAGGCAAACCTCTTGATTTTGCCTCGCGTATCAGCCTGATCGACCCTCTGGTCGATACATGGGCTACGTGTAACCTGCCCTTTGTAAGTTCGCAAAGAGCTATGTCACGGGCGACCATTACGTCTTCGGCGGCGTTTGGAATTCCGCGCAAACCAAGGCGGGTGGCAGTGATTCCTTCGTTCATAACCCCTTCTTCTGAAAGCCTGGTATCTTCGGCATGTGAAACAATAGGAAGTCCGAAAATGCGCGAATATTCAAGTGCACGTCTCATAATAAGACTGTCCATGACAGGATTTCCGTCATCGGAAAACGCTACACAGCCGGCCTCTGCAAGAGCCGCCATTTCAGCCAAGGTTTCGCCTTTCTGGCCTTTTGTTATTGCCCCTACCGGATAGACTCTGCATGCCCCGTCAGCGTCGGCCTTTTTAAGTATGTAGCGGGTGATAGCAGGTTCATCGTTTACCGGCTGGGTATTGGGCATGCAGCAGACAGCGGTAAAACCACCTCTTACGGCTGCTTTTGTTCCGGTGGCTATTGTCTCTTTGTATTCGAAGCCCGGCTCGCGCAGGTGGGTGTGGATATCCGCCAGGCCGGGTAAAACCCATAATCCGGTGGCGTTTATCTCCTCATAATCCGGTGGTGTGTTCTGGCCATTTTGAGGGGAAATATCCTCGATCCTGCCGTCCTGAACAAGAAGGTCCATAACGCCGTCCAGGCTGCTGGATGGATCGATAACATGTCCGCCTTTTATAAGTATGCTTTTCTTTTTGCTAGTACTCATTTTTTTGTCGCCTGTCTTTTGTCCCTTGCCGCCTTTCTTGTGCAGGCATAAGTTTGTGGTCTGTTTTCTGTCTTCTGTCTTCTGTCCTTTGCCTTCTTTCTTCCATCATTCTTGATGTTTTTTCTCCAGAAAGAAGGTATACAACAGCCATACGAACGGCGACCCCGTTGTTAACCTGGTCTAGAATCACGGACCTCTCTCCATCCGCAACTGCAGAGGATATTTCTACACCACGGTTTATTGGCCCCGGATGCATAACAATGGCGTCATCCTTTGCCATCGACAGCCGTCTGCCATTTAATATGTAAAGCTTTGCGTACTCGTGAATGTTCGGAAAAAAGCCGCCCTTCTGCCTTTCCCGTTGAACGCGAAGCTGCATTACCACATCAGCTCCTGATATTCCCTCTTCCATCCTGTGAAATACTTTAACTTTCGGCAAACTATCCATCCCGGCCGGAATAAGTGTTGGCGGCCCGATCAGACGTACGTTAATTCCCAGCTTTCCCATGGCGTAAATATTGGACCGAGCCACGCGGCTGTGAGCGATGTCTCCAACAATAGCCACATCCAGGCCCTCCAGCCGTCCTTTGTGCTGGCGTATAGTGAAAATATCAAGCAATGCCTGGGTGGGATGCTCGTTAAAACCATCGCCTGCATTTATTAACGAAGCTGTTACGTTATCAGCCAGTAGATGTGGAATGCCTGATGAAGAGTGTCTTATCACCACAATATCAGCGCCGTATGCTTCCATTGTTCGGATGGTGTCAAGCAGGGTCTCACCTTTTGTAACGCTTGAGGCTGAGATGGATACGTTGGTCACGTCCATGCTGAGCCTTTTGCCGGCAAGTTCGAAGGACATGCGGGTTCTGGTGGACGGCTCAAAAAACAGGTTCACCATCGTCTTGCCGCGAAGGGTCGGCACCTTTTTTATATCTCTTTCAAGAACGCCCTTGAATCCGGATGCAGTATCCAGTATCCGGATAATGTCATCCTTATCCAGCTCTTTTATGCCAAGGAGATCTTTTGTCACAAGATCAGATATCCTCCTCTGTCTGCTCTCCCTCTTTTAGAAGCATAACAAGGTCTGTCTGCTCCTCTTCGGTGTAGTACACCTTTACATTCTCCTTGCGTGCTGTCGAAATGTTTTTACCTACGTAATCTGCTTTTATAGGCAGCTCTCTATGCCCTCTGTCTATAAGAGCTGCGAGCTGGATTCGAGCCGGCCGGCCGAAATCCATCACGGCATCCATGGCTGCACGGATGGTTCTGCCTGTAAAAAGCACATCGTCCACAAGCACAACCTTCATGTTGTTAAGCGAGAAGGGGATATCGGTTTCTTTTATTACCGGAGGATCTTTTCTGAGAGAAATATCATCACGGTAAAGAGTTATATCGAGTGTGCCCACAGGCGGGCGTTCGCCTTCGATGGTTTCTATTTTTTCGGCAAGCCGACCGGCTAGGTAGACGCCGCCCCTGTGTATTCCCACAAGACAGAGGTCTTTGCTTCCTTTGTTACGTTCGAGAATTTCATGAGCCATACGGGTGATCACCCGGCTTATCTCTTTTTGGTTTAGAATCTCAGCAGGCATAAAAAAGCCTCCTCACCGTGACCGGAAAGAAGGCGCATACAGGTAGTAAAGTTCTGCAGTTTCTACTACCATACTTATGTCCACCTTTCCCGCCTCTCAGGACGAAGAATTAAAGGTACTTCTCTAATTTAACCAGAGGAGAGGATTGACTGTCAACCCGAACTCTCTATAAAAATTTTGCAAGGGGTTCTTTAGATACGTTATAATTTGACCTTCTCTACAGTTTCATAAAAACCTGCTTGTTTGGCATCAAGAAAAATAACTTCCTTGTTAATGTTTTTAGTAATGGGCGATAACTCGTGGTAAAATTAGCAAATTTTCTATTCGAAGCCGGAATGCTTAAGCGTACTCCGCGCTCTGGATTCCAGTTTTTGGGCTCTGGAGCCGAGTCTGTTGCAGAGCATATATTCAGAACAGTATACATAGGCTATGTTCTTGGTAATATGGATGGTGGGGTCGATACCGACAGAATTATAAAGATGTGTTTATTTCATGACCTGCCTGAGGCGAGAACAGGTGATATGAACTATGTAAATAAGAAATATGTGACTGTGGATGAAAAAAAAGCTGTTGATGAACTGACAGGTTCACTTCCATTTGGAGAGGAAATAAAGACGCTGATCGAGGAATTTAATGCCTGCGAAACTCGTGAGGCGCGGTTAGCCGGTGATGCCGACCAGCTTGAGTTGATTTTAGCTCTTAAAGAGTACAAGGACCTTGGTAATGCGTATGCTGATGAGTGGCTTGAATTTGCCATTAAGAGGCTGAAAAGCGATGTGGCTATAGATCTGGCCAAAAGCATTCTCAGCACTGATTCCTCACTCTGGTGGTTCTCTGACAAGAGTGACTGGTGGATTAATGCAAAAAAAATGTTAAAAAACTAGACGCTTATAACCTGTAAACTAATAAAAATGAGTTTAGAATTTATGTTGTTCTTCCTTTTACTTGTTGATATAATATGAGTATAGCTATGAGAAAAAAACTACCGGCGCCAAAGCAGATGGTCTGTATCTCTACAGATGAGGCTGAACTTCTGGGAATAAAGGTCTCTCACCAGTGCAAGGTTGCTAAGCGTGAAGTGGAGCTTGAGTTGACCCGGAAGGCAAAATGCCCGTTTTGTGAGATAATCTTCCAGATGGAGACCGAAAAAGTTGCTCAAAAATAACTTCCTATTTTAACATCAGGTAAACTATAGTCCTAAGCAGATAGTTACAGGATTTTTAATTACTAATTACAGATCAGACATCTGTGACTCTCTCCACGATCCGAAAAAACTTACAACTTTTCCTGCCGGTATTGGTCGGCTTATAAGGTATCCCTGTGCTATATCACACCCCAGGTTTTTAAGAGTTGCAAGTTGTTCTTTTGTTTCTACCCCCTCTGCAACAACCTTCAGGTTCAGGCTGTGAGCCATGGTGGTAACAGCCTTTACTATTGCAGCATCGTCAGGGTCCGTGTTGATATCATGTACAAATGATCTATCAATCTTCAGTGTATCAATCGGAAAACGTTTTAGATAACTGAAAGACGAGTATCCTGTCCCGAAGTCATCAATGGATAGGTGGACGCCCATTCGGTTTAGCTGGTCCAAAGTGTTTATGCTGGTCTCCGCATGTTCCATAAGAATGCTTTCGGTCAGCTCGAGTTCGAGGGAATCTGCATTAAGCCCTGTTTCTTCCAGAACGTTTGCTATCAATTCAAGCAGATTGTGGTTTTTGAACTGACTTGCCGAGAGGTTCACGCCTATCCGTATATTTGTATTTTTTCCCATCTGCCACGCCTTGTTCTGAGCGCAAGCCGTTCTAAGAACCCACTCTCCTATTGACGTAATAAGACCGCTTTCTTCTGCCAACGGTATAAACTCCATGGGAGAGATTAGGCCCATGTCCGGATGGGCCCATCGCACCAGGGCTTCAACACCTATGACCATGCCGGAGGTCAAGTCCACCTCTGGTTGGTAGTGCAGCAGAAGTTCGTTGCGTTCAACAGCTTTTCTAAGGCCTGTCTCCAGGGCGAAGCGCTCAAAGGCCTTTGCGTTCATATCTGCGGTGTAAAACTGGTATGTGTTTTTACCCAGTTCTTTTGCCCTGGACATGGCTGCATCGGCGTTTCTCATCAGCATCTCTACGTTATTGCCGTCTAAGGGGTATACGCTGACTCCTATGCTTGTATTTGTGTAGAACTCGTTGCCGTCAATTACAATAACCTGTTTCATAGTCTCAAGAATTCTTCTGGCAACTAGGGCTGCGTCCTGCAAATTATGTGTTTCTTCAATTATTATTCCGAAATCATCCCCTCCCAAGCGTGCAGCAGTATCGTTGTTCCGAAGGCAGTCGCCTATTCGTTTGGCGGCTATTTTTAACAGCTTATCTCCGGTATAGTGACCAAAGGTTTCATTTATATGTTTAAAATTATCCAGGTCAAGGAAGATGATGGCACCGCTTCTACCATGACGATTGGCATCTGCGATAGCTTTACCTAGGCGCTCTTTAAAGAGGAGACGATTTGGCAGTTTGGTCAGGCGATCGTAGTAAGCCAGAAATTTTATTTTCTGCTCAGCCTTTTTTCGCTCGGTAATATCCTGGATTGTTCCGACCACCCTGATAGCTTCGCCGTCTTCATTAAAAATAGTCCTGCCTTCCTGATATATTGTGCGTTCAAAATCTCCTGGAAGCAGAATGTTGTACTCTATACCACACTGTTTATTTTTAAGCAGGTCATTATTTATTGTCTTTTTAACCATTTTTCTGTCGTCAGGATGGACCAGGTCCAGGAAGGTTTTGTATGGGTCGGTCAGGCTTTCAGGTTCGATGACAAAGATGCGGTACACTTCATTCGACCAGTGAAGCTGCCTTGTCTTTATATCCCACTCCCAGGTTCCCATTCGTGCTATTTGCTGGGTTCTTGCTAGTTGGTCTTTGCTTATATCCAGGTCATCGATTGCCCGGTTTGCACGCAGCATATAACGTATCCGGTGACGTAGAATAAGCAGATTAACCGGTTTTGTTACAAAGTCCGTGGCTCCTGCATTGTATGCCTTATCAATGGAGTCATGATCATCGAGTCCGGTCACCATCAGTATAGGAACTTTACCTCCACCGGGTAATTGTCGCAGTTTTTCACAGGCGGCAAAACCATCCATTACCGGCATGGTTACGTCCATAAGTATGATATCCGGCTGTGTTTGCTCAAAAACATCAAGAGCTTCTTTCCCGTTTTCCACTTCATTTACAGCAAAGCCCTCTTGCTCCAAAGCCTTGCGCACAAGAAGGCGTAAGTCATCATCATCATCTACGACAAGCACTAACGGCCTTTTTTTCTCTGAGGTGTCTATTGGCATGTAAACTAAACTGTCTGTAGCTCTGCTTAGGTCAGGGGGCGGGATGTTTTATTTTTTTAGTATTTCTATACCGTTTTCATGCCCCACTAATACCTCATCGGCCAAATTAATGAAAAGTCCAGTGCAGAGCACGCCGGGGATTTTGGTTAAACGCAGTTCCAGCTCTTCCGGTTCTTTAATTCCTTCAGGAAAACGGCAGTCCAGAATATAGTTGCCGTTATTGGTCAAAAATGGAACAGATCCATTCATGATACGCAGCCAAGGAGTACAACCCATCTCCTCGATGCGTTTTTCGCATAGTTTCCAGCCAAAAGGTACGACTTCCACCGGAAGTGCAAAGGTCGTTCCCAGGCGGTTTACCACCTTGGATTCATCCACAATTATCACTTTGTAGGCAGAGCATGAAGCTACCATCTTCTCTCTAAGTAATGCGCCGCCACCTCCTTTGATCATCCTGAAGCAGGGATCGATCTGGTCTGCGCCGTCAACGTAAAGGTCAAGCGTCTGTATTTCATCAAAAGTTGTAAGTGGAATTCCAAACTCAATAGCTTTTTTTTCTGTTTCGATTGATGTGGGGATGCCAACAACATTTAGTCTCTCATCCTTAATGCGTTGCCCGAGGCGCTCAAGGTAGTACTCTACAGTGGAGCCGGTGCCAAGGCCGAGCTTCTTACCGTCTGTTACTTTTTCTGCAGCTTTATATCCAACGGCTTTTTTTGCTTCATTTGTCATAAGTTCTCCTATTCATCAAGAGGACAATCATTTTGTTGGATATTGCAACGCTTTTCGGAGCAGGCGTTCAATGTGTTTTTTGAGGTCTGTATTTTCCACTTCAGTCGCGCAGTTATCGATAAGTTGCAGATCCGGAGCGCTTAAAATACGCTTTTCCCGCTTGTCGTAGAAGTTTTTCCTCTCAATATTTCCATATTTTTTTTCTACTTTGCCAAGACGAAGTATTATATCCGCTACTTCGTACATGGATAGTTTTTTAAGCATCTCCGCTTTTAAAAAGCTGAGTTGCTGCATCCAGACAGGGCTGTCAACCATAAGGAAAAGAATTCCGTCCCTCAGGTCGTTGGGGGAGGTGTGGGATGAGATTGCCTGGCCCATTAGGGAAGGCCAAGAATCTGTCAGTTTTCCTAGTTTGGATACCTTTGAGATATCATGTTTTTTAAGTATATCTCCAAGGATTTGGCCTGCTTTTTCCATTAATAGTTGGTTTATTGCGAACTCTAAAGGCTGTAAAGTTCTTCATCGTACTCCAACCGCCGTGCCTTTCCGGCTTTTATACTTTTGCCGCCAGTAGTTAGAAAGGGCTCTTCCTGTTCTAGAATATCCCCCATTTCGGCCTCGATTTGTTCGGGATCTTCACCCTTCTCCAGCCGGGTCAACGCCTCTTCCATGCCACCTCCAAGGTTTAGGCCTGTCATATCTGTAAGTTTGCGCATTAGGCTTGCGGCTTGCCTCGGGTCATTCTCGTCAATTTTTTCCACTTCGCCTGCAAGCACGGTCATGGCTTTTTCTAGCCGTGACTCATCAATGTCAGGCATGTCGTCGTCTGGGTTGCTATTGCCTCTGTTTAAACAGGCAGAGAACAAGGACACCTGCCGTTCAAGCTTTACTTTGCCGCACCTTGGGCATGTAGGTTTTTTTTCCGTGTTTACACGGTTGGAGAAAAAATTAAAGATTCTGTGACATTTCTTGCAGTAGAATTCATAAATCGGCATATTTGAACTGCAGATCCTCCCTGTTTTTTTTCATCCTAGACCCGGTTTGCGGAGCCGAGTACTTCTTTGTTTTTTCGCATGAAAAGTTCTTTAAGGGCCTCTCTGGCAGGACCGAGATATTTTCTGGGATCGAATTCACTAGGCTTTTCATTAAGGGTTTTTCGGATTGCTGCTGTAACTGCAAGCCTGCCGTCGGAGTCTATATTAATTTTGCATACGGCTGACTTCGCTGCTTTTCTCAGGTCGGGTTCTGGAATGCCTACTGCGTCCTGCAGACGGCCGCCGTTGTCGTTTATTATTTTTACCAGCTCAGGAGGCACAGACGATGATCCGTGCAGGACAATTGCGAAGCCTGGTATTCTTTTTTCGATCTCCTCAAGAATATCCAGCCTGATGGTCTGCTCCTGCCCCGGTTTGAACTTGTAAGCGCCGTGGGATGTCCCTATTGCTATGGCAAGAGAGTCAACGCCGGTTCCTTCAACAAACTCTTGTACTTCTTCGGGACGGGTATAAGTGTGTTGTTCAGCTGAAACATCATCCTCCACGCCGGCAAGAATGCCAAGTTCACCCTCCACTGTAACATCGAATGGATGGGCGTACTCCACAACCTGCTTTGTAAGGGCGATGTTTTCATTAAAAGGCAGGTGTGAACCGTCTATCATGACCGATGAAAATCCCGATTCAATACATGATTTGCATAGTTCGAAGGTATCGCCGTGGTCAAGATGAAGAGCTATCGGAATCTCCTTTAGCCCCTTTTCTGATGCCATTCTTTTCATCATTTCAACCGCGCCCTGTCCCATGTAGCGAAGCAGTGTTTTGTCTGCATATTTTCTCGCTCCGGACGAAATTTGCAATATAACAGGTGACTGTGTCTCAAGACAGGCGGAAACAATAGCCTGTAACTGCTCCATGTTGTTGAAATTATAGGCAGGAACAGCATACCCCTCTGCCATGGCCTTTTTGAACATTGCCCTTGTGTTTACAAAACCGAGATCCTTGTAGCTTACAGCCATAGACACTCCCTCCGAGATAAAGTAGATTACACAACAGATTATATCACCTTTCGGCCTCTAGTCAATAACAACTCTGAAATGATATCGTAAAAATCATAAGTGAAGGTTGCAGGAGAATGAATCTCGACCTGGAACTCCATACAGGCAAACCTGGAAAAGCGGCTGTTATCCTGATACACGGTCTTGGTATGAATAAGTATTTCTGGACAGATCCGGAGAAATGCTACGCTCTTGGAGGTCTTGCTCCGGTAACGGTTTTTCTATCTGGAGCACCTGAAATTAAAGGTAGGCGCAGAATTGCGACAGGCAAATTCGATCATAGTTTGTCAGGGTTGGGTCGATTTCTTGTCGATAAAGGCTTTTCTGTAGCTTTGTGGAGTCAACGCCGGCCGGTAGGGCCGGCCTCGGCAGCACTGGAAGAACTTGATATGGTTATGAAAGAAGTCGGTAAGATATGGCCGAAAAAACCGGTTTTTCTTGCGGGCCACAGCAGAGGCGGACTGATTGCACGAATGTTTACGTTGAAAAAAACAGGTACAGAAGTAGAAGGGTTGATTACGCTATGCAGTCCCCATGCAGGAACAACAATGGCTGGCTTTGCCAGGTATCTGCGCTCTGTTGTTCCGGTTTTGGAAAAGATGATTCCAAAAAACTCCAGAGGTGCAATGACGACAGCTTTGCAGCGTCTTGCTAAGTTCCTTCAAAGCCATGCGATGCAAGAACTTATGCCCGGTTCCAATTTGCTCAGATTAATCGGGTCGTTAAGTTGTCGGTCTGAACAGGCAGACTTTAAATATACACTGCGCAAGCTTTCTTTTGGCGGTACCGACCCGTCACTGTTTAGCCTTTATCTCAGAATACGGCCGGAAAATAAATGGAAAATAGTGAGTTTTCCTTCTTTTCCACTTAAAGCCCTGCCGGCCAACAGTCTTCCTGACGAGCTTGTTGCCGGAAAGGGTGACTCTCTTGTATCTGCTGGAAGCTCTGTCCTGCCAGGTGGAACACACTACGACTTTCCGTTAAACCACGTAAGGGTTCCATTTGATCCAAGTGTTCAGAAAATTATTCTGGAATTTATGAAAGAGTAGGTTGAGACCGGGTTGTTTGCTCCCGGTTATGTAGAGAAGTTGACACCCCGCAGCAAAAGCTGCGGGGGTGTTATTTTTTGCCTTTCGTCTTTTTGTGTTTTTCTAATGTTACAGTCCGGCTGCCTTTTTCAGTGCATCGGCCTTGTCGGTTTTCTCCCAAGTGAACTCCGGAAGTTCTCTTCCAAAATGGCCGTAAGCAGCTGTTTTTTTGTATATGGGGCGCCTTAAATCAAGAGACTTAATGATACCGGCCGGTGTCAACTCAAAATGATCCCGTATGAGGCCGGCTATGACATGATCCTCCACTTTACCTGTTTGAAAGGTATCAATATATACTGATACCGGTTCAGGTACTCCAATAGCATAGGCAAGTTGGACTTCCAGTTTGTCGGCTATACCTGCCGCCACAAGGTTTTTGGCTATATAGCGCGCCATATAGGAAGCCGACCGGTCCACCTTGGAAGGGTCCTTGCCGGAAAAAGCCCCACCTCCGTGACTGCCAACGCCACCGTAGCTGTCAACAATAATTTTTCTGCCTGTCAGACCGCAGTCTCCCTGAGGTCCTCCTATTACGAATCTGCCGGTCGGATTTATATGATATTTCACTGATTCTTCATCAAGAAGTTCGGGCGGAATAACAGGTTTGATAACCTTCTCTATAAGATCTTCCCGTATTTCCTTCAGCGTTATATCAGGACTATGCTGGGTTGATATCACAACGGTATCTACTTTCACCGGCCTGCCGTCCCTGGTATACTCTATGGATACCTGTGTTTTTCCATCTGGCCGAAGATATTCCAAAACATCTTGTTTTCGTACATCCGTAAGTTTCATCGACAATTTATGGGCTAAGCTGAGCGGCAGAGGCATAAGTTCCGATGTTTCATTGCAGGCATAACCAAACATAAGTCCCTGGTCGCCGGCGCCTCCGGTGTCCACGCCCATTGCAATATCTCCTGATTGTTTATCTATAGAGGTGATCACGGCGCATGTTTCGTAATCGAATCCATACTTGGCTCTTGTATATCCAATATCCCGGATTGTCTGCCTGACCAGGCCGGGAATGTCCACGTAGGTCTTGGTTGTAATCTCACCGGCGATGAAAACCATACCAGTGGTCACAAGCGTTTCGCATGCGACTCTGGAAAGAGGGTCCTCAGCCAACATGCTGTCAAGTATTGAGTCGGAAATCTGATCGGCTATCTTATCTGGATGCCCCTCGGTTACAGACTCTGACGTAAAAAGGTAGTTTTCAGACATTTTCAATAGATACCTCCTGGGGAATTAGGTGCTCTACAGCATTAAGAAACAAGTACGCTGAGGCGTGAGGCTATAGTAATGTATTAGATATATATTGAACAGGCTTTAGGTAGTATTTGTCAAGGAAATTTCAAAAAATGTAATATCTAAGTTGCTCGTTTTTGGCCCAGTCTGAAGTTGTTATGATTTTTAAAAATTTGTGAGATAATGCGCTATTTTGTTTATATTTTTGATGAGGAAATTCGGCCTCTTGACAAAACTGACGGACTCGTGTAATCTTGCTGGGTTGCCCAAATTATTAAACAGAAACTTAGGGCGCTGAACTTAAAGAACTTTGATGGAGGAATCGTGCCGACAATCTCTCAGCTTATAAGACACGGAAGGAAAAATATCCTGGCCAAGAACAAGGCTCCGGCTCTTAAACAGTGTCCGCAGAGAAGGGGTGTTTGTGTTAGGGTTTACACGACAACACCGAAAAAGCCGAACTCGGCGCTTAGAAAGGTGGCCAGGGTCAGATTGACCAACGGTATGGAAGTTACTACTTATATTCCTGGCGTTGGGCATAATTTGCAGGAACACTCTATCGTTTTGATAAGGGGAGGCAGGATTAAGGACCTTCCCGGTGTGAGATATCATATAGTCCGGGGCGCCCTTGATACGTTGGGTGTTACAGACAGACGAGTTAGCCGTTCAAAGTACGGTACAAAGCGGCCTAAGTAAGATAAACAGAGGATATTTGGTATGCCTAGAAGAAGAGCAGCTGTAAAGCGAGAGATTCTGCCGGATCCAAAGTACAACAGCAAGGTGTTAAGCAAGTTTATTAATACAATCATGGAAGACGGCAAAAAAGCAGTAGCAGAAGGTATTTGTTACGGTGCTTTCGATATTATTAGGGAGAAAACAGGCGAAGATCCGCTTAAGGTTTTCAAGACGGCTCTTGAAAATGTTAAACCCTCTGTGGAGGTTAAATCACGTAGGGTCGGAGGCGCAACTTATCAGGTGCCCGTAGAGATCCGGCCGCAGCGCCGTCTTGCACTGACCTTCAGATGGCTTAGGGATTTTGCCAGAAAGCGTGGAGAGCGTACCATGCGTGAACGCTTAGCAGGCGAACTTATGGATGCAATGAGAAAAACAGGCGCTACCATGAAGAAAAAAGAAGATACGCATCGTATGGCAGAAGCAAACAGGGCATTTGCACATTTCAGGTTCTAGGGATCCTGGAGCCTTAAAAACCTTATAAAATTTAAGCTCCTTCCTCGCCACTCTGGCGGGGCTGGATTCCGCCAGTAGCGATTAGGTTTCGGTCTGGACGAATCAATTTAGTTTGCTTGATTTATTAAGGCTATAATAATGATCAGTCTAAGTATAGTTTTAAAGGAGAAGCGGGGTTGTCTAACAAAAAGCTTAAAGACACGCGTAACATCGGCATAATGGCTCATATTGATGCCGGTAAGACGACCACAACAGAGCGTGTTTTGTACTATACCGGTATCACCCATAAAATAGGGGAGGTCCATGATGGTAATGCTGTTATGGACTGGATGGTTCAGGAGCAGGAAAGAGGTATTACCATAACGTCAGCGGCTACCACCTGCAGCTGGCGGGGTCATACTATAAACATAATTGATACCCCCGGTCACGTGGATTTCACTGTTGAAGTGGAACGTTCTCTGCGTGTCCTGGACGGTGCTGTGGCTGTCTTTGATTCTGTTGCCGGTGTTGAGCCGCAATCCGAGACTGTATGGCGTCAGGCTGATAGGTATGGTGTGCCGCGTATAGCCTTTATGAACAAGATGGATCGTGTAGGCGCCGACTTTTTTGCTGGTGTCAATAGCATGCGTGACAGGCTTGGCGCCAGCGCAGTGCCTGTACAAATACCCATAGGTTCTGAGAGCAACTTTCGTGGTTCTGTTGATCTTGTAACAATGAAAGGTGTCTTTTTTGACGACGAAACCTTGGGTGCCAAGTATGAAGTTGGAGATATACCGGAAGACTTGGTTGATAGTGCCAAACAGTTTCGTGAAGAGTTGATCGAGGCCTTGGCGGATGTTGATGATTCCTTGATGGAGAAGTACCTGGGTGGTGAAGATATAAGCGAGGCAGAGGTCATGGCTGCTATACGTAAGGGAACTGTTGAAATGAAGATATTTCCGGTCTTTTGCGGTTCAGCTTTCAAAAACAAAGGCGTACAGCTTCTTCTTGACGCTGTTGTGGATTACCTGCCTTCTCCCCTGGATGTTGATCTGATAGTAGGAAAAAGCCTGAAAGATGATTCAGAGATTGAACTGAAGGTTGATGAGAACGAACCTTTTTCCGCTTTAGCCTTTAAAGTTATGACCGACCCGTTTGTAGGACAGTTGACATATATGCGTATATATTCAGGCAAGGTATCGGCAGGTTCCTACATATACAATGCCAGCAAAAAAACAAAAGAACGTGTGGGGCGTCTTCTTAAAATGCACGCAAACAAGCGTGAAGAGATAAAAATATGCAGTGCGGGTGATATTGTTGCTGCGGTTGGACTTAAAAACACACTTACTGGAGATACTCTATGTGATGAGAATCGTCCTATTTTGTTGGAATCCATCGAGTTTCCTGATCCTGTAATCTCGGTTGCCATAGAGCCGAAGAGTAAAGCTGCCCAGGATAAGCTTTCCCAGGGTCTTGGAAAGCTTATGCAGGAGGATCCTTCTTTCAAAGTTTCTTTCGATGATGAGACCGGCCAGACGATTATTTCAGGAATGGGCGAGTTGCACCTGGATATTATCGTAGACAGGTTGCTGAGGGAGTTTAGCGTTGAGGCGAATGTCGGCAAACCGCAGGTTGCCTATCGTGAAACCATAAGAAATAAATTTACTGCTGAAGGTAAATTTGTTCGCCAAAGTGGAGGACGTGGCCAGTACGGTCATGTTGTGATGGAGTTTGAACCTCTTGACATGGGATCAGGCTTTGTTTTTGAAAGTAAAATTGTCGGAGGCGCTGTACCTAAAGAATATATAAAACCGGTTGAAAAAGGAGTAGTTGAGGCATTAGATGCCGGGATACTAGCCGGATATCCTGTTGTTGATATAAAGGCTACACTTGTTGATGGATCCTACCATGAGGTAGATTCTTCGGAGATTGCGTTTAAAGTGGCTGCATCCATGGCCTTCAAAGATGGCGCTGGTAAAGGAAAACCTGTTATTCTTGAGCCTGTTATGAGTGTTGAGGTTGTTACTCCTGAGGATTTTATGGGTGATGTAATAGGCGACCTGAATTCACGGCGTGGACGTATACAGCTTATGGAGCAGCGTGGAAAGGTCCAGGTTGTAAAGGCCCAGGTTCCGCTTTCAGAAATGTTTGGATATTCCACTGATTTAAGGTCCAAGACTCAGGGACGCGCAACATACACTATGCAGTTTGAGCATTATGAAGAAGTGCCAAAGAGCATTTCTGAAACAATAATAGCTAAAGTAAAGGGAGTTTAATTTTTTAAGGAGTTATTCTAATGGCAAAAGAGAAATTTGAACGTACAAAGCCACATGTAAACATTGGAACTATCGGTCATGTTGACCATGGTAAGACGACGCTTACAGCAGCAATCACGAAGGTACTTGCTCTTCGTGGTCAG